>NZ_BSOY01000243.1 GCF_030160755.1 Brevundimonas denitrificans | reverse complement strand
CATTGATATCCCCTATGTTTTTGGCGGCGATGGCGGCACCCTCGCCATCCCGGCCGTCTTGCGGGCCGAGGCCGAGAAAGCCCTGATACAGGTCCGGGCGCTGGCGAGAAAGAGTTTCAGTCTGGACCTTCGTATCGGCATGATCCCGGTAACGGAAATTCGAAAAGCCGGTGTATCGGTCAAAGTCCTGAAATACGAGATAGGAGAGGGTCTTTTCCTTGGCATGTTTTCCGGCGGCGGCCTGATGGAGGCGGACCGCCTTCTCAAGCAGGACCATATAACGAACCCATACCGCATTCCGGACAACCGATCACCGGAAAGCCCGCCTGACCTTGAAGGGCTTTCCTGCAGGTGGGAACCCTTGCAGGCCCGAAATGGCCGCATGGTGAGCCTGCTGGTCAGCGCCCCCACCCATTCGCCCAAGGAAAAGGCGCGTATCTATGAGGATATCCTGACCATGCTTCGCGCGGCACTGGGGACAGAACCTGAAAAATACCGACCAA
>NZ_BSOY01000242.1 GCF_030160755.1 Brevundimonas denitrificans | reverse complement strand
CATCGTCCCCGCCGAGCCGCGCCTGCCCGCCGGTCAGCGGCAGCAGCCCCGCCAGCGCCCGGATCGCGCTCGACTTGCCGGCGCCGTTCGGTCCGACCACGGCGACAAGCTCACCCGTCGCGACCGACAGGCTGACCCCGTCCAGCACCGTCCGTCCGCCCAGCGCGGCCTTGGCGCCGATCAGTTCCAGCGCGCTCACAGCCGCCACTCCCGCGCCGCCCGCCAGGCGATCAGGGCGAACAGCGGCGCGCCGACCAGAGCCGTGAACACGCCCAGCTTCAGCTCCTGGTCCGTTGGCGTCATCCGGGCCAGCAGGTCTGCCACAACCAGCATCAGCCCCCCGGCCAGGGCCGAGGGCAGCAGCAGCCGCCCCGGATCGCCCCGCACCGCGCTCCGCACCAGATGCGGCGCCGCCAGGCCGACGAAGCCGATCACCCCGGCCACGGCCACAGCCGCCCCGGTGGCCAGCGCCGTGGCCAGCAGGGCCAGCAGCCTCAGCCGCG
>NZ_BSOY01000241.1 GCF_030160755.1 Brevundimonas denitrificans | reverse complement strand
AATGATATGCTTGACCCCGGTCGTGGCATAGTCATGCAGATACCGGTCATGCTCGGTGGCGTACTGGTCGGGCATCAGGCATTTGACATTCTGCCCGATCACCTCGTCCCTGCCAAAGCCGAACATGACCTCGGCGGCGCGGTTGAACCGCTGGATGATCCCGTCCGGGCGAATGGTGATGATGGCGTCTACTGTGGTTTCCAGCAGCGCGTCCAGTTCCGCGCTCTCCCGGCTGATCTCCATGTTCGAGAGCTTGCTCATCGAGGTGCATCCCTTTCATTCCGGTTGACCGCGAGACGGTCAGGAAACCTGATACAGAACACGCATTATTTTATTTTATCTGATTAATATAATATAATAGGTTACCTTTTCTTTCAGGCAACCACTCTTTTGAAGGGTGGTTTGTTTTTTTTACCGGCGGCAGGGGGCGGGGTTTCCCGAAGGCGTCCGCCGTTTGGGGGCGGCAGGGGGAATTGTTTTGATTGATGGGGCAAACAGGATATGATCC
>NZ_BSOY01000240.1 GCF_030160755.1 Brevundimonas denitrificans | reverse complement strand
CCACGCCGCCAGCGGCATTGGCGAGGCGTTGCTGGACGGTATCCCCATGCTGGTCATTTGCGGCGGCGTGCGCAACGACCTCGAGTATCGCTATCAGCTTCATGAAATGGACCAGCATGCCTTTATGGCAGGGCTGACGAAGAAAACGTTCATGGTCAACACCCACGAAGAGGTGATCCCGGTTCTGTATGAGGCCTACCGGACGGCAACCATGGGAGAGCCGGGCCCGGTTTTCGTGGAAATTCCGGTCAATATCCAGCTTCTGACCGCAGAAGTGAAGGCACTGCCGGAATATCAGCCTGTTGAGGCCGCCACGGTGCGCGGGCTTGAACACGAAATTGAGCGGGCGGTCGCGCTGCTGCGGCAGGCGAAACATCCGGCCATTTTTGCCGGTTGGGGTGCGGCCGGGGCGCAGGATTGTCTGGTGGCGCTGGCGGATCGGCTGGATGCGCCGGTCTCAACAACCTTGCAGGGGGTTTCCGTGTTTCCGTCAAACCACCCCCTGCATACGGGCA
>NZ_BSOY01000239.1 GCF_030160755.1 Brevundimonas denitrificans | reverse complement strand
CGGGCGCTGGTCCCGCTCCTCGTGTCCCTGCTGGTCGGGACCGCCCTTGTCTATGCCACGTTCGACATGCCGGCCTTTGGCCGCGCCGATAACCCGGTCCAGACCCATGTGGCCCCTCGCTATATCGAGGAAAGCCCCAAGGAAATCGGCGTTCCCAACATGGTGACCTCCGTTCTGGCCAGTTATCGTGGCTTTGATACCTTTGGCGAAGTGACCGTGATCTTTACCGCCGGTATTGGCGTTCTGCTGATCCTCAGCCAGTTGCGCCGCCGCCGGGAAGACGAGGCAGACCTCACCGACGGCCCCGACACAGACACGAATATGGACAATGACGCAGCGGCCTCCGCCTCTCCGGCGGAACGGGTCGGCAGTGAGCATGATCTTGTTCCCCATGTGGTCGCCAAGCTGCTTATTCCCTTCATCCTGCTATTTGCCCTGTATGGCCAGTTCCACGGTGATTTCGGTCCCGGTGGCGGCTTTCAGGCAGGCGTGATCTTCGCGGCCGGTTTCATCCTTTA
>NZ_BSOY01000238.1 GCF_030160755.1 Brevundimonas denitrificans | reverse complement strand
GGGCATGCCTGTCCGACAGCATGGCCAGCGGCGGATATCCGGCGATTTGCAGGGCCAGTTCCTCGGCGACCTGACGGGCGGTCCCTGTGGGAACCACGCGGGTTGCCAATCCCATGGCAAGGGCCTCTTCTGCGGAAACGGGCTTGCCTGTGATCATCATGTCGAGGGCATTGCCCATACCGATAAGGCGGGGCAGGCGGGTCGGGGTGCCGTCACTCATGGGGACGCCCCAGCGGCGACAGAAGACGCCAAACACGGCATCCTGTTCGGCAATTCGAATATCGCACCACAAGGCAACACCAAGCCCGCCAGCAACCGCATGTCCGGCGACCGCGGCGATCACCGGTTTCTTGCAGGGAGCGTGAAGGGGGCCATCCACATGGCCCGCCCACGCCTTGTAATCGGTGCGTTTGGAGGTTTCCTTCAGGTCCGCGCCTGCGCAGAAAGCCCCGCCAGCACCGGTCAGAACCGCGACCTTTTGCCGGTCGTCCTGCTCGAAGGTGCGAATGGCGTCTGTCAGCAGGGCGGTCGT
>NZ_BSOY01000237.1 GCF_030160755.1 Brevundimonas denitrificans | reverse complement strand
GTCTGCTGCCCACGGGTTTCGGCGGCGGCCTCGTCCCGCTTCTGCATTTCCAGTTCATACAAACGGGATTTCAGCATCTTCATGGCCGCAGCGCGGTTCTTGTGCTGGGACCGGTCGTTCTGACACTGCACAACCACGTTGGTTGGGATATGCGTGATACGGATCGCCGATTCCGTCCGGTTAACGTGCTGACCGCCGGCACCGGATGCCCGATAGGTATCGATGCGCAGGTCCTTTTCGTCGATATCAATTTCGATATCATCGTCAATAACCGGAAACACGCCGACCGACGTAAAACTGGTATGGCGGCGGGCGTTGGAATCGAACGGGGAAATCCGCACAAGACGGTGCACACCGCTTTCCGTTTTCAGCCAGCCATAGGCGTTCTCGCCGTTGACCTCGATCGTGACGGATTTAAGCCCCGCTTCTTCGCCCGGGCTTTCTTCCAAAATCTTGACCTTGCAGCCATGCTGCTCTGCCCAGCGGGTATACATGCGCAGCAGAATCTGTGCCCAGTCCTGGGATTCCGTTCC
>NZ_BSOY01000236.1 GCF_030160755.1 Brevundimonas denitrificans | reverse complement strand
GCTGGTTCTATGACGGGACGCTGAATGTCAGCGCCAACTGCATTGACCGGCATCTGGAAACAAAGGGCGACCGGACCGCGATTATCTGGGAAGGGGATGAACCCACCGATGACAAGACCCTGACTTACCGCGAGTTGCACCGGGAAGTGTGCAAGCTGTCCAACGTGCTGAAAGCTCGCGGGATCAAGAAGGGCGACCGCGTCACCATTTATATGCCGATGATCGTCGAGGCGGCCATTGCCATGCTGGCCTGTACCCGGATCGGGGCCGTTCATTCGGTTGTGTTTGGTGGCTTTTCCCCGGATGCGCTGGCAGGCCGGATTCAGGATTGCGATTCCAATTGTGTGATCACGGCTGATGAAGGGGTGCGCGGCGGCAAGATCGTTCCCTTGAAGGTGAACACGGACAAGGCGCTGGAAAACTGCCCGAAATGTACCCTCTGTGTGGTTGTGAAGCGGACCGGCAATGACATTAACTGGGTTGAAGGCCGGGATGTCTGGTATCACGAGGAAATGGAAACCGCCTCTGAGGAT
>NZ_BSOY01000235.1 GCF_030160755.1 Brevundimonas denitrificans | reverse complement strand
TCCCCGACCTGAAAATCCTGCTGATGACCGGCTATGCCGCAGAACGCCAGCGCGCCCACAATCTGGACGACCTGATTCACGATGTGATCTCGAAACCTTTCACCCTGTCCGAGATTTGCGGAAAGGTGGAAGAGGCACTGGTCTCAGAGCCGGGGCCGGGGGAGGGTGCCTCCACCCGCGATATGGGCCTGATCGACAAGCGCTAGGGCCGCGTCGGTCAGCTCTTTGGCAGGGCGTCCCTGTTCTTTTTCTCTCTACGCTCCGAAGACACCCACTCCACCCAAATCTTTATCGATCTCGGTTTGATGTCCTGCGCCTGTTGGCAAGGTTGATTCGTGCTGTCCGTTCATGAGGGGGAGGCCGGACAAGCCGAGGCCGGATAAAGCCATGCACGAACGCACCGGGCCGCAGGCCACAAAAACAGAGTATTGGGAGAAATGTCGGGGGAAATATCGGGAGATGGTGCCCCTGGCCTGACTCGAACAGGCACGTCCTGAGGACAACAGATTTTGAATCTGTCGCGTCTACCAATTCCA
>NZ_BSOY01000234.1 GCF_030160755.1 Brevundimonas denitrificans | reverse complement strand
GCCGCCGCCCGCGGCGCTGGAGCCGCCCGACGTTCCGCCGGTCGTGGCGGCCGTGTCGACGGCGGCGCCCGAAGCCTCAGCGGCTTCGGTCGTGGCGTCGGTGGCGGCCTCGTCCGTGCGATTGCAGGCGGAGAGGGTGAGGGCCGCGGCGGCGGCGGCGATCAGAACGGCGGTGCGCATGAAAACATCCTTCGTGGCTGGGGGCCGTCGCCGCCGACAATACGGACGCTGACGGCCAAGCTGTACCGTTGGTGAAATACCGTCGCTCGGCGGATGTTCCTCTTAAGCGGTCAAGAAAAAAGGACCGCCCCGAAGCGCGGCCCTGTCCGGAGGTCATATCCGGCGGTCAGCGCGCTGGAGCCGACGGACGAGGTCGTCCACAGGCAACGAAAAAGGGCCGCCCCTTTCGGGACGGCCCTTCCTTCATCAGACCCGAAGGCCCGAATGATGTCGCTCGTATTAGTGAGCGGCCGGGGCGGCCGGAGCAGCGGCGTCGGCAGCCGGGGCCATGGCGGCGTCGGCGGCCGGAGCGGCAGCGGCGTCGGCAGTG
>NZ_BSOY01000233.1 GCF_030160755.1 Brevundimonas denitrificans | reverse complement strand
GGTTTCCCCATCCTTCAGATCGATGGTGATCACCCCTTCGCCAACGATCGGCTGCAGGAACTGGCTGATCTGATAGCCTTGCGGCAGGTCGGCATAGAAGTAGTTCTTCCGATCGAACACGGAATGCTTGTTGATCTTCGCCTTCAGGCCCAGCCCGGTGCGAACCGCCTGCTCAACAGCCTTTTCGTTGATGACCGGCAGCATGCCTGGCATGGCCGCATCCACAAACGAGACCTGCGAGTTCTGCTCGGCACCATATTCGGTTGCAGAACCGGAAAACAGCTTGGATTTGGATGTCACCTGGGCATGGACTTCCATACCGATGACAACTTCCCAATCGACTGTTGCGCCTTGAATAATCATTCCCATGTTATCCTCTCCACCAATCGGAAGGTTTGGCGGTAAATTCCGCAGCCTCTTCAAGAACACCTGCGGTTCTGATCACTGTTTCCTCGTCAAACGGGCGGCCCAGCAACTGCAGGCCAAGCGGCAGTCCGTCCCCGGACAGACCCGCCGGAAGCGAAATCCCCGGAAGACCGGCCAGACTTGCCGGT
>NZ_BSOY01000232.1 GCF_030160755.1 Brevundimonas denitrificans | reverse complement strand
TCTATGACTCTGACCGTATGGCCGATATCCTTTCCCCCCTTGGATATGACCTGACCGATAAGCCCCAATCTGCGGACATGGCGATCCTGAACACCTGCCATATTCGCGAGAAAGCCTCGGAAAAGACATTTTCCGAACTGGGCGTGCTGCGGAAAATGCGGGAAGAGCGCAAGAAAACCGGCGACGGGGACATGATCATTGCTGTTGCGGGCTGCGTTGCGCAGGCCGAAGGCGAGGAAATCATGAAACGGGCGCCCTTTGTGGACATGGTTTTTGGCCCGCAATCCTATCACAAACTGCCCGAGATGCTGGCGGCGGCAAGCCGCGGGGCCGGACAGGTTCTGGATACGGATTTCCCGGTTGAACCCAAGTTTGACCATCTTCCGGCAGAAGCCATCGACACCAAACTGAGCGCCTTCCTCACCGTTCAGGAAGGCTGCGACAAGTTCTGCGCCTTCTGTGTGGTTCCCTATACACGCGGCGCCGAATTTTCCCGCGCCACCGACGACATCCTTTCCGAAGCAAAACGCATGGTCGCGGGCGGCACCCGTGAAA
>NZ_BSOY01000231.1 GCF_030160755.1 Brevundimonas denitrificans | reverse complement strand
GTGAGGGATAAAACCGTAGTTGCAGGGATAGAACATGGCGGTGTGAAGGAAGCGGTCCACAAACATGGCGCCTGAGTCCTTGTCCACTTCGTATTTGACCGGCACGCCACCGATAGGAATTTCGATAATGACGTTTACGTCCCAGGGGACATCTTTACCGGCGGAAATCTTTGAAATATCCATTTCTAGCTATGCTCCTCAAAATCGTTGGCGCCCGATTAGCATGTTCTTGACTTCAAGGCTAGATTCGAATGTAAAAACTTTGCTGTTTTTTGCTTGAAAGCGGCGAAAAACCGATTTTTTGCGGCTCTTTTACAGGACTTTAGTTGCCGGAACGGGACCGGCGGGGGCGGTTCTTCTCTTATCCGGTTTGTGTAAAATCAGGGTATGGAAAGTATTCAGAAAGTTGTTCTTGTAAAATTGGTTCGGGGGCAAATAAAGCCCCTGTATTCAGACAAAAGGTCGAACCGGAACAGGTAGTTGCGTATATTATTTTTATCTGTCATGGTAGATATATACAGTTGATTACCCTGTAATGATTAGCGTCGAGTAGGGACAT
>NZ_BSOY01000230.1 GCF_030160755.1 Brevundimonas denitrificans | reverse complement strand
CATCGAAATCCTGGACGTGGACAACACCGAGGTGCTGCGCCAACAGGTCGCCCGCCTTGAGAAAATCCGGGCCACACGGGATGAAGCCGCCTGTCAGGCTGCCCTTGAGGCACTGACCAAGGGGGCAGAAGGGGATGCGAACCTGCTGGAACTGAGTGTGAACGCTGCCCGCGCCCGTGCAACAATTGGGGAGATTTCTGACGCCATGGAAAAAGTCTTCACCCGTCACAAGGCGGAAATCCGGTCTATCTCCGGTGTCTATGGTTCCGCCTACGAGGGGGATGAAGGGTTCCAGAAAATCCAGAAGGACATCGAGGCCTTTGCCGCCGAGGAAGGGCGTCGTCCCCGGATGCTGGTGGTCAAGCTGGGGCAGGACGGTCACGACCGCGGTGCCAAGGTGATTGCGACGGCGTTTGCGGATATCGGCTTTGACGTGGATGTGGGGCCGTTGTTCCAGACCCCGGCAGAAGCCGCCAAGGACGCCATTGAAAGCGACGTGCATGTGATCGGTATTTCCTCACAGGCAGCCGGTCACAAGACACTGGTGCCGCAAATCATTGC
>NZ_BSOY01000229.1 GCF_030160755.1 Brevundimonas denitrificans | reverse complement strand
AGGTTCTGGCAGCAGGCCTTGATGATTTCAGGAAGGCCCCCCTGTTCGGGCTTTTCTTCAGCGGCGTCTATGCCCTCGGTGGCTGGATTCTGATCCTGCTGCTATTCTGGTTCGATCTTCCCTTTCTGGTCTATCCGCTGGCGGCGGGCTTTGCCCTGATTGCCCCGTTCATTGCCTGCGGTTTCTATGTGATCAGCTTCCATCTGGAACAGGAGACCCCCCTGACATGGGCGACGGTCTTCTCAAGCGTGCGGGGCATGGTGGGGCGCGATCTGGGGTGGATGGCCCTGATTACCGGGTTTGCCCTCTATATCTGGGTCGATATCGCGGCGATCCTGTATTTCACCTTCATGGGCTTGCGCAAGATTTCCTTCAATGAACTGGTGGCCGAGGTGTTCAGCACCCAGATGGGCCTTATTCTGTTGTTTGTCGGCAATATCACAGGGGCGATGATCGCATTTTTCGTGTTCTCCATTTCCGTGGTGTCGTTCCCCATGCTGTTTCACCGGGACATTGATTTCGTGACGGCCATGGTGACCAGTGTCCGCTTTGTAATCCGCA
>NZ_BSOY01000228.1 GCF_030160755.1 Brevundimonas denitrificans | reverse complement strand
GCGGGGCAGGCCCAGGCTCAGCCGCGCGAGACCGGCTCCGACGGGGACGCCCGGGGCAGGCCCAGGCTCAGCCGCGCGAGACCGGCTCCGACGGGGACGCCCGCGCCGCCCAACAGGATTGCGAGGATCGCTGGCGTCACGGTCCGGCCTCTCGAGGAAGGCGTCGCGCCCCTGCGGCCCTTCGTCCGCGCCCGTGTAGCCCGGACCGGGCGATTGGGCTACGACTGTGAGGGGGCCTCGGGGCCGGCTTGGGGAAGCCACAGTGATCGGCGCAGTGCGCAGTTTCAGCACACAGGTCCGGGGGGCCCTGTCGGCCCGGCCGGACCGTGTCCGCCGGGGTGTCGAGGTCGCGCTGGCCTTGGTGCTGGTGGTTCAGCTGGGTCGGCTGGCGTGGATTGTGGCCGAGCCGCGGGATGCGCCGGCTGCGACGGCGGGGATTTCGGCGCCGGCGAGGCCGGCGGACTTTGCGATTTTCCAGCGTTTTGACGCCTTTTTCCGCACGGGCGGGGTGAGCAGTCTGGCGGAGGCGAGTGCGGCGGGGAGCGGGCAGATGCGGTTGTACG
>NZ_BSOY01000227.1 GCF_030160755.1 Brevundimonas denitrificans | reverse complement strand
AGCTGCCCCTTTTGATGGAGCTGGAATCAGACCGGATGACAAACCTGCGCCTGTCGGAGGAGGCCGTTGGCGCGGAACTTCAGGTCGTTCTGGAGGAACGTTCGCAGCGGACAGACAATAATCCCGGTGCACAGTTTTCCGAGCAAATATCCGCCGCCCAGTTCTTGGCCCACCCATACGGAACGCCGGTCATCGGATGGCGAAGCGAGCTTGCGGCCCTGACCACCGAGGACGCGAAGGACTGGTACAAGGCCTATTATGCGCCCAACAATGCCATTCTGGTGGTTGTCGGGGATGTGAAGGCCGAGGCCGTTTTCGACCTTGCCCGTCAGTATTATGGCCCAAAGAAAGCGGCCCCCTTGCCCGAAAGAGCCCGGACGCAAGAGCCGCCCCAGTTGGCAAAACGTATTCTGGTAATGCGGGACAAAAGAGTGCGGGAGCCGTCATGGCAACAAGGCTATCTGGCGCCGTCTTCCCGTACCGGTGATATCCGCGAGGTGCGGGCCCTTGAGGTGCTGAACGAAATCTTGAGCGGCGGGGTGACAAGCCGCCTCTATTCCCGGT
>NZ_BSOY01000226.1 GCF_030160755.1 Brevundimonas denitrificans | reverse complement strand
GGTCATCAGGAAGATGCCGAACACCAAAATCACCAGGAACCAGCGGACCTGGCTGTCATTGGCAAGGCTGCCGGGTTGTCCCTGTGTCAGGCGCATATACAGCAGGAAGGGCAGGCCGCCAAGGATCATGAAGACCACGGCAACGGCGTCAATCAGGGCATTGTCAAAATGCCCCATGGACCCGTCCGAGGTCGAGAAACCGGCGGTCGAAATGGTGGTCATGGCATGGGCCACGGCCTCAAAGAAGCTCATGCCCGCCAGATAATAACAGATGGTGCAGATGATGCTGAGGATCAGGTAGATGGAGCCGATGCTCTTGACGATCTCGGCAACGCGGGGCAGGGCCTTTTCCGACGAGGCTTCCGCCCCCTCCATGCGGAATAGCTGCATTCCGCCGACCCGCAGCAGCGGCAGGATGGCGATGGCCATGACAATGATGCCAATGCCGCCCAGCCATTGCAGCAGGGCGCGCCACAGCAAGATGCCCGGCGGGGCGAAATCAAGGCCTGTCAACACGGTGGAGCCGGTGGTGGTCAGCCCGGACATGGCCTCGAAATAGGCATCT
>NZ_BSOY01000225.1 GCF_030160755.1 Brevundimonas denitrificans | reverse complement strand
TCCTGCTCCAGTTCCTGAAGCTGTTGTTTATAGACCGTCAGGCCGCCCTTAACACGGGCCGTCCCTTCCGTATCCTTTTTCAACAACGGATAGATCAGGATCATCAGGGCGACGACCGTCAAGACAAGCAACAGAACCCAAATCATCCGCGATCATCCTCTTTCCCGTCCCGCAGCAAGCGGTCCAGTTCTTCCTGTTCTTCCGGGCTGAGACGCTGGACCGCTTCGCCCCCGCCAGCAGAAGACCGGCGCCGCAGGAACGCGATCGCCGCCAATCCACCCAACAGGAAAATCACCGCAGGTCCGACCCAAAGCAGGGCTGTCTTCATCTTGAACGGCGGGTTCAGCAACACCCAGTCACCATAACGGACCACAAGATAGTCCCGCACCTGATCATCCGTATCCCCTGCGGCAACCCGCTCGCGCACAACGCCGCGCAGATCGCGGGCAAGGTCCGCATTGCTGTCCATGATGGACTGGTTCTGGCAGACCAGACACCGGATTCCTTCTGAAATTTCCCGCGCCCGTGTTTCCTCTGCCGGATCGGCAAGGCGTTCATCCACAAACA
>NZ_BSOY01000224.1 GCF_030160755.1 Brevundimonas denitrificans | reverse complement strand
TGATTTGCTTGGTCAGTTCCGCAACCTTGTCCTTGGTTGCCTGATCGATCCGGGAATCGAACTCATAGAACGGGGACAGGCTGGCGCCGCCCTTCTGCATCATGGTCCATTCCTTGTAATTAGCTGCAACGAAGGTGCCCGCCTTGACATCGGCAACCGCGTTCGCGATCGCGTTTTCCATGTGCCACAGGGCACTGGCCACAACCACGTCCTTGCCGTTTTCTTCCTTGTTCATGTCATTGACGTTACCAAAGGCCAGAATGCCTTTTTCACGGGCAGCATCGACAACGCCGGCGCGTTCCGCATACAGGATGTCCACACCGGACTCAACCTGGGCGTAGGCAAATTCCTTGGCTTTCGGCGGATCATACCAGGACCCGATGAAGGAAACCTTGAACTCCACATCCGGGTTGACGGATTTGGCACCAGCCATGAAGGCATGGAACAGACGGTTCACTTCACCGATCGGGTAGCCACCGATCATGCCAATCTTGTTGGTCTTGGTCATGGAACCGGCAATAACACCCATCAAATAGCAAGGCTCATGAATGTAGTTGTCGAACACGGCAA
>NZ_BSOY01000223.1 GCF_030160755.1 Brevundimonas denitrificans | reverse complement strand
TTCTGGACGAGTTGATCTCTGTGCTTCTTGGGCACGGGGCGTCCTATGAAGGCAAGGGGGAAAACCTTCTGGTGGACGAGGATGATACCGCCGCCGACTATATCGCTGGGGAGGATCGTCCATGACCGAAATTGCACTGACAGCGCTTCTTTTACTTGTTCTTCTGGCCCTGCTTGGGGCCGGTGTCTGGGTTGCCTTCTCCCTGCTGGCTGTGGGGATGGTGGGCATGTTTGTCTTTACCGATGCCCCGGTTGGCGATGTTCTGGCCACAACCGCATGGGGCGCCAGCAATTCCTGGGCGCTGGCGGCGCTGCCGCTGTTTATCTGGATGGGGGAAATCCTGTTCCGCTCCCGTTTGTCGGAAGACATGTTCACCGGTCTTGCGCCGTGGATGAACCGCCTTCCCGGACGGCTTCTGCATGTGAATATCATCGGTTGCGGAATCTTTGCGGCCGTGTCCGGGTCTTCCGCCGCGACGGCGGCCACCATTGGCAAACTGTCCATTCCGGAACTTTCAAAGCGGAAATATCCTGAAAAACTGATGATCGGGACCTTGGCCGGTTCCGCGAC
>NZ_BSOY01000222.1 GCF_030160755.1 Brevundimonas denitrificans | reverse complement strand
AAGATAGGCGGCGATAATAAAGGTGGCCCCATGCGAGAAATGGAAGATGCGGGTTGACCCGAAAATCAGGGAGAACCCCACTGCCGTGAGCGCATAGATAGCCCCTGTTTGAAGGCCGGTTATGGCCAACTGCAGAGCAAGCATCGATAATGTCCGTGTGTTTTAGTTGAAGGTAACCGTCTTCAGCGTTTCGGTTTTACCCGCTTTCAGCGTGTTGATCTTGATGGGGAACAGCAAGGTGCCGTTTTCCTGGAAGGAAACGGTGCCGCCTACAAGGTCAAATGACGGGGTTTCCAGACGCTTCTTCAGAAGGTTTTCGCCGGTCACGTCTTTTCCTTCCGCTTCCAGTGCCTGTGCCAGCAGGGCAAACAGACGGGTCGCGTTATAGTAGTTGACGTTATAGGCGTTTGGTTCCCGATTGTGCTTGGCGGTGAAGTCCTTGACGAAACGCTGGGTTACCGGGTCTTCAGACGTGAAATCGACGCTCTGTCCGGTAAAGATCATGCCTTCGGATTCCGGCAGGGCGATGGCATCCGGAACGGCATAGCCGGAATAGGTCACCAACAGGGAATC
>NZ_BSOY01000221.1 GCF_030160755.1 Brevundimonas denitrificans | reverse complement strand
GTGCCCTTGACGAACATGGTCTGGACACACTTGAATTGTACTGTGAGCCGGGCCGGGCACTGGTTGCCGAAGCCGGGGCGGTGGCCGTCCGCGTTGAAATGCGCAAGGGGCAGGCCCTGTATATGAATGACGGAACTTATGGCGCCCTGTTTGATGCCGGTGTTCCGGGATGGACCTATCCGCTTGAACTGCGCAAGATGGACGGGGCCGAGGTGAGCGACGGCGCATTGCCGTTCCGCCTCTATGGGCCCACCTGCGACAGTTGCGACAAGATGGAAGGCCCGTTCGAATTGCCAGATAACATTGCCGAAGGGGACTGGGTTATCTTCCGTCACCTGGGGGCATACGGATATGCCATGCAGACCCGGTTCAACGGATTTTATTCCGAAACCATGGTCGCCATTGGCTGAAACAACAAATTTTTGAAATCGAGAAGACTATGACAGACTCCAAACGCAGCAACGAGAAAGCAGACCTGCTTTCCAAGAAAGTTGAGCATATCGACATCAAGTCCTTTGATGCCCGCCCGATCGTCGAGGCTATGGACAAGATGGCTTTCACCTCACGCGATCT
>NZ_BSOY01000220.1 GCF_030160755.1 Brevundimonas denitrificans | reverse complement strand
CCGGCGGATGCGGCTCCGGCTCCGACCGAGGAGGCCGCCGCAGCAGCAGCGCCTGCCGGACAGAATACCGATCTTGACGAGGGTTCGAGGGCGCGGCTTCACGCCATCCGGGAGGAGCTTAAAACCCTTCGGGAGGTGCTGGCGAGCGCGCTGTAACCCGCAGTTTTAAAGGGGTTTTAAAAAAAGTTACCCGAAGCACACAGAGGCGTTGCAATGGCTGAACAGGAAAGCTATAGTGCGCGCCGATTGACACACCCATTGGCGGGCAGTAGCGCAGCCTGGTAGCGCACTATACTGGGGGTGTAGGGGTCGTCGGTTCAAATCCGGCCTGCCCGACCAACAAGAAGGCCTCGGCTCTTGCAGCCGGGGCCTTTTTTGTTGCCCTGCATTGTCCGGGGGTGGGACCCGCGACGCGAACGGGGCGGGATGCGATTCTATTTTCGTTGCATATTTTCCACCCGGCGGTATCTTCTCCGCCATGATGACGATGACTTCTTCCTTTTCCGTAACCCGCAGTCGTGACGATGCCCGCCTTGTGGCCGGCTGGCTGTTGACCGTGGCGTTTCTTGTTTT
>NZ_BSOY01000219.1 GCF_030160755.1 Brevundimonas denitrificans | reverse complement strand
AAAGTCCGTGATGTCACCGGCCACGGTGACGATCCCCATGAACAGTCCCTCGTCATCCATCAGGCGGGATTTTTCGATCCGCAGAATGCGGGTGCCATTATCGGTCTCCACTTCCATGATGGTATTCTGGGTCTGCTCGGTATCCAGAACCACCTGATTGAGGTCCCCCATGGCACGGGCGGCCTTCTCGCCAAACAGGTCGCGGTCGGTCTTGCCAGCAATGGACTGAACCGGGAAATTGACAAACCGGGCAAGTGACGGATTGGCATAGACATAGCGCCCGGCCGTATCGGTCAGTCCGATCAGGTCATCGATGGTGTTGTTGATGCTGCCAAGCAGGCGGCGCTGGGCGTTGATCTTATGGGCCAGTTCCTTGTATTGCTCGGCCATGGCCTTGTTGTTCTGGCTGCGCAGGGTCAGCCAGATGGCCGCAAGGATACTGAGAATGACCAGCACGGTGCTGACCGCAACGATCCATATGCCAACAGAATATCGCTCCAGCGGCTCCAGAGCCTCTTTCTCATGAATGCCTTGGGTGATGACCCAGTTGGTATTGCCAAGTTGCACGCCGACA
>NZ_BSOY01000218.1 GCF_030160755.1 Brevundimonas denitrificans | reverse complement strand
CACCTATGCGTCCATCATCTCGGTTCTGCAGGACCGGGAATATGTCAAGCTGGACCAGAAACGCTTTATCCCGGAAGACAAGGGCCAGTTGGTTACCGCCTTCCTGTCCTCTTTCTTCACGCGCTATGTGGAATATGATTTCACCGCCCAGCTTGAAGAACGGCTGGACGATATTTCTGACGCCAAGGTGGACTGGAAACAGGTCTTGAGGGATTTCTGGAACGATTTCAGCATTGCCGTCGAAGGCACGTCCGAATTGCGCATCACCGATGTGCTGGAAGAACTGAACCGGGTTCTGGGCCCCCATGTCTTCCCGCCCCGCGAGGACGGAACCGACCCGCGTGCCTGCCCGAAATGTGACGAGGGCCGCCTTGGCCTGAAAACCGGTCGTTTTGGCGCCTTTATCGGCTGCACCAATTACCCGGAATGCCGCTACACCCGTCAGCTGGGCACATCCGGTGACGATGACGGCAGCTCTGAAATTGATGATGGGCCAAAGGAGCTTGGCCTTGATCCGGATACCGGCCTGATGATCACCCTGCGGAAGGGCCCCTATGGCCCGTATCTGCAACTGGGCGAGGCCGAACCG
>NZ_BSOY01000217.1 GCF_030160755.1 Brevundimonas denitrificans | reverse complement strand
AAGCCATGACGGTCACCGAGAATATCGCCCTTGGCCTGCCCGGTCGCCAAAACATGGCTGAACTGGCCCGCCGGATCGTCGAGGTTTCCAACAATTACGGCCTCCCCCTTGAGCCGCACCGTCATGTCCACACGCTGTCTGTTGGTGAAAAACAGCGCATCGAGATTGTTCGGTGCCTGCTGCAAAATCCCAAGCTGCTGATCATGGATGAACCCACATCGGTCCTGACCCCACAGGAAGCCGACAAGATGTTTGAAACCCTGCGCCGCCTTGCGGATGAAGGGGTTTCGATCCTGTATATCAGTCACAAACTGGACGAGATCAAAGCCCTCTGTCACAAGGCGACGATCCTGCGGGGCGGTAAATATATCACGGAATGCGACCCCACACAGGAAACATCCAAGTCCCTCGCTGAGATGATGATCGGCACCAACCTTGTGGCACCGGAACATGTGGAAAATGCGACACGGGGCGAGGTTCGCCTGAAAATTCGCGACCTCAGCATGGAAACCAGCGACCAGTTCGGCGTCAATCTCAGCCAGATCAACCTTGACGTTCGCGCCGGTGAAGTCATGGGGATTGCCGGTGTGG
>NZ_BSOY01000216.1 GCF_030160755.1 Brevundimonas denitrificans | reverse complement strand
CATTGCTGGCCGAGGCGACAACCTCGATATCCGGCTCACTTTGTAGCCAGCGCGTCAAGAACCCCCGAATTACAGCGGAATCATCAACGACCATCACCCGATAAGGACTATTCATAACCTGATTGTTTTCTTTGACATTGGAAGTGCCAGACATCAACACTAAAGCACCTCAACCTGAGAGAATTTTGCTTCAATAATCGCACGGTCAAAAGGCTTCATAATATACTCGTTCGCGCCGGCGGTCATGGCCTCGCGAATATGCGCCATATCGTTTTCCGTGGTACAGAAAACGACTTTCGGGATATCCCCGCCCTCGGTGCTGCGCAATGTCCGAAGGAAATCGATCCCGCTCATTACGGGCATGTTCCAATCCAGAAGGATCACATCGGGCATGCCTTTCAAACACACGTCCATTGCTTCCTTCCCGTCTGCAGCTTCCAGAATTTCAAATTTCAAATCTTCCAGAATGCGCCGTGCGACCATCCGCACAACTTTGGAATCATCTACGATCAGACAAGAGGTCATGGTTCTTTCTCAACCTGTGTTGTGATTACGCGGCGGCTGTCGAACTAACAGCAAAATCAAGCAGTC
>NZ_BSOY01000215.1 GCF_030160755.1 Brevundimonas denitrificans | reverse complement strand
TGCCCCATACCCATGACGGAGGAGAGGAAATCCTTGTTCTTGAAGGCACCTTTCACGATGAAAGCGGCAGCTATCCCGCCGGAAGCTGGATCAGAAATCCCCACACCAGTCGCCACACGCCGCATACCGGTGCAGATGGAGCCCTGATCTATGTCAAGACCGGGCACCTTGCCCCGATCAGCCAACCGGTTCCTGCATCAGGACTTCCTTGACCTTTTCCGCGATTTCCTTCAGCGAGAAAGGCTTGGGCAGGAACTCGATTTTCTCCACATCGAAATCAAGGTCCTTGCGGAACGCATCCTCGGCATAGCCGGAAATGAAAATCACCTTCAGGTCCGGCATGGTCTTGGTGATATGGCGAACAAGGGTCGGCCCGTCCATGCTGGGCATGACCACGTCGGTGACCAACAGGTCAATCTTGCCCGTATAATCCTTGACGATTTCCAAGGCTGACTCGCCGCAATCGGCCTGCAGAACCTCATATCCCTTGTTTTGCAGGGCACGGGCGGCGAACATGCGAACCGGGTCTTCATCCTCGACCAGAAGGATCGTCCCCACACCGGACAAATCCCGGTGTGCAATCGCGGCCTCG
>NZ_BSOY01000214.1 GCF_030160755.1 Brevundimonas denitrificans | reverse complement strand
TGAGTGCAGGTGCGGATCTGGAAGTATTGCCATCCCTGACGCTGGGCGGGGCCGGGTCCTATACCCGGACGCTGGCGTCATCCTCTGGCGATACCCATGTGGACAGTTACCAACTGGCCGCCTATGGCCGCTGGCAGGCGGGATCGCTGTATCTGGACGGGGTGGCCGGCGGTGGCCTGCACCGGATTGAGGCGGATCGCACTGTCACTGTCGGCGCCACGCGGGAAACCGCCCGGGCCGATTATGGGGCGCTCGATCTCTCCTCCGATCTGGAAGTGGGCTATGGCCTTGGGCTTGGGGACGGGGTGTCGGTGACACCGTTTGCCGGGGTCCGCTATGGCTGGCTGCATCGGGATGGCTTTACGGAAACCGGCGCCGGTCTTGCCAACTTGCGGGTTGAGGATGACCGGGAACACAGCCTGTCCTCTCGCCTTGGCGGGCGGGTCGCCTATCAGCAGGATTTGGGCGACGGAATGTTCGTTCAGGGGCGTCTGGAAGCGGCGTGGGTGCATGATTATCTGGACCGCGCCGGTCAGATCAACGCGGCCTTTTCCGCCGCCCCGGACAGCGGTTTCCTGATCAACGGGCCGGACCG
>NZ_BSOY01000213.1 GCF_030160755.1 Brevundimonas denitrificans | reverse complement strand
AAAAATAGTGGCGCAGGTCCGGCGTGCTGTAATCCATATGCCCGAACAGCACCGGCTTTTTCATCTTGATGGCATGATGGCGACCAAGAAGGACCGTCGCCCCGTGGGTTTCGATCCTTGAAATATCCTCTGCTGTGCTATCAGGCCCATCCCATGCCGGGTTTTGGGTCAGGCCTTCAAGCAATTGTTTCTGCCGGGCGGCCTGTTCTTCCAGAGAGGGCGTCGTGGTCATCGACCGGTTATTCCTGTCCTTGGGCGGTGGCGTTCTGGTGCGCTGCCTGCAACAGGTGTTCCGGTGCCGGGTCCTGATGGATGATGGCCTCGGCATCGGGGTACAGGGCCATGACCCGCATTTCCACATCCTCGGAAATGGCGTGGGCCTCGGTCAGGTTCATGGTCGGGTCCAGATCAATATGCATCTGGATGAAGATATTCTGGCCGGAACGCCGGGTCCGAAGGTCGTGAACGCCAAGGACTTGCGGGTTTTCGCAAGCGGTCTCGATAATCTTTTCCCGTTCCTCGTCCGGCAGTTCCTCGTCCATCAGGTCGGCGAAGGAGGTGCGGACAATGCTCCAGGCGTTGTAGATGATGAAGAC
>NZ_BSOY01000212.1 GCF_030160755.1 Brevundimonas denitrificans | reverse complement strand
TCGGGCCCTGGTCAAGTATCCGATCCGCATGTCCCTGAACCCGTTCATCGCCGATATCGGCAACCTGTTGCCCGATGTTATTTCCGGCTCGGTGATCGTGAGTGCGGTGCTCAGCCTGCCGACGGCGGGCCCCATGTTGTTGGAGGCGCTTCGCAATCAGGATCAGTATCTGGCCGGATCGTTCCTGATGTTTTTGGCGCTTCTGACGGTGATCGGCATGTTTATTTCCGATCTGTTGCTGGCGGCCCTTGATCCGCGCATCCGTCTTTCCGGGGGGGCGACGAAATGAGCGAGATTCCAAGCCGCGACAGAAACGGAAAGCTGGAACACTGGCATTCAAATGCCCCGTTCGATCCCTATTCGGTCGAAAAGCTTTCGCCTGAGCAGGAGAAATTCTACATGGCGTCCCAGTGGCGCATGATGTGGTGGAAGTTTTGTCGGCACCGGGTGGCCGTGATCAGCGGGATCATTCTGCTGCTGTTCTATGTGTCGATCCTGTTTTCCGAATTTTTGGCGCCCTATAACCTGCATTCGCGGGATACCAAGCATATCTTTGCGCCGCCCCAGTCGATCCATATCTTCCATGAGGGCGAATT
>NZ_BSOY01000211.1 GCF_030160755.1 Brevundimonas denitrificans | reverse complement strand
GGCCATGCACAACACATGGCCGGTGCGAAAATTGCGTGTGGCGGACCGGGGCGTTCGGGAAGGCCTGTTGTTCGGATTGATGAACGACGCCGACCGGGAAAATAAGGCGGCTCCTGTCCCTGCACAAGAACAGACGATCAAGGAAAGTAGAGTTTAGAACCCCATGACTGCATCGGGCGGAAAGAAAAAAGGCAAGGGCGGGAAGAGCGAGAGCAGCTCCACAACCGGCCGCTTGCTGCATACCAAGGTGAAGACAGCCCGGGGACGGAAATATTCGTCCAAGCTGTGGCTGGAACGTCAGCTGAACGATCCTTACGTGGCCGAAGCGCGGGCGCGGGGCTTCCGGTCCCGTGCGGCGTTCAAGCTGTTGCAGCTTGATGATCGCTATAACCTTCTCAAACCGGGTGATTCTGTGGTTGACCTTGGGGCCGCCCCGGGCGGTTGGACCCAGATCGCGGTGGAGCGTGTCGGTGCCCAGAAGGGCAAGGGCAAGGTTCTGGCCGTGGATATTCTGGAAATGGAACCCATGCCGGGCGCCGAGGTGATGCAGCTTGATTTCACGTCCGAGGATGCGGACAAGCGTGTGAAGGCAGCCCTTGGCG
>NZ_BSOY01000210.1 GCF_030160755.1 Brevundimonas denitrificans | reverse complement strand
GGTTATACATTTCGGGCACACCCGCCTGGGCGAACAGGTACCGGTGATAGCCTGCTTGGGCAAAACGGAAGGCCCCGACGCCCATCAGGATGTTGCCGATCCCGGTAAAGAACAGAACCTCTGCCATGGGGATGCCGCGCTGCAGATTGGCAAGGGGCACCTCGCCGCCTTCCATGACGATGCGCGTAAAGGCACGAAGCTGGTTGGGGCTGCAATCAATTGGACGTCTGAAATAGGTTTGTATCTTTGCCGGTGCCATATATTTCCCTCCCCGGAACCGATGTTTGTTCTTGATGATATTCTAATGCAGGTGGCATTGCATTGACTTTTTCAAGATCGAAACCGGGGAGGGGATCGTTTATTTGCCTTTCCAGACAGGCTTTCTTTTCTCGATGAAGGCCTTGCGGGCTTCCTTGCTGTCTTCCGAGGCAAAGGCCATGGCAAGAGAATCAAGGGCGGTTGGCGGGACTTCCCGGAAACTCATGTCCTCGACCCGATACATCAGCTCCCGCGTGGTCCGAAGGGCCAGCGGCGACATGTCGGCAATCTTGTTGGCCAGTTTCAGGGTTTCGTCCCGCAGGCTGTCCCGGGGCACCATTCTGGT
>NZ_BSOY01000209.1 GCF_030160755.1 Brevundimonas denitrificans | reverse complement strand
CTTGGCCAGTTGGGCGCAGCGGAGGACGTCTTCAGGGAACTGGGCGTTCGGGATGTGATCCTTGCGGGCATCGCCAAGGGGCCGGATCGCAACGCCGGGCGGGAACGTTTTTTTGTACCCGGCAAGGCACCCTTCTCCCTTCCGGAAAAAGACCCCACCCTCTATTTCCTGCAGCGCTTGCGGGATGAGGTGCATAACTACGCCATCACCACCCACCGCGCCAAACGGTCCAGCGCCATTCGCCGGTCCCCGCTAGATGAAATTCCGGGAATTGGGGGCAAGCGGAAAAAGGCCCTGTTGAACCGTTTCGGTTCCGCCAAGGGGGTCGAGCAGGCCGCCCTTGCGGACCTTGAAAAGGTAGAGGGAATCTCGAAAACCCTCGCCCGGACGATCTTCGATTTTTTCCACGAAGAAAATTGATTTCAGTCCTTTCAATCGGCCAAGTCACCTCTATACTGAGGGGAATTGTAGCCCCTGAAACAAGGTATCGGGTATGCTTCTGAGTGTTCCAAATCTGCTGACCCTTTCGCGCATTGTGGTCATCCCGCTTCTGCTTGCCTCCTTCTACCTTCCGGGGGATCTGGCTAGCTGGGTACCGCTTGGGC
>NZ_BSOY01000208.1 GCF_030160755.1 Brevundimonas denitrificans | reverse complement strand
TTCATTGCCTTGCACCAGAGGCTATGTAACAAAATATAGTTATGAAAAAAGCAGAAATCACAGAATTTTTTCGCCGTATGAGCGAAGCCAATCCCGAACCGGAAGGGGAGCTGGATTACGTCAATCCGTTCACCCTTCTGGTGGCCGTGGTCCTGTCCGCACAGGCAACCGATGTCGGGGTCAACAAGGCAACCGGCCCGCTTTTTGCCATCGCTGATACGCCCGAGGCCATGCTCGCCCTCGGCGAGGATACGGTCCGCGATTATATCAAGACCATTGGTCTGTATAAGACCAAGGCGAAGAACGTGATCAAGCTGTGTGAAGCCCTGATCCGCGACCATGGCAGTGAGGTTCCCCAAACCCGCGAGGAACTGGAAAAACTGGCCGGAGTGGGACGGAAAACGGCGAATGTGGTCCTGAATATCGCCTTTGGACAGCCAACCATTGCAGTCGACACCCACCTGTTCCGGGTGGGCAACAGAACCGGCATGGCCAAGGGGAAAACCCCGCTGGAAGTGGAAAAGAAGCTGGCCAAGCGTATTCCCAAGGAATATCTGCGCCATTCCCACCACTGGATGATCCTGCACGGCCGGTATGTGTGCAAGGCGCG
>NZ_BSOY01000207.1 GCF_030160755.1 Brevundimonas denitrificans | reverse complement strand
CAACCTTCCCCCGCCAAGAGGGATCCTGTCGCAAGACAGGGTCCTTCTTTTGTATGGGGGCCTTGCTTGTGGCTGTCCGGTCTTCGCCATGGAAAGGTTTTCCCAAGCGCGGGGGCAGGGGGCACAGTGCCGCCCTTCTAGAATGCGGCCCATCCGTCAGCAGCAAGGGTGTTTCGTGCCGGGGTTGTGATTTTGGGGGCGGGGGCATCATAAAACTTTAACAATGTAAACGTTTACATTCTGAGAGATGCTTGTATTCTTTAGAAAATAAATTGACGAAACAGGGGGTTTCGGGACGTGCCATCGACGATCAAGGACGTAGCCGCCAGGGCAGGGGTATCGCTGGCAACCGTGTCGCGCTACATCAATGGCACCGGAAAACTGCGGCCCGCAACAGCAGAGCGGGTCAACGCGGCGATTGCCGAATTGGGGTTTCGGCCCAATGCGGTGGGGCGCAGCCTGTCCACCTCTCATACCAAGTCCTTGGGCGTGGTGATTCCGTCCCTGTCAAACCCGGTCTTTTCGGATGCGGTCTCCGGGATCAACGAGGCGGCTCGGGCCGAAGGGTATCGTCTGATGTTTACCTCGACCGAATACAACCGCGCCGAGGA
>NZ_BSOY01000206.1 GCF_030160755.1 Brevundimonas denitrificans | reverse complement strand
GATTTCAAGGGCAAGGGCCGGAGACAGGTTCCCCACCTCTGCACCGGCCAGTGGCTGCGGCCCGCCCAGTGTCACCAGATCCCGCGGCGGGTCTTCCGGCGCTTTTTGCAAGGGAACGTTCACTTCGATATGTTGGCCGTTCCTGTAAATACCGAGAGCGGTCGTCTTGCCGATCTCCCCTGTGGAGACCCGATAGAGCAGGGCTTCCGGCGCCAGCACTTCCTTGCCATCAACCGATGTCACCACATCGCCAACCTTCAGGCCCCCCTTTGCGGCGGCCCCACCCGGATAAATACTGTTCACCAGCACACCGCCCGGCCGGTCCAGCCCAAGACTTTCTGCGGCATCCCGTGTTACCCGCTGCCCACTGGCGCCAAGCCACGGCCGGATCACCTCGCCATTGGCAAGACCATTGGCCAGAACAGACCGGACCAGATTGGCCGGGATCGCAAATCCGATACCAAGAGATCCGCCGCCCTTGCTAAAAATGGCCGAGTTGACCCCGGCCAGTCGCCCGTCCATGGTCAGCAGCGCGCCGCCGGAGTTTCCGGGGTTAATGGCCGCATCGGTCTGGATGAAGGACCGAATGTCGTTGCCCACACCGGCATTCCTGTCGAGGGCGGAC
>NZ_BSOY01000205.1 GCF_030160755.1 Brevundimonas denitrificans | reverse complement strand
CTTTTCGTGGCATAGACGGTGACCGTATCCAGAACGGCCTGTGTCGGGGTGTCCCCGGCCCACGCAGAGCTGAGAACAGTGGTTGAAAGCAGCGCACCCCAAAAGGTCACGCAAGACGCATGTCGCATGTTAATCCTTACACTGGAATTGAACGGCGATTGCTTGCTGCCTTGCTGGCCTTGGGCTGGCTGGGTGGCTTGCTACTGACCTATTTCGTTAAAATAAGTTTGTCATTCCCTGTCAGGCGGAGCGTGTATTCGTCACCATGGTGACGGATTTTCAGCTCCTTTCCGGACTTGAAAAGGGCCTCGCTGTCGATCCCGGCATTGGTAACGGGTATGTGCCAGGTTTGCGGGGCGCTGGTTTTGTCTTGGCCTGCCATCGGGAACGGGTACTCGGTTATGGTTGAGACGGACTGTCTCTCGATTGCTATTAAGAGTGATTATCAATTGCGGAAAATGAAGTCAACCCTTTTTTGATATATCGGCAAGGCTGGCGTTTTGTGACCGGACGCATGGGAAATTCATTTGAGAATGACACCGGCGCCACTTATGGTGAGGGCCGGCCTGCTTGCCGGGCCAAAAGGGAGTGTAGTTGGAAGGAAATCCGAGAGTAGTAGCATGTGTG
>NZ_BSOY01000204.1 GCF_030160755.1 Brevundimonas denitrificans | reverse complement strand
AAAGAGGCCGTTATCCGGCCCGACGAACCAGCGCCCCTGACTGCGCACCACCACCGGTTTGCGGCGGCCGCCCACCCCCGGATCGACCACAGACAGAAAGACGCTGTCCCGCTCAAAATCCGCCATATAGGCCGCCAGAAGATAGCCGCTCGCCTTGGGAGAGAATACCGGGGCATCCGCAAACAGGGACAGAACCTCGCCGGTATATCCCGCGCGGCGCAGTCGGGCCGTCATTTGGGCCAGATAGGGCCCTTCGGCCCCAAAATCCGTAAACAGAAGAATCATGCAGGCCCGCCCCTATTCCTCGGCAAGCTCCAGAACGATGAACAGGCGGGAAAACGGATAAATGGTCGATCCATCCCGTTTCAAAGGGTAGGCCTCCAGCAGTCGTTCCGCGTATTCCTGCTCAAAGGCCTTGATGTCCTCTCCCTCCAGTGCGGCAAGGAACGGGCGCAGCGCCGTTGACCGTGTCCATTCCAGAACCGCGTTCTTGCCCTTCAGAACCTGAAAATAGGTGGTTTCCCAGATATTCAGATTGCCCTCATAGGCGGACAGAAGATCATAATACCAGTTGATATTGTGAACCGGCGCAGGCCGGACAAGATGCCCCAGCTTGTCAAACCACCTGTC
>NZ_BSOY01000203.1 GCF_030160755.1 Brevundimonas denitrificans | reverse complement strand
ATGGCCAGAACGGTCAGGGTCGCGATAATGGAAACGGGAATGGCCACCGCCGGAATGAAGGTGGCGGGCACGGACCGCAGGAAGACATAGATCACCAGCACCACCAGAACCATGGCAATACCAAGCGCCAGAAACACCTCCTTGATGGACTGGCTGATAAAGACGGACTGGTCATAGGACGCCGTCAGGGTCATGCCTTGCGGCAGGGTCGATTCCAGCCGGGCCACCACGGCTTTCACGCCGTCGGCCACCTCCAGAACGTTGGCCCCTGATTGCCGGATTACCCCCAGCCCGACCGAGTCGCGGCCATTAACGCGAAGAGCCGTCCGCTCGTTTTCAGCGCCAACCTCAACGCGGGCCACATCACCAAGCCGGACAATGCCCCGACCGTCATTGCGCAGGATGACCCGCTCAAACCCCTCGGCGGTTCTAAGATCGGATTCCGTACGGATATTAAATTCGCTGTTCACGGACTCGATCCGGCCCGACGGCAAACGGACATTCTGTTTCTGAATTGCCGTTTCCAGATCCTGAACTGTCAGGCTGTGGGCGGCCATGGCCCCGGTATCCAGCCAGATCCGCATGGCATAACGGCGCGCCCCGCCAATCCGCACACTGGCCACACCGTTCACG
>NZ_BSOY01000202.1 GCF_030160755.1 Brevundimonas denitrificans | reverse complement strand
GCCGGATACGGAATTCATGGGGCTGCGGGGCCTGATCGCCCGGGCCCGGACCGAAGGGAACCTTGAGGCGGCCATCGACCTTGCCAATCGCGCCGATGAACTGAAGCCGGGAACACCGTGGGTGGTCAAGGAACTGTTTGATCTGCATCTCAAGCTGCGTCACTGGGACGAGGCCGAGACTGTGTTGGCCCGGATGGCCCGGGGCAAGGCGGCCAAATCGGCCAGTGTGAAGCGGACCCGGTCCGTGATTGCGCTGGAGCGGGCAAGGCAGGCCCTGAAACGGGACGAGAAGGCCGCCGCCTTTGATCTGGCCTTGAGCGCCCATCAACTGGACCCGGCCTTTGTTCCGGCATCGGTGCTGGCCATTCGTCTGTCCGTGCCCAGCCGGAAACGGGACAAGTTGATTGCGGAAGCCTGGAAAACCAACCCGCATCCCGACCTGATTGCCGCCATTCGCGAGGCAAAGGCCTTTGAGGATGAGGCCGCGTGGCTGGACTATGTGCGGACCATGCTGGCCCCGAATACCCCGGATAACCGCGAAACCCTGATGGAGGAGGCGCGAGCCGCCCTTGCGGCCCAGAAATGGGGCGAGGCGAGGAAATACCTGAACCGGGTGGCCGAGATTGATCCGTC
>NZ_BSOY01000201.1 GCF_030160755.1 Brevundimonas denitrificans | reverse complement strand
AGACCAGATCCACAACAGTGTGAAGGGCCTGCTTGACCGAGGCCCCTTCCTGCAGGGATTTGTTATAGGCCTCAAGCTGGCGATCCGCCGATGTTCCCCGCGCCAAAATCGTTCGGACATGCAAGACCTCCTTCTTGCAGCCCAGCGCATCGGCATCCTCTTCCACCAGCCCGATAATCTCTTCCATCAGTTCCGCTACCGGCACCTGCCCCGGAATACCAAGATCAATCAAACGCCCCTCCACGCCGAACCGCTGGGCCAGCCACCGGTTTTCCGATACCAGCGTACGCGGATAGATCCGCCAGCGCTGATTTCGCCGCCGCAACCGATACAGCATCCGCAGCAAGCAGGTATAAAGGGCCGCGATGCACAGGGTATCTTCCACCAGCGGGCACACATCGGTCATGCGCATTTCCAGCGTGGGGAATTTTGAGGACGGTCGCAAATCCCACCAGATTTTCGAACCATCCTCGATACTGCCTGCCTCCACCATGACATTGACCAAGCGCTCAAATTCACCATAGCTGTCAAACCGGTCGGGAATACCGGTTCGGGGCAGGCTGTCGAACACACTCAGCCGATAGGATTTCAGGCCACTGACCTCGCCCCGCCAGAAGGGGGAAGACGTGCTCAGCGATAAAAGAT
>NZ_BSOY01000200.1 GCF_030160755.1 Brevundimonas denitrificans | reverse complement strand
CCCTCAGCTTTACCGCCCCGTCTTCAGTCCCTGTCGGCAGTACGGTATTCCTTGCAGTGCCAGAGGCAGACTTCCCGTTCCCCTTGTCGCGGAACCCGGATATTTCCAGCATCTTCAAAACCCCGCACCTGCCCATCCTGACCGAGTGGGAAAACCTGCGAAACAGCCTGAACGAGTTAGCTTCTCACAACCCCGCGCTGGCAAAAGATATTCTCAACACCCGGATTCCCTCGGCCAATACCAACCTGAGCAGCAGCCTGCTGTTCTTCATTTCCGCCCTGAACGGCGGGAATATGGAAAAATGGCTGGGGCAGGATGCGCGGCAAGCCCTTGAGACCGCAGGCCGGCGCGATCTCCTTCAGGCC
This sequence comes from Brevundimonas denitrificans, assembly GCF_030160755.1. GTDB lineage: Bacteria > Pseudomonadota > Alphaproteobacteria > Caulobacterales > Caulobacteraceae > Brevundimonas > Brevundimonas denitrificans. The sequence goes on along the minus strand of NZ_BSOY01000200.1, from coordinate 283 downwards.
CTGAGTGACGACTTTACCTCTCTTTCAAGGCTGGCGGCCGATCCCGGAGGACAGGACTGGAAGCTGCTTCCCTTCCCCTTCTATGATGGTGAAGCCCTGCAACAACTGCGGATGTTCTATCGCCATCGCAGCGGAAGCGGCAAAGACAAGGAAGAAGCCGCCACCCGGTTCGTTATCGAACTGGACCTGTCCCGAACCGGCCCCATCCAGTTGGACGGCCTGTTCAAGAAGGCCCGTTTCGACCTCGCCGTCCGATCGCAAGCCCCCGTGGACGATGCCGTTC
>NZ_BSOY01000199.1 GCF_030160755.1 Brevundimonas denitrificans | reverse complement strand
GCCCATTGGGATCAAAGAAGTAAATGGACTGGAACAGGGTGTGATTGATCGGCCCGATCACCAGAATGCCATCCTCTTCCAGTCGTTTCTTGGTTTCCATCAGGTCTTTCATGGACGACACCTGCAAGGCCAGATGCTGGACCCAGCCGGGGGTGTTGGGATCGCGGCCCATGGCCGGGGAATTGGGAAGCTCGAAAAATGCCAACACATTGCCATTTCCCGCATCCAGAAACACATGCATATAGGGATCAGGCTCCCCGGTGGAAGGCACCCGGTCCTCTGCAATGGCCAGGATAAAATCCATATTCAGGTATTTCACATACCAGTCAACGGTCTCCCTCGCATCCCTGCATCGATACGCCACATGGTGAATTCGTTCTATTTTCATGGACAGTCTCCGTCTTGATGCCGTCTGTTGTCCAAGGCGGAACGTTCCTGCTCCTATAGATTTAGATCACCCGTCGCTTATCCTCAAAATCTTTTCAGGCGAGGTCCTTTTCCAGAACCTCCCGAAGCCATTGAAGGGTCTCCTCCCCGACCTGCTCCACCGTCTTGAAAAGGGCTGGAAGGACATCCGGGTCCGCGGCATTCTTTTCAAGCTCCGCCACCACGGCGGCCAGTTTGCGGCTTTGGACGGAATAACACGCCCCTTTC
>NZ_BSOY01000198.1 GCF_030160755.1 Brevundimonas denitrificans | reverse complement strand
TGGCGGAAAAAACTCGAACGAAATATTGACCGGGTTTTTCGAGCCATTGCCGGACGGGCCGACCTTGTCGATCGCGGCCAACTGTGCCAAAGGCGAACTCATGATACTTCTCCTAATACTACTTCCTGTTCGGCGGCATGGGCCACCCAAATAATAACTGTCAGCGGGTCCCCTTTAAGGACAAAGGACTGCCCTTTTTGCAAACCAGCCGCTTCGCACCAGTTCCACACAAGGTTTTCATCGAACCCCATCTGGCGGTGGGCATGATCCTCGCTGAGATACTTGACCGAATGAGGCGCAAAATCAGCGACCACAAGGCGGCCACCGGGGCGCAAAACCCGTGCGGCCTCCTCAATGACCTGTTGCGGTCGGTCGGCAAAGTGAAGGACCTGATGAATAACAATGGCATCCTGCGTTTCATTGGAAAAAGGCAGGTTATACATATCGCCAAGCCGAACCTGACAATTCCGAAGGTCCGCATCCTCGATTGCCGTACGGGCATAGGCCAGCATTTCACGGCTGGTATCAATCCCCACGGCATAATCCGCCCGTGATCCCATCAATTCCAGAATGCGCCCGGTTCCGGTGCCGATATCCAGAAAATCGGCGATCTCCATTCCCTCAAAGGCCCTCAAAAGAAGTTTCTCAACCTCCTTC
>NZ_BSOY01000197.1 GCF_030160755.1 Brevundimonas denitrificans | reverse complement strand
GCTGTGTCCCGAAAAAGCTGTTCGTTTATGCCAGCCACTATTCCGATGATTTTCAGGATGCGAAGAATTATGGCTGGACCGTCGGGGAAACCCGTCATGACTGGGCAACCCTGATCCGCAACAAGGATGCGGAAATTGATCGCCTGAACGGCATTTACTACACCATCCTGTCCAACAATAATGTGGAACTGTATGAGGCCCGTGCCGAGATCATCGACGCCCATACGGTTCGGGTCGGGGACCAGACCGTGACGGCGCGTTATATCCTGATCGCCACGGGCGGAACGCCGATGATGCCGGATATTCCGGGCATCGAGCATGCCATTTCCTCGAACGAGGCGTTCCATCTGGAAACCATGCCGCAGCGGGTTGTAGTTGTCGGCGGCGGGTATATCGCCGTCGAGTTCGCCGGGATTTTCAACGGCCTTGGTGCCGATGTGATCCAGCTTTACCGCGGGGAGCAGATCCTGCGGGGCTTTGATGCCGACGTCCAGAACATGGTCGCGCAAGAGATCACCAAGAAAGGTGTAACCCTGAAAACCCACGCCAATCCTGCGAAAATCGAGAAGCTGGCCGATTGCCTTCTCATTACCCTTGAGGATGGCAGCACCCTTGAGGCCGACGCCATCATGTATGCTACGGGCCGCTGTCCCAACACGGAC
>NZ_BSOY01000196.1 GCF_030160755.1 Brevundimonas denitrificans | reverse complement strand
TGGTCATTGCCGAGATTGGCTCCATGTCGGAGCGGCGCGTCGCCATGCTGATCGACACCACAATCAGCGGCCTGCCCGCTTTTCTGGTCGGCAAGCCGGGCGTCAATTCCGGCTTCATGATTGCCCACGTAACCGCAGCGGCCCTTGCCAGCGAAAACAAGCAGCAATCCCACCCGGCCTCCGTGGACAGCATCCCCACATCCGCCAATCAGGAAGACCATGTCAGCATGGCCACCCACGGGGCCCGGCGCCTTCTGCGCATGGCCGACAACACCGCCGCCATTGTGGCGATTGAATTGCTGGCCGCCGCACAAGGGATCGAGTTCCGCCACCCGCTGAAATCCTCAACGGTACTGGAAACCCTGTTCGGGCGCATTCGGGAGCGGGTCCCCGCCTATGACGAGGACCGGTTCTTTGCCCCGGATATCGAAGCCATCAAGGCGTGGGTCAAAACCGATGAATTGCGGAATGAATTTGCCGCATATCTTCCAAAAACAGGATTGGTGCACTGAAAATGAGTCACATTTACACCGTCAGCGAGGGAACGTCCCCCCTGATCTTGAGCCAGCCCCACCCCGGCACCCAACTGGCACCGGGGATGGAGGACCGCCTGACAGAGGCCGCGCTTCAGCTTCCCGATACGGACTGGCACATCCCTGACCTGTA
>NZ_BSOY01000195.1 GCF_030160755.1 Brevundimonas denitrificans | reverse complement strand
CCAGATCATGAGAGACAAACAGGAAGGTCAGTCCCCGGTCTTTTCGAAGATCGGATAGCAGGTTGAGGATTTCCGCCTGCACCGACACATCCAGTGCCGATGTGGGTTCATCCAGCAACAAAAGGCGGGCGTTCTGGACAAGGGCGCGGGCAATCGCGACCCGTTGTCGCTGGCCCCCCGACAACTGATGGGGATAGCGAAACCGGAATTTCGCCCCCAGTCCTACCTCTTCCAGAACCTGTCTGACCCGATTGTCGATATCCGTGGCCCCCTGAAGGCGGAGCGGCTCGCTCAGGCAACGGTCAACCGTGTGCCGGGGGTGCAGCGACGCATAGGGGTCCTGAAAGACCATCTGAACGGTGGAATAAAAGGATTTGTCGCGGGGTCCTGTCAGGGGAGTTCCGTCCAGATGGATATGCCCGGATATATCTGTCGCCAGATGGGTGATAGCCTTCAGGATGGTGGATTTCCCGGAACCGGATTCCCCGACCAACCCAAGGCTTTCCCCGGCAGCAAGGGTGAAACTGACCGTATCGACGGCCTGAAACCGGTTGTGGGTATCCCCGAACCAGACGGACAGGTCCTGCACGGAAAGCATCGGGGCGGGGGTATCAGATAATGGCATTGACACTTTCCTCCTGTTTCCAGCTTTCATCCCGTGTCAGAAC
>NZ_BSOY01000194.1 GCF_030160755.1 Brevundimonas denitrificans | reverse complement strand
TGTAGCAAAGAAAAAGAAAAGATATGTAGCAAAGAAAAAGAAAAGATATGTAGCTAAGCATTTATCGGAAAAAACGGAAAAAATAAAAATGGGGCAGGAGAACGAAATCATAAGAACTTGGTCTCGGGCATCTACTATTACACCCTCCATGGTTGGCCGTACAATCGCTATTCATAATGGAAAGGAACATATACCTGTTTATATAACAGAATCTATGATAGGTTACAAATTGGGAGAATTCGTGCCTACCCGTTTTTGGGGGATAGATGCAATAAATGATAACGATAATAAATCTGTAATGAAGAATCAAAAAAAATAGGGATCAAACATAAGGAGAAAGAATCTTATGAAAAATTTTAAAAAGCTAGCGGATAACCCTATGAAAAAGAACTCAAGTTCAAGTAAAGGAGTCCAAGTTTTAGCTCAACATATAGGTATTTCTGTTTCCAAAGCGCGAAGAGTAATTGATCAGATTCGCGGACGTTCCTATGAAGAAACAATTATGATACTAAGTTTCATGCCTTATCAAGCATCTTATCCCATTTTCAAATTAGTTTATTCTGCAGCAAAAAATGCTAATCATAATATGGGTTTAAACGAAGCTGATTTATTCATTAGTAAAGCCGAAGTCAATAGAAGTACTATTAGAAAAAAGGCAAGACCCCGTG
>NZ_BSOY01000193.1 GCF_030160755.1 Brevundimonas denitrificans | reverse complement strand
GTTGCAGCAACCGGACATGGCCGGGTTCAGCCGACATGTGGCCGGCCACGCAATGGTCAAGGGCGGTGTCCTGAAGACGGGCGAGGACCGCCGCCGCTGCGCAACAAACGAACCCGTCCAGAATGACGGGGATTTGCTTGTGCCGGGCTGCCAGAATGGCCCCGGTCATGGCGGCCAGTTCCCGCCCGCCCACATGCTGCAGGGCGGCAAGGGGATCGGCCAGTTTGTCCCCGTGCAGGACAAGCGACCGGTCGATGGCCCCGGCCTTGACATTGATCCCTTCCGGCGACAACCCCGTTCCGGGTCCGGCCCAGTCGGCTCCGGTACCGCCGAAAAGCGCCGCCGCCAAAGCCGCCGCAGAGGTGGTATTGCCAATGCCCATTTCCCCGACAACAAGGGTGTCGGTTGTGTCGTCCACCGCATTCCATCCTGTCTCAAGTGCCTGGGCGCAGGCCTCCTCCGTCATGGCAGGGACCAGCGTGAAATCTTCTGTCGGGGTGTCCAGATCCATGGGAACAACCGAGAAACGGGCGCCGAACGCTGTTGCAAGCTGGTTGATGGCGGCACCGCCCTGCTCGAAGTTGGCAACCATCTGGTGGGTGACTTCCTGCGGGAAAGCCGAGACACCCTGCGCACAGACACCGTGGTTGCCCGCGAAGATGATAACCTGTGG
>NZ_BSOY01000192.1 GCF_030160755.1 Brevundimonas denitrificans | reverse complement strand
GCAGCGGCCACACCCACAAAGGCCAGATGCAGGATAAAGGACGCCGACAGCGGACGGGTTACAAGACGCAGCGCATCCATCGGTCCGGCATAATCGTCCTGCTGCATATGGTTCAGGAAGAAGAAGACAAAGAGCCCCATGACGGCAAGGCCATAAAGTTCCACAACCATGAGATCGGCGGCCCCTGTCAGTTCAGCACTGTACCAAAGCAGGAACCACACGGCACTGGCCCCCAGATTGGCCAGACCGCCCCACATCCACGGGCGATAGCGCAGCAGCCACAGACTGCCCGCCAGAACCGCTGTCAGATACAGGAACAGAAGCTCGGTTGACGGGTCCCGCGATCCGACCAGAAGCGGCACGATATAGGCACCCAGCATGGCCAGACCCGCCATCCACGGCCCCAGCAACAGGGAATAGGCCAGCCCGGCGGCAGATGTCAGCGCCATCAGGATCAGGGTCACAACCGGCGGATACAGGCCGTAAAAACCGAACCCGGCATAAATCGCCCCATAAACGGTCAGCAGTCCCGCCCCGACAAGGGCCAGCGGCACCCGGCCCCACGCTGCGGGATTATCCCCCCGCACCGGTTGGCGACGCGCCCATTCCCCGGCACCCACCATGGCAACACCGGCGACCAGACCGGCAATAATGCGCGCCCACGGCCCCAGAAA
>NZ_BSOY01000191.1 GCF_030160755.1 Brevundimonas denitrificans | reverse complement strand
CGCCGCTTCCTGCATGCCAGCGGTCCCGCCAGACAGCAGAAGGCCCGCCGCCAGACACATCGTCAACACTGTTCCCGATGTTCGTTTCCTGAGTTCCATCCTGTCCCTTCCCTTCGTGCCAAACAATAGGGTTACGCCTTGGTAACCTTCCAACGCTGTCGGCCGGACGGGGTGAAACTCTGACTATGAAAATGCTCCCTGCCCGGCAAAACCGGCCCCTTTCTCCAACGGGGACATCGGCTTCCTGTGGCATTGAAGCGGTATTTGGCGGGCAGGAAAATACGTATCATCCCTTACCGCGAATATAATAAAATTAAATATTACAACAACAAAACCAAAGGGGAGAAAGAGGGAGGATTCATGAGGCCAGAACGGCATTCCGAACAAAAAATAATATCTATTCAAAAAACAAAAGTTGCCTCTGCCCGAAGGGAAACAGGGTAAAAAGAATCATTGCCCCCTCCACAGTTGATCCTGTTCCTTTGGCACCGGGTGTTCCGCTGTTCCTTAAGGTTGCGGCTGGACAGAAGCCAAGGCCGCCTGGGCGCGGGCGGCGCCCCATGGGACAACCGGGCTGGGCGGTACGTCCTCTGCAATCAGGTTTACACCGGTTCCCTCCCCGGTCAGGCGGCGGCGGCCGGCCGTGTTGAACACCTCAATTTCGCCTTTCAGCAG
>NZ_BSOY01000190.1 GCF_030160755.1 Brevundimonas denitrificans | reverse complement strand
ATGCGGGTCAGGGTCGGCGCGCCGTTATCCTCATCCTCGGTCTTGTACTTGGTGAACCGGTAGTTGCCCAGCATGGCCCCGAAGGCCACCCGTGCGGCAAGGTCGCTTTCCTTCAGGCCGGAAGCCTCCAACCCGTCCAGAATAACCGTTACGCTGCGGGCACCGGCGCTGTTCAGCTTGCCCACCAGCGTTCCGCCAAGATCCTCGATGCTGGTCTGGGTGATCTCCTTGACATCGCCAAGACCGAACAGGACAACGCGGGAAACTTCCAGCCCGTTCGGCGCCAGAATTTCCAGAACCTCCCCGGCCTTTCCCTTGAAGCGGCTGTTTTCGATCGCCCGCTTGAGGACGCCGCCCGTGGCGCTGTCCACCTCGTCGGTGATTGCCGGAAAGACAGTATCGGCCAGAACCGGAACCGCAAGAGAGCCACGCTTGGGAATGGAGATTTCGGAGAACGCGAATTTCATCTGAAGCACCTGTGAAAGTGGGTTGGATTTATCATTTCCTTTTACTTGGTTACTAGACTTAGTCCCGACCCCCGCCCCAAGTCAACCGCCAACGCACACCCATCCCGCGCAAAGCGGCGCCGACCTGAAGCCCCGGCCCGGGTCCGGCGCCCCGCGACGGCGCCTTCATGGCCATTGTTCAGGTTAACAATTGACCGGGATTTCTCGCT
>NZ_BSOY01000189.1 GCF_030160755.1 Brevundimonas denitrificans | reverse complement strand
CACGGGAATCCATCAGGGTGATCCGGGAATAGTCGCTGGGATCAGACTTGGACATTTTCTTGGAGCCGTCCCGCAGGGACATGACGCGGGTGGCCTCTCCAAAGATCAGCGGCTCCACCAGCGGGAATGTTTCGGTGCCGTAATCATTGTTGAATTTCTGGGCAATGTCGCGGGTCAGTTCCAGATGCTGTTTCTGATCTTCGCCGACCGGTACGTGGGTCGCTTTATAGGTCAGGATATCGGCGGCCATCAGGGACGGGTAGGCATACAGGCCAAGAGACGCGTTTTCGCGGTTCTTACCGGCCTTTTCCTTGAACTGTGTCATGCGGTTCATCCAGCCGATCCGGGCGACGCAGTTGAAAATCCACGCCAGTTCGGCATGGGCGCTGACGCTGCTTTGGGAAAAGATAATGGACCGTTTCGGGTCGACACCGGATGCAAGATAGGCGGCGGCCACCTCGCGGATATTGTTCCGAAGCTGCTCCGGCTCTTGCCAGACGGTAATGGCATGCATGTCAACGGCGCAATAGATGCATTCATAGTCTTCCTGAAGACCCACGAAGTTGCGGATTGCACCCAGATAGTTGCCAAGATGAAGGTTACCGGACGGCTGTACACCGGAGAAAATACGAGACATAAAACGCTCCTCACGCTTTGGACACGGGCCCGGCACGAACCG
>NZ_BSOY01000188.1 GCF_030160755.1 Brevundimonas denitrificans | reverse complement strand
GCCCTGGCGGCGGCCGGTTGCGGATCGCGGCCGCCACGATCCCGACCGGCGGCGCGGCCCCGGCGGGTCAGGATTTCCGACAGCGCCCGCCGGTCATCCGGCTCCAGCGTCGCCAGCAGCGCCACGGCGTCGGCCTCCAGCCGCGCCCGACCGCGCAGCTCCGCATGGCGGGATTCCTCCAGAAGCGCTTCGGCGCGGACGGCGTCGAACGTCGCAGAACGCCCCATTTCGACGGCCTGACGCCGCTTCAGCCGCGCCTCCTCGAAATCGGGACGGGCGGCGAGAGCCGAGGCGCGCAGGGTATCGCGCACACGCTCGCGGACCGCGGGATCGAGCTGTTCGATCAGTCGCATCGGCGAGCCGGCCCTGGCCGGGCGGTGCTGGGCCTCGACCCGGTCCTCGACCTGGGCGCGGGTGACGAGCAGGGTCGCCCCCGCCGCCACGGCGAACAGGTTCAGCGCCACCGAGCCGACGAGGGCGAGCTTCAGGGCCTTGGGGCTCATCCGAGCACCTCGGCGTCGTCCACGCCGAGCAGCGAGGCCTGATAGAGGACGGCTTCGGCCTGGGCGTCGGCGGTCAGCCAGGTCGTCATCATCACGCCCGCGACGATGCCGGCGCAGGCGGCGGCGGCCCAGCCGGCGCCGAGGGTCAGCGCCAGCCGATCCAGCCAGCGGCGGCCCTCGCGGCG
>NZ_BSOY01000187.1 GCF_030160755.1 Brevundimonas denitrificans | reverse complement strand
GGCACCGGCTTCCGCTTCGGGGGAGAAGAAATCCTGTACCCGGCTCCCCAAAGTCCGGAAGGGCTGGAATACATCCGTCCACCAATCGGCCTGACGACGTGCTGGTGTGGGTGAGACCATTTTCATTCCCTCCATCTCTGGATTTTATATCCGCTCAGGATTGGGATATTAGGAAGTTCGAATTTTCATGTCTTGACAAGAGTCAAGTTTCGGCTGTTCCGGGGCAAATTTTCACAAAAAGGCAAAGACCGGACCCAAACGGGCCCAAACGGAACAAAATGGAATAAAACGTGGAAAAAAGGGGTAAAAACGCGCTTTTTTATAGTTTTAGAACGATCGCTCTTGATCTCGGTCCGCAAACAGGCTTGGATGGCATATCAGGGAAATAAAGGATAGGAAAATGACACCCATGAACAAGCAGTATCGTCTGGCGGCCCGTCCCGTCGGGACCCCGAAAGACAGCGACTGGTCCTTTACCACGGAAGAAATCCCCACCGCCGCCGAGGGCGAGGTGGTGGTGCGCGTTCACTATGTCTCTCTGGACCCGGCCATGCGAGGCTGGATGAACGATGCCAAATCCTATATCCCGCCGGTGGGGCTGGGCGAGGTCATGCGCGCCGGTACCGTCGGCGAGGTGATCGCCAGTAAAAATCCTGCCTTTGCGGTGGGGGATCATGTCACCGGGTATC
>NZ_BSOY01000186.1 GCF_030160755.1 Brevundimonas denitrificans | reverse complement strand
GGCCGGCTTATCTAGATCAGTGAGCTGTTACGCTTTCTTTAAAGGATGGCTGCTTCTAAGCCAACCTCCTGATTGTTTTGGCCTTCCCACATCGTTTCCCACTTAGCCATAACTTAGGGACCTTAGCTGGCGGTCTGGGCTGTTTCCCTCTCGGCAATGGATCTTAGCACCCACTGCCTGTCTGCCTTACTGCATTCATCGGTATTCGGAGTTTGGTTAGGTTTGGTAAGCCGTTGGGGCCCCCTAGCCCATCCAGTGCTCTACCCCCGATGATGATATAGGACGCTCTACCTAAATAGATTTCGCGGAGAACCAGCTATGTCTAGGTTTGATTGGCCTTTCACCCCTATCCACAAGTCATCCCCCAACTTTTCAACGTTGGTGGGTTCGGTCCTCCAGTGCGTGTTACCGCACCTTCAACCTGCTCATGGCTAGATCACTCGGTTTCGGGTCTAATCCCTGCAACTATGACGCCCTATTCAGACTCGCTTTCGCTGCGCCTACACCTAACGGCTTAAGCTTGCTGCAAAGATTAAGTCGCTGACCCATTATACAAAAGGTACGCCGTCACCCCATAAAGGTGCTCCTACTGCTTGTAGGCATCCGGTTTCAAGGTCTGTTTCACTCCCCTCGTTGGGGTGCTTTTCACCTTTCCCTCACGGTACTTGTTCACTATCGGTCGTAGAGGAG
>NZ_BSOY01000185.1 GCF_030160755.1 Brevundimonas denitrificans | reverse complement strand
CATGCTGTCCCCACTGATATTCAGCAGTTCCACCAGCATCCGCTGGTTCATCAGCACCCCTTCACAGGAATTCTCTACCTCCATGACGATCCGGCCGCGCACATCCTCGATCCCCCCGTCGCGGTGGAATTCCTTCAGGGTCAGATCATAGACCGCCCGATGAGAGGCCAGCGCCACACCCCCTGCATGGGATAAAGCGGGTGCCACCACCGCAAACAGGCCGAACAGGGAAAAAAGTATGGAAAGTCGGTAGGCGATCTTGTCTGTCATCAAATCAACGCTGCGTTTCAGTTGGGCTGTTTTTATAATCATCCAGTAATAAACCTCTGTCCCGCCCGTGTGAAGCTGAAACTCTGGCGGTTTGATAAAATTTTACCCATTCGGAAATTCCTGTCCTGCACCCGGAACTTTTTTCCCCCTTGCGACCATAAACAACCTATCCGCCCTCCCACCCGGCTGTTAAAGGCGGTTGTTTTTAATGGCAAATTTGGCCTAACCGAAAATGGCACACTCCTTGCTTGTATGGGGTCGAGGCGAGAAAAGCCTTTATGAAAACGGTAATCAGGACGGGCGAAGCCCGGACGACGAGATCAAGGAGTGGTTTATATGTCAGCAACATTTTCTGTCGCAGCGGCATTGGACATTAAAACATCTGTTCAGAATGGCGGGGATATCACCAAATATCTTGAGG
>NZ_BSOY01000184.1 GCF_030160755.1 Brevundimonas denitrificans | reverse complement strand
AACCGTGGATCAGTTCCCCGAGATCATGGAATTTTATCGCATGAGCGGAGATGTGGATTACCTGCTGAAAGTGGTGGTGCCGGACATTGCATCCTATGACAATTTCTATCGCCGCCTGATCCAGTCCATCAGCCTGTCGGATGTCAGCTCCAACTTCGCCATGGAAGAAATAAAATTCACAACCGCCCTGCCCGTCTGACATTTTCAGGAGACTGACCAAACCTCGTAAATCACACAAAGAAAATAAGACAAAATTCTGATTTAAAACAACTTTCATATTTTTACATCAAAGGCAAAAACTCCAATTGATTGGCGCCCACCAATGACGTAATTTGGTGCAAAATCAAATCCTTGAGGGAGGTCCCTTTACAATGCTGAAATTCAATCTTGGTGCCATGACGCGCCGTTCCCTGTTTGGCGCACTTGCAGGCGCTGTTCTGGCCTCCGGTTTTGCCGGTGCTGCACAGGCAGACGACAAGATCACCATCGGGGCCCTGCGCTTCACGTCCCACGCGCCGTCCTTCATCGCCTATGAAAAAGGTTACTTCAAGGAAGAAGGTCTGGATGTTGAACTGAAATTCTTCCAGGCCGCCCAGCCCGTCGCGGTTGCCATTGCGTCCGGCGATATCGATTTTGGCGTCACTGCCATGACCGGCGGCTTCTTCAGCCTTGCCGACAAGGGTGCCGTCAAGGTCA
>NZ_BSOY01000183.1 GCF_030160755.1 Brevundimonas denitrificans | reverse complement strand
ACCGCGAACTTGAGGCACTGCCCCTGCTCTGTCAGGGGGCGGCGCTGCGGTTCTACCTGACCCGGCTGTATGACTGGATCAATCAGGTTGAAGGGGCATTGGTCAAGCCCAAGGACCCCGGCGAATACCTGAAGAAAATCCGCTTTCACAAGGATGTGGCGTCTGTTGTCGCCTATGGCTTTGATCTGGACCGGGCCTAAGCCGTTCTGACAGGGAACGGCTCAAGTCTCACTCCTAATCAAACAGTGCGTCGATTTCCGCCTGTGAAATCTCGTGGCCTTCCGGACGCGGTCCGTTCAATTCCACGTCGCCGTCCAGATGCAGGGCCTGTTCGATCCGTTCCAACTCGCCCAGCTCCTGCTCGCCGCCCAGAATATCGATCATGGTCGAAATCCGGTCTTCAACGAATTTCAGGGTCCCGACCACCTTTGAAATGCGCTGCCCTGTAATATCCTGAAAGTTGCAGGCCTCGTAAATCTTCATGACGGCCGTGCTGATGGCTTCGGTGATTTCCAGCTGATCCGGGTCGGTGGCGTTCAGTTCCAGACTCTCATTCTTGTCCTCGATAATCTCGACCGCTTCAAGAATGGCGTTTGTCGCCCCTTCCGTATCCCCCACAACCGCATCCAGTTGATCGGTCATGGCATGGATTTTCGGCGCTTCACCAACACTCTGGAGGGAGGCAATTTCCCGGCG
>NZ_BSOY01000182.1 GCF_030160755.1 Brevundimonas denitrificans | reverse complement strand
TCCTCTGAAGTTAAAGGACTATTTCCACGAGCAGCTCCTTCTTTTTCTCCAACTATATGTGCCTGCTCTCCAAGAGTATAAGCTGAAGAAACAGCTTTTTTATCTTGCGTAAGCTCTTTGCGGCAGTCTCTGATTGCACAACGATTTCCCGAGCGCCCCCACAAGAGTTTTATATCTTTCTGCGACATACCCATAACAAACCTCGGTATTAAAATACTTGTTCCCGAAACCTTGTGACTAGCACCGTACTTTAAATATTAGGCTTTTACTACAAAACTCAAAGAAAGCATCAGAAAAACCTGATAATTTCACGCCGACTGCCCCCAAAGAAAATACAGCTTTATTTGTATCGACAGCAATGTTCGGCTTCGAATGGCTCTAAGCACAGATTCTATGGAAATTCTGTAAAATTAGCGTTTGCATTTTTGTTTATTTTTCAACGCCTTGCAGAGGGACTGCAATTTATGGCGGTGAAGGTGGGATTCGAACCCACGATGGAGCTATTAACCCCATACTCCCTTAGCAGGGGAGCGCCTTCAGCCACTCGGCCACTTCACCGTCGGCGCGCAATATGGCCAGAAATCATTTTAATGTCAAAGGCTTTATTCTCTGATCCGACAAATTCTTCAAACTGCATACAGGGGACGGGAAAAATCGGTCGGGTGGTGTTGGGGTGTCCCTAGCGGATCGGGCGTTAGCTGTC
>NZ_BSOY01000181.1 GCF_030160755.1 Brevundimonas denitrificans | reverse complement strand
AAGGCCGCCCAGTTCATCCAGCTTTGCAGCCAGTCCGGCACCCCGCTTCTGTTCCTGCAGAACACCACCGGCTATATGGTCGGCACCGAGGCGGAGCAGGCAGGCATCGTCAAACACGGATCAAAGATGATTCAGGCGGTTACCAATGCCACGGTTCCCAAGCTCACCCTGCATATCGGTGCCAGCTTCGGGGCCGGAAATTATGGCATGTGCGGACGGTCCTTTGATCCCCGCTTCATCTTTGCCTGGCCCAACAACCGGGTGGCGGTCATGGGCGGCGAACAGGCGGCCAAGGTCATGTCCATCGTTACCGAGGAAAAATTCAGGAAAATGGGACAGGAGCCGGACCGGGACGCCCTTCAACAGATGGAGCAGGGCATCATCCGGCGGATGGACAAGGAATCCACTGCCCTGTTCGCCACGGCACGGCTTTGGGATGACGGCCTGATCGACCCACGGGATACCCGCAAGGTCCTCAGCTATTGCCTGTCCATCGCAGGGGAAGCCGATGCACGACAAACCAATAAGAACACCTTTGGCATCGGTCGCATGTAACAAAAACAACAAACGGGAGGAAGACAATGATTTACGGACCAGAACACAAGGAATTCATGAGCTCGCTCAGCAAGTTCATCGCACAGGAAATCAATCCCCATGTGGATCAGTGGGAAGAAGACGGCATTTTCCCTGCCCATGAATTGTTC
>NZ_BSOY01000180.1 GCF_030160755.1 Brevundimonas denitrificans | reverse complement strand
TGTCGCCCATTTCACGATGGGCATCTTGGCCGCTTCCCGCGCCAGCATGGCGGATTGCATATAGGTGGAAGGACGCAGGCGGAAGGTATATTTGTTGCCCTTTGACCAGACCATCGCATCGCTAAGCGGTTCCGAAGCGATAAAGAGAACCTTGTTCTGCTTGGCAAAATCGGTGATTGCCAGCCCGATATGGGAGAAAAAGGTCCCGGCCAGAAGAACCACCTGTTCATTGGTGATCAATTCTTCGGCGATCTTGACCGCATTCCCCGGCTTTCCGCCGTCATCCCGGGCAATCACTTCCAGCTTTTTGCCGAGAACACCCCCGGAGTTGTTGATCTGCTCTACGGCCAGTTGCCACCCTTTCCGGTACGGCTCGGTAAAGGCGGGCAAACGCGTGTAACTGTTGATTTCACCAATCTTGATAACGTCATCCGCCGCCCGGGCCGTCTCTGCCCCGGCAGGAGAGAAACAAGCGATCCCCCCAAGGATAATGGCCAGCAAACCTCTTCTATTCAGCATTCATCTGTCTCCCGTCGGCTTGAAAAAACATGTCCTTTTGTACGGGAAACCGGCAATTTTTCTCAGCTATTTATTTTTCACCGGAACCCGAGTTCTTGAGTTTCACCCGCACCCTACCTGAAATCATGCCTCTATATTCTATTTTTCTCAAGTTTTATATGTGTACATACAAAATATTCTCACCAGA
>NZ_BSOY01000179.1 GCF_030160755.1 Brevundimonas denitrificans | reverse complement strand
TCCGAAATTATTGGACCAAAAGAGGAGTGATCAAGAAGAACGGAGGCAAGCTAATGTATAAGTTGATCAAGGTATATACGTATACACGTAACTTATATATACAATTAGGCTTGTAAATATTCAAAAAAAGAAAAAAGGAAAAACGTATGTAATCCATATTAATTCTTAATCTATTTTCATTATTGTAGGGCCCAAGGCAACCGGGCAACTCCGAGTGCGGATATTATGTCATGCGGACGATGCATGACCTAATAAATATGTGCTATGAGGAGAAGTTACCTTCGGTATATATACCTATTTCGTTTATCAAGTATATATGTTTTGTTTCATATTATATATCAACTAATTCAAATATATGCAACCTCTTAAATTTACAGGCTATTGCATCCGAAAGGTACGAACGACATCAACTCGACGAGGTAATAGAATTCTGTTGCGAATTTTTGCGTTACGAATTGTGATCTCGATCGGATTTTTGTAGTAGATATTATTAGGATGTGTAGGTTTCGAATTATAAAATAGGTACAATTAATTGATTTTGTATGTATATAGATTGGTTAATTAATTTAGATGTGTTAATTATGTGATTCATGTTATATATGTTAATTTAGATTGGTTAATTTCTGAATGAAACAGAATGCAGAATCGAATGTGAATGTGTGTATGTATTTATATATGGTTCTCTGAATGAAACAAAAATAACATGC
>NZ_BSOY01000178.1 GCF_030160755.1 Brevundimonas denitrificans | reverse complement strand
TCCGGGTCATCGGTCAGAACACTGGTCGGACCATCCAGCATGATCCGGCCCGTTTCCATGATGTATCCATAATCGGCGACGGCAAATGCCATGGCGGCGTTTTGCTCGACGATCAGCATGGATGTTTTCTGCTCGTTATTGATACGGGCAATGATGCTGAAGATTTCCTCGGTCAGCAGGGGCGACAGGCCCAGTGACGGCTCATCCAGCAAAATGATCTTGGGGTTGGCGATCAGCGCCCGGCCAATGGCCAGCATCTGCTGTTCCCCACCGGACAGATATCCGGCCAGCCCCTTCCTGCGTTCAAAAAGACGGGGAAAATACTCATAAACCAGATCGAACCGTTTTCTCGCTTCCGCGTTCGACCCCGCATAGGTGGCGGCAATCATGTTTTCCTCGACCGTCAGGTCCTCGAAAATCCGGCGCCCCTCCATCACATGGAACAGGCCGCGGCGGACCAGACCATGGGGGGTATCCGCCCGCACGGACTGGCCATCGAACAGGATATCGCCCGATTTCAATTCGCCCTTTTCCATTTCCAGAAGGCGCGAAATGGCCTTCAACGTGGTCGACTTTCCCGCGCCATTTGAACCGAGAAGGGCGACGATGGCCCCTCTCGGAACGGATAGCGACAAACCGCGAAGAACTTGAATCGTATTGTTGTAGACGACTTCAATATTCTGAATATCCAGAATTGGATCTGCGTTTGTCATCA
>NZ_BSOY01000177.1 GCF_030160755.1 Brevundimonas denitrificans | reverse complement strand
CTGGGTACGTTTCTGGATGCCATCGGTATTCTTCTGCTGACACTTCCGCTGGCGGTGCCGATCATGGAGGCAATGAATTACGACTTGATCTGGTTCGGCATTGTCATTGTCAAACTGATCGAGGTCGGTCTGGTGACCCCGCCCGTTGGTATCAACGTCTTTGTGATTAAATCCGTGGTCGGGGATCGCGTTGATCTGAACCAGATATTCAAGGGGGCGGCGATTTTCATTCTGGCCGATCTGGTCGTTCTTTACCTGATCATCATCTTCCCTGATCTCACACTTCTGCTGCCCCAGTCGATGTTCTAGCCAAGGGAGTGGATGGATGAACTTGAACGAACAAGCGCGGCAATTCCTGATCCGCGGTGCCTTGATCTCTGACGAGGCTGATATTCGGGCGGAAAAGCTGACCGGTGGTATCTCGTCCGATATTTGGCGGGTGGATGCTGATGGGCGATCCTTCGTGCTGAAACAGGCATTGCCCGAATTGCGGGTCTCCCAACATTGGGAGGCTCCCTTGTCTCGCAACGACAATGAGGTCAACTGGATCCGTGAAGTCGCGGATATTTGCCCGGCTGCCGTACCCCGGGTGCTCTATTCTGAGCCGGGTGCCAATATGTTTGCCATGGAGTTTCTGGAAGGGGCGACCTGGAAAGAAAAACTTCTGCAAGGGGACGTGGATATAAACTTCGCCTCAGAGGTGGGGGAGGCTTTG
>NZ_BSOY01000176.1 GCF_030160755.1 Brevundimonas denitrificans | reverse complement strand
GCGCTTGGCCATCAGGCGCGATTGCTCCAGCGTACCAAGACGAATGGCAAGATCGAACCCTTCGGCCACGATATCGACAACCCGGTTGGACAGATGCAGGTCCAGTGTCACGTCGGGATAGTGTAGCAGAAAATTGTTCAGAAGCGGGGCAAGGGTGCGTTCGCCATAGGTAATTGGCGCGGTCAGCTTGATGGTGCCCTTGGGGGTTTGCTGCAGGTCCGTGATCAGGCGCTCCGCCTCTTCCAGACTGTCCAGAACCTGCCTGCAATGCTGATAATAGAGCTGCCCGGCCTCGGTGGCGGTGACGCGCCGGGTGGTGCGGTGAAACAATCGGGTGGAAAGCCGGGCCTCAAGCGCGCTGACCTGTCGGCTGACCTGCGCGGTGGAAATGCCAAGCCGCTTGGCCGCTGCGGTAAAGCTTTGCAATTCCGCCACGGCCACAAATTCAACAACGCCTTCCCACTGCATGATTGTGTTCTACCTCTATGATTATCCGGGGTTTGGTCAGGATATTGTTACTGTCCTGCAAAAGTAAATTTCAAAAATGGGTGATTATCCTAATTTTCGATATCAATAAACTGGGGAAGCTCTCATTCGGTCCCGAACAGAGAAACAGATATTCTAGCAATTGGAACGCAGAGGAAGACACAGATGATCAAGTCGAAAGCCGCCATCGCGTGGGGCCCGAACCAGCCCCTGTCTATTGAAGAGGTTG
>NZ_BSOY01000175.1 GCF_030160755.1 Brevundimonas denitrificans | reverse complement strand
GGGATGATCATCCACCACATACTGATAGAAGGGTAAATCATCCGGCTGGTAACGGGTTCCGGCAAAGGCTTTGCGGAAGGTGTCCGCCTTGTCATGGTTGCCCGGAATGACATACCACGGAGCTTTCAACCGCCCCAGATGATGCAGAAGCAGCTCGAACTCCTCGGGCCGGCCCGCATCGGTCAGGTCCCCGGACAGGATCACCGCATCCACGGCGGGCGTGAACCCGTTCACATGGTCAATCACCCGCGCAAGGCTGGCGGCTGTATCCACCCGCCGATAGGCAAGTTTCCCGGCGGCCTTGATATGGGTATCCGTGATTTGCGCAATCAGCATGCCGATTGCCCTCCCTCACAGCCGGACATGTCGATCAGCCGGTCCAGATTCATTTGCAGATGTACTTCCGTGCCAATAGCAAACTCGGCCCGGTGCTTGCTGTCCACGACCACCTCGGCCTGATCATGCCCGGCGATCACAAGCCGGGTCCGATCCCCAAGGAAGAAGGCTGATTTCACATGCCCGGAATAGTTTCCGCTATCGGCGCTGACAATCTCGGCATCCTCGGGACGGAAGAACAGCTCCGGCGTCGATCCCTGATACCCCTTGACCGAGGCCGCAGACACCCGGTTCAACGTCCCGATAAAGTCTGCAACGAACGGGTCCGTCGGATTATAGTAGATTTCCCGCGGGGTGCCCGACTGGGCGATCCGTCCCTTGCT
>NZ_BSOY01000174.1 GCF_030160755.1 Brevundimonas denitrificans | reverse complement strand
CCTCGGAGCCCTTATTGGGGTCGGAGCTGAGCTGGGATCGCCTGTATGTCTAAAAATATGCTGAAATTTGTCTCTCTGGAAAAACAGATGCCCGTAAAGCGGGGGGCGGAAGCGCGCCGGGAAGACTTCAACGAGATTTATGACGAATTTACGCCGAAAAAGGCAAAAGAGCAGGCGTCTCGCTGCTCCCAGTGCGGCATTCCCTATTGCCAGGTTCATTGTCCGGTTCAGAACAATATTCCCGACTGGTTGAACCTGACGGCCAATGGCCGGTTGGAAGAGGCATATGAGCTGAGCCAGTCCACCAACAGCCTGCCGGAAATCTGTGGTCGCATCTGTCCGCAGGATCGCCTGTGCGAAGGGTCCAGCGTGATCGAGAAGGGATTCGAATCCGTTACCATCGGCGCGGTTGAGAAATATATTACCGATACGGCGTGGGAAAATGGCTGGGTAAAGCCGGTAACCCCGGTTCGCGAACTGGAACAGAGCGTGGCCATCATCGGCGCCGGTCCGGGCGGTATGGCCGCAGCCGACCAGCTCCGCCGCAAGGGTTATCAGGTTCATATGTATGACCGTTATGACCGGGTGGGCGGCTTGCTGGTATACGGCATTCCGGGCTTCAAGCTGGAAAAACATGTGGTCGAGCGGCGCGCCCGCCTGCTGGAGGATAGCGGCGTGACCTTCCACCTGAATTTTGAGGTCGGCCGGGACGCCACCCT
>NZ_BSOY01000173.1 GCF_030160755.1 Brevundimonas denitrificans | reverse complement strand
GCCTTGACACCTTGCGGTGCGGCGGCATCCTCTTTCAGTGCGGACAGAAGGCGACGCGCCTCGTCCCGGTTGCCATCCTTCAAATAGCTGAGGGCAACAATCTCCTGCGCACTGGCAAAGAAAACACTGCCCGGCTCGGTCAGGCCCTCGACGCGGGATCGCACATCGTCCGTGCTGCCGTTATCCAGCAGGTAATAGGCGGCCAGAATACGGGCAAGGCTGGAAAACTCCTTGCCCACTTCGCTATCGGCGGCCAGCGCATCATACACGTCCAGCGCCTCGGCGCCCTTGCCAGCGGACATCAGGGCCTCTGCCTGACGCAGGCGGGCCAGACCCCGGTAGCCGTCATTGCCGTTTTCGGCCAGATCCGCAAAGGCCGCACTGGCATCCTCGAATTTCTTGTCAGCAAGAAACACGGTGGCTTCATAGAACTGGTCGCCCTGCGCAGTTGCCTCGGACTGGCGATAATTCTGCCACCCGACCACAGCCGCCGTTGCCGCGACAATCAGGATAGAACCGCCAATGACAAAATTACCGTACTTCTTCCACAGTTGAAGGGACTTGTCTTTGCGGACTTCCTCGTCCACTTCGCTGAAAATATCGGACACAAAAAACTCCAGTATCGCTTGAATTTGCGGGATAAAATAAACCGCCTGATATGCAATGGCAAACACTGATCCTGTGGTGCCCGACAATTTCGACATAAAAAAGGCGATTTTACCTGTAGGC
>NZ_BSOY01000172.1 GCF_030160755.1 Brevundimonas denitrificans | reverse complement strand
CCTGACCCGTCGTCTTGTGGACGTTGCACAGGATTGTGTGGTTGTTGAGGTTGATTGTGGAACCGATCGCGGTGTGACCGTTCGTGAAGTGGTTGAAGGCAGCGATATCATCGCGACCCTCAGCGATCGTCTTCTCGGCCGGACCGCCAACGAGGATGTCCTCGATCCGAACACCGGCGAAGTTATCGTTGCCAAGGGCGACATGTTCGACGAAGCCGCTTCCCTGCAGGCAGAGAAGTGCGGCGTGGAACAGGTCCTGATCCGGTCCGTTCTGACCTGTGACACCAAGGGCGGTATCTGCGCCAAGTGTTATGGTCGTGATCTGGCCCGCGGTACTCCGGTCAACATCGGTGAGGCTGTCGGTGTTATTGCCGCCCAGTCCATTGGTGAGCCGGGTACGCAGCTCACCATGCGGACGTTCCACATTGGTGGTACGGCGCAGGTGGCCGAGGTTTCCTCTGTCGAGGCATCCCATGACGGTACGATCAAGATCGATAACCGCAACGTGGTTCAGAACAGTAAGGGTCTGCTGGTCGTCATGGGCCGGAACTCCGAACTGGTTCTGGTCGATGCCAACAACCGTGAACGTGCCCGTCACCGCCTGACCTATGGTACCACCCTGCTGGTGGACGATGGTCAGAAGGTCGAGAAGGGCACCAAGCTGGCACAGCGGGATCCGTTCACCACACCGGTGATCACGGAACTGGAAGGTGTTGCCAACTACAAGGACCTT
>NZ_BSOY01000171.1 GCF_030160755.1 Brevundimonas denitrificans | reverse complement strand
GGCAAGGGCGTCCTGAAAGCCGTTGAAGCCGTCAATGGTGAAATCTTTGACGCCATCGCCGGTATGGATGCGGACGACCAGATCGCCATCGACCGGGTCATGATGGAACTGGATGGAACCCCGAACAAGGCGCGCCTTGGTGCCAACGCCATTCTGGGTGTCAGTCTGGCCGTTGCCAAGGCCGCAGCCGATGATACGGGCCTGCCGCTTTATCGGTATGTTGGCGGGGCGTCTGCCCGCACGTTGCCGGTTCCCATGATGAACATCATCAATGGTGGCGAACATGCGGACAACCCCATTGATATTCAGGAATTCATGATCATGCCGGTTTCCGCCAGCAATATTCGTGAAGCCATTCGCATGGGCGCCGAGGTGTTCCACACCCTGAAGAAACAGCTTTCCGACGCCGGTCACAACACCAATGTGGGTGACGAGGGCGGCTTTGCCCCGAATATCGGCGGTACCCGTGACGCCCTTGATTTCATCATGAAATCCATCGAAGCCGCCGGCTACAAACCGGGCGAGGATATCTATCTGGCACTGGATGCGGCATCCACTGAATTTTACAGCGACGGTAAATACAACCTGAAAGGCGAGGGCAAGGTTCTGTCCGCCGAGGAAATGGTTGAGTATTACGCTGAACTGGTCAACGACTACCCGATCATCTCCATCGAGGATGGCATGTCCGAAGATGACTGGGATGGCTGGAAGCTGCTGACCGACCGGATTGGCGACAAGGTTCAGCTC
>NZ_BSOY01000170.1 GCF_030160755.1 Brevundimonas denitrificans | reverse complement strand
AGCTGATGCAGGACGATCAATGGGATCGCCCCTTGCTGGAAGAACTCAGCCATGTAATGCAAAGCGCCTCCATCTGCGGGTTGGGACAGGCCGCGCCAAACGGCCTGCTGTCCCTGTTCAAATATTTTCCGGAGGAAATGAAATGACCAGAACAATTTCCTTCACCCTTGATGGCAAAACCGTCAGCGCCCGCGAAGGGCAATCCATCTGGGATGTGGCGAAGGAACAGGGAACCCTGATCCCCCATCTCTGTCATGCGGACCGCCCCGGATACAAGGCCGATGGCAATTGCCGCGCCTGCATGGTGGATATTGAAGGCGAACGGGTGCTGGCCGCCAGTTGCATTCGCACGCCAACCGACGGCATGATCGTCCATACGGCAACAGAACGGGCCGAAAAAGCCCGAAAGATGGTGGTGGAACTGCTGGCCGCCGATCAGCCGGAGCGCAACGACAGTTACGACCCGGATAGTCATTTCTGGAAAATGGCGGACCTGAACGGCATCGATGGAAGCCGCTTCCCCGCCCGTCCCCTGCCCACAGAAGACCTGAGCCACCCGGCCATGGCGGTCAATCTGGATGCCTGTATCAATTGCAACCTGTGTGTGCGGGCCTGCCGGGACGTTCAGGTCAATGACGTTATCGGCATGGCGGGCCGGGGCGCAGCATCCAAGGTTGTGGTCGATCTGGACGATCCCATGGGCGACAGTACCTGCGTTGCCTGCGGCGAATGTGTGCAGGCCTGCCCCACCGGCGCCC
>NZ_BSOY01000169.1 GCF_030160755.1 Brevundimonas denitrificans | reverse complement strand
AATTTGGATATAGAAGCGGCTCTTGAAGCGGCATATGAGATTATTGACCAATAAGGTCCTTGGTCTTTATAACACCCTTTCAGGAATAGTCCCGACCGCGCCGGGACATTTTTAACGCGTTTTCCAGGCGTGTGACTTGAGACATGGAAAACAGGTGGCCATCGATCCGCCGGATTACCGGTTTGGCCTGATAGAGGATCATTAAGGAAATCAGAATATGTCAAATACTGAACTTGCTGAAGAAAGCATGCTGGCTGTTGAAGATTTTGCGGCCATGCTTGAAGAAAGCTATGGCACCAGCGATAGCCTTGAAGGAACCGTTATCAAGGGGACCGTTATCAACATCGAGAAAGATGTGGTCACCATTGACGTCGGTCTGAAATCAGAAGGCCGTGTTCCGCTCAAGGAATTCGCAGCCCCGGGTCAGGACTCTGACCTGAAAATCGGCGACACCGTGGAAGTCTTCCTGGAGCGGATTGAAAACGCTTCCGGTGAAGCTGTTCTGTCACGCGACAAGGCTCGTCGTGAAGAAGCATGGGAAAAGCTGGAAGTTGCTTTCGAAGCAAACGAACGCGTCGACGGTGTTATCTTTGGCCGCGTCAAGGGTGGTTTCACTGTTGACCTGTCCGGCGCCGTTGCCTTCCTGCCAGGCAGCCAGGTTGATGTTCGCCCGGTTCGCGACATCGCACCGCTGAAGGGTATCCCGCAGCCGTTCCAGATCCTGAAAATGGATCGTCGTCGTGGCAACATCGTTGTTTCC
>NZ_BSOY01000168.1 GCF_030160755.1 Brevundimonas denitrificans | reverse complement strand
GACAACCAGTCCGTCGAGGACAAACTTGTCCACCTCGACCTGACCGCCAAGCAGGGGCAGCAGTTTCAATTCCACCGTCAGGGTGTTGATTTCCGCCATGTTGGGCTGGCTGCTGCTGGGGGCATTGGAAAAAGAAACCTTTGATGAGTTCAGGCCCAGAACCGGGAAAACACTGATCCCGAAATCTCCGTCAATGGCGAGGGTGCGCCCGGTGGCATCGTTGGTTGCGATGATCAGTTCTTCCTTGATCCGGTCTGCCGGCACAAGAAAGGGAATGGCAATTACTGCCGCGACCAGAAGGACGATCAGCCCCAAAAGTCCATAGAATATCTTTTTCATTACAAGCCCCATCAAATGATTGAAAACGCCGCTCAAGGTTCTGGGGGGAAACATTTCGGAACGTCCCCTGAAGGCACAGGACCGGCGTCTGAGTATACTGTTTCTACTCTTACACGAATTTGTGACTGAAAGAAGACCCGTTTACAATTAACTGGGGTTGGAAAGAGCCGGAATCAACTCTTCTGGGGTCTTCTTCAGTCTTCTCTGCCTATTTGGATTTACTCACCATGTATAATCCGCAGAAGATGAGGGCAACCGCCCCCCAGACATACCATTGCAGGCTTTCCCCGAACAGGAAGAAGCCGAAGGCCATGGTTGTCAGGGTGATGAAATAGGAAATTTGGCTGAAATAGACGGGGCCAGCGATCCGCTGCAATTCGAAATAGGCAATAAAGCCGATGAAGGACAGCAGGATACTGACC
>NZ_BSOY01000167.1 GCF_030160755.1 Brevundimonas denitrificans | reverse complement strand
CGCCCAGGCGTCCTGCCCCACGAACCAGTCGCCGTCGGAGGCCACGGGCGCGACGGCGTTGACCGCATCGACGGCCTCGACGGCGTTGATCGCATCGGCGGCCGCGGCTTGAACGACGGCGTCGACAGCGTCGACGGCATCGATCGGATCGGGCTGCGCCACGGGCGCGACCGGCGCCGGCGATGCGGCCGGGCTGCGGGGGGTCAGCTCAAGCGCGGCGATCGGGGTGGCGACGCCGATCAGGGCGCCGACGGTCAGGGCCATGGCCAGCGGCCGGCGGCGAAGCGGAACGGAGGTCTTCATGATGCAGGCGATCCTTCGGGTGAGGGTTTCAGCAGGTCCGGCCATGCCGAGGGCGGCGGGCGGGTTGAAGTCGGCGGCGAGGCCGACAAGGGCGCGGGCATAGGTCCCGCGATCGACCTCGCCGAAGGCGACCGCATCCGCGGCCTCCTCGCTGCGGGCCGACAGGGCGGAGTGGAGCTTCCAGACCAGAGGATTGAACCAGAACAGGCCCAGGGCGACCCGGGACAGGATCAGAAAGATCCAGTCGCCGCGCTGCAGATGGGCCAGTTCATGCGCCAGAACGGCGCGGGCGGTCTCCGGTCGGGCCAGTTGCTCTTCGCCGATCAACACCACGCCGGGCGGCGTCCCCCAGCTCAGCGGCGCGCCGACGGCGGATGACGCCACCAGCCGGGGTCGGCGAGCCGGCGCCAGACCGGCCAGCGGAGCGGTCCAGGCCGCCGCGGTCACGGTGCGGCCTCGCTGCGTCCA
>NZ_BSOY01000166.1 GCF_030160755.1 Brevundimonas denitrificans | reverse complement strand
CCGGATTATCTTTGAATATGGCGAGGAGCGCCGGTCCCGTGCCGTTGCGCGCGCCATTGTCGAAAGGCGGTCGGTAAAGCCTTTCACGCGTACCCTTGAGTTGGCGGAAGTGGTGGCGTCGGTTGTTCGGACAAATGGTAAGGGTATCCATCCGGCGACGCGTACATTTCAGGCGTTGCGTATCTTTGTAAATGATGAGTTGGGACAGTTGACGGCGGGGTTGGCCGCGTCCGAACGGTTGCTTTCTCCCGGTGGCCGTTTGGCAGTTGTATCATTTCACAGTCTTGAAGACCGGCGCGTAAAGAATTTCCTGTCCAAAAGGTCGGCGGCGCGCGCCAATCCATCCCGTCATGTTCCTCTGGTTGAAGATCAGAAACCGGCTTCCTTCTCGCTGCTCAAGCGGGGGGCGATCAAGGCACGTGAGGATGAGATTGCGATCAATCCGCGGTCCCGTTCGGCGCGTCTGCGCGGCGGTATCCGAACCGATGCCCCGGCATGGGAGGAAGCGGAATGAGGTGGAACCTGACGGTCTTCTTTCTGGCCCTGTTCGCCTGTGTTTCCTATGGTCTTTACCAGTTGTCCTACGAGGTTCAGCAGCTTGAGGATGATCTGGCCGGTTTGCGGCGCGGTATTGAGAATAATCACGAGGCGGTGAAGGTATTGGAGGCCGAGTGGGCCTACCAGAACCGTCCGGATGTGCTGCAGGCGCTGGCAGCCCGGCACTTGCCGCTTCTGCTGATTGCGCCCTATCAGGTGGCAGCCCTTGATGACATTCC
>NZ_BSOY01000165.1 GCF_030160755.1 Brevundimonas denitrificans | reverse complement strand
TAGCCCAGCCCGTGCAAGGCCGCACTACATTTCTCCCCCTCAGGGATAAAGACCGGTGCAAACTGGTCTGACAGGGTTTCAACCCCGAATAACCGGTTGCATCCGGGAAGATCGCTGGGAATGCCCGGTTTTCCGTCCGGTCTAAAGTAAGGGATAATCTGCTTTTTAACCGGATCAATCTGTTTGCTTCCGGTTTCGTCCAGTCGAATAACATGGCCGATACTGGTTCCATCTGGTTTGCGATATATCCACCGCTTCACTTCCGTCATGGATAGACCTCCTGCAAATGCCGCAGGGCTTG
This sequence comes from Brevundimonas denitrificans, assembly GCF_030160755.1. Lineage (GTDB taxonomy): Bacteria > Pseudomonadota > Alphaproteobacteria > Caulobacterales > Caulobacteraceae > Brevundimonas > Brevundimonas denitrificans. Next base: position 484 of record NZ_BSOY01000165.1, on the reverse strand, counting down.
CCTGAAAGAAAGCTGGCTGGCCTGCATATGAAAGGACAGGATATCGCCGCCTTGTACCCCGCAAGCGAAGCACTTAAACGCCCCGCTTTCCCGGTTCACGACAAACGAGCCGGGTTTCCGGTCGGGGTGGAACGGGCAAAGCCCGTTCCAGTGATACCAGTTGTGGCCCGTATGGCGGCCAAAATGGCCTTTCAGGTGCCGGCTGTAATAATGGTCCGGTGATATCCGGTTTTTTATTTCTGTCGCTGTGACCGTCATCAGGAAGCCTCCCCGTTCAGGCGGGAGAGGATGAAGGCATGGACGTCCTGCTCCCTGTAGCGCACCAGCCGCCCGGATTTGACATAAGGCAGGTCATAGCGTTTCGTCGCCCGCCAGACGGCCAGCGTACCCGTGGTGACGCCAAGGATGTTGGAGACTTCGCCCGCAGTCAGAAGATTTATGCTCATTTATTGGTTCCAGAATAATCAAACACACCGAACACAAC
>NZ_BSOY01000164.1 GCF_030160755.1 Brevundimonas denitrificans | reverse complement strand
TGATCTAACACTGTGGAGAAAAGCACCATGAAAAAACTGCTATACGCGACACTCGCTCTTGTCGGTCTTGCCCTGCCCGTGCAGGCGGAAACCGTCTCAATTGCCCTGTCCGGTACAGAAGACATCAAGAAAAACGGCGAATATGTCTTCGCAAAAACCTTCTCGGATCACCTGAATGCAAACGGCGTCAAGACCGTCATTCACCCATCCAACTCTGTCGGCAAGGAAAAAGAGCGCTTTGACCAGACCGCACAGGGACTTGTGCATGTCAATTTTGCCGATGCCGCCCTGCTGTTCAAGCTGGCCCCCATGGTCAAGGCGATCTACCTGCCGTTCCTCTATAACGGCAATCGGCATTTCGACGAGGTTGTCGAGAAAAGCAACATGATCAGCCGGATCAACGACGATCTTGGCGTCCATGGCATTCGGCTCGCAGCTTTCCCGTTCCGGGGCGGTCAGGCCGGTATTTTCAATACCCAGCACCCTATCACCAAATTTATCGATCTCTCGGATATCCGAGTGCGCGCAAAGGACAACCTGCAACTCAAGATTTTTGAATCCTGGGGTGCCAAGGCCACAATCGTTGACTGGTCCGAAGTTGCCAATGCGCTTCAAACAGGCGTTGCCGACGGGTATGTGAACCCGCCTGCCGCCGCGACCCTGTTTGGCCATACCGATATCCTCAAGCATTTCACCCCCATGAATATTGGTCCGTCCCCGCGCACGGTGCTGCTGTCTGAGGACTGGTATGCCAGCCTGGACGACGACACCCGCAAGATCATTGATGATGGCGTAC
>NZ_BSOY01000163.1 GCF_030160755.1 Brevundimonas denitrificans | reverse complement strand
ATTGACCGCCCCGGAGGCACTCAGGACCATGCTCGGGGCCAGATACCGGTCCCGCATATAGCCTGCGATCACGTCACGGGAAAACCCCCTGACCCGTTCGGTGGTTCCCAGAATAGACCGACCAAGGGCCTGTCCGGGGAAGGCCGTTTCCTGCAGATGGTCGAAAATGATGTCGTCCGGCGTATCGTTGGTCTGCCCGATCTCCTGAACGATCACTTCCTTTTCACGCCGCAATTCTTCTTCATCGAAAGTGGAGTTCTGAAGAATATCCGCCAGAATATCCAGCGCCAGCGGCACATCCTCTTTCAGGACCCGCGCGTAATAGGCTGTCTGGTCCCGGCTGGTATAGGCGTTCAGGTGACCGCCCACGGCCTCGATGGTCTCGGCAATCTGCAAGGCTGTCCGCTTTTCGGTTCCCTTGAACGCCATGTGTTCCAACACATGGGAGATTCCATTCTGTTCAATCGTCTCGTGGCGCGCACCGGTATCAACCCACACGCCAACGGCGGCAGTTTCAAGATGCGGCATGGGGTCGGTGACAACCCGCATGCCATTTTCCAACGTGGTTACCTCAACGGTCATGAAAATCTTTCAAATCAGTTTGTTTCAAGAATGCGTGCATTCTTCACTATATGGGACTTCACGGCTTCCAATTCATTAGGCAATGTGACCATGCGCTCCTCCCGCTCGAAAAGATCCGCCATATGGTCCGGCAGATCAGGGTGGACGCCGGTTGCCTCTTTCACCGCAGCCGGGAACTTGGCCGGATGGGCGGTGGACAGGGTGACCATGGGGGCC
>NZ_BSOY01000162.1 GCF_030160755.1 Brevundimonas denitrificans | reverse complement strand
CAATAAGGGGTTCGACGACTTGACTGGGGCATTCTCCCGACTCCTGTATTCCATTCCGGAAATCAGCAGGCAGTCTAACAGTCGTGTCCTTAAAAAATCTTAATATTCCCCCCGGATTTAATGATAATTTTTAAGCAATTCCCATTGTTCCGCTGCCATTGCCTCACGGGCAAGGATCATTGCCGGGTTACGAGTCGGCAAGGCGTCTCCGCCCGGCAGGCATCTGTGAAAGTCCGTCTGAAAATCCAACCCCATCATTGGTCGCGGCGGGATGGGACGGCACGAAGGCCGGTGCAGGCGCAGGTGCTTGTTGGCTGGCGGGATGTAATCCGGGTTGCGCTTGCGGGGGTATAAAGTTCTGCGGCATCCCCGGAATCGGGGGCGGTTGGTGTGCTGGTGACATATCCGGGTAGTGAGGCTGATATCCCGCTTGATAGCCCGCGTTCTGGAGGGGGCGGGCGGGCGGCTGGTTCTGCTCGATTTCCGGGTTCATGTATTTGTCGAAGATGCCGGATGCGATATGCTGGGGCAAGGCCTCGAACAGGGACAGGGTGTTTTGCATGCCGATCTTGTTGATAAAATTGGCAATTGTGATGGTCAGAAGGCCTGTTCGTACGGATTGTTCGTCAATGCCCCGCTGTTGACAGCGGGCAAGGGCATCGGACAGTTCCTTTGCGACGCCGTTGATCCTTTGTCCATTGCTCATGTCTGGTCCCCTCTCTGGTCTGGTACGGGCGATCGGTTTGTTGCTGTACACATGCTGAAGGGTTAACGTCTGGCTGTTCTTTATGTGAATATTAATGCCTAGGCAGGTCTTCGCAGAGACGCGGCAG
>NZ_BSOY01000161.1 GCF_030160755.1 Brevundimonas denitrificans | reverse complement strand
GCCAATGGCCCTTGGCGGCGGGCAGGCCAAGGCCCTGTGCCAAAACCTGCTGCGGGAGGCATGGGCGGAACGGGAACAGGCACGGGGCGTGCTGCCGCTTCGGTATCTGTATCTGGACCCGTCGGACCGGGTTGCCATCACGGGGGCGGGTACCCGTCAGGAATGCCGTCTGGTGCAGACCCATCTGGGGGGAGACCTGTCCATGGAGGTGGAGGGCATCGCCTTTTCCCGAACCGAGCGACGGGAACAGGTGGATGCGGATGCCGGGGCGGGCGTTCCCGCCTATGCCATTCACCGCCCGCAGATGCTGGAGCCGTTCATTCTGGATCTGCCCCTGCTGCGGGATGAGGATGCGTTGGCCGGGACAGGAAGCCGGTACTATTTCGCCGCTGCGGGATACGGGGCGCGCTGGAACGGGGGCGGGCTGTATTCATCGGAAACCGGGGAGCGGTTCACATTTCAGGACGCCGTTGATCGGCAGGTGGCATGGGGCATTGCCCTGAACGCGCTGGGAGAGCCAGTAACCCCGTACCGGACGGACTGGGAAAACAGTCTGACCGTTCGTCTTCTGCATGGGGCCGACCAGTTCGAGAATATCCCCGAGGCGGATTTCCTGAACGGGACCAACCCGGTGCTGGTCGGGCAGGAACTGGTTCAGTTCAAGTCGGTTCAGGACAACGGGGACGGTACGATCACCCTGTCCACCCTGCTACGGGGACGGCGGGGGACAGACCCGTTTGCCGGTGGGCATCAGGCGGGGGAGCGGGTCTTTCTGCTGGATAGCAACACCGTCCGCCGGGGTCAGGTTCCCCTGTCCCGGTTGTTGATGCCGCTGCATTG
>NZ_BSOY01000160.1 GCF_030160755.1 Brevundimonas denitrificans | reverse complement strand
GAATTGGTTCATGAACAGGGTGCATTATGGAAGATAAGGCAATCAAGGGCGTTGATGTGGAAATCTCGGTCGTTCTCGGCAAGGCCGTGATGCCGATTCACCAACTCCTGAAAATGGGTCGCGGCGCCGTGATCGAGCTGGATACCGGGGTCGATGACGACGCCATGGTGCTGGCCAACAACAAGCCCATTGCCTTTGGGGAAATCATCGTGGTGGATGACAATATTGGGGTTTCGATCACCGACAAGGTCAGCCCGAACCAGCGGGATTTCTGATCCGGCTCCTGTCTTTTTCATATCAGGGAAATAAAATTAAGTGGCGGATTTGAAAAATAATTCATTCTCCACTTGCCAGTGAGGAAAACATTTGTTATTTCCCTGCCTCACCAAGCGGTCGTGGCGGAATTGGTAGACGCGCAGCGTTGAGGTCGCTGTCCGGTAACACGGGTGGAAGTTCGAGTCTTCTCGACCGCACCAAAACAAAAAGCCCCTGAGGTCTCTGACTTCAGGGGCTTTTTGTTTTTTGGTCGATTGCGCTGAGATGTTGCAGGGATTGCATGAAACATCCTGTGAGTGCAGCACTCCTTTCGCGCCCCTTATGTGCTATACGGTTGATCCTGCCTGACCCGGTGAATTGAGGTCATCGGTGGTGTCCATGTGATTGTCTTCATCGACCCTTCGACTGGTCTTCCCGGTCTCCCCTAAAGTGATCCCGGCTGCGACGATCCCCGATGCTGCGAGCATGGGGACGACTTACACCATTTTATCGGTGAAGAAGGCGACGGTGTAGGATGGCACCAGCGCAATCGCTGCCTTGAGCAACGCTCCCTTCAAGCTTTCCATAGTCATTCTCCCTGT
>NZ_BSOY01000159.1 GCF_030160755.1 Brevundimonas denitrificans | reverse complement strand
GAACGGATCAGCTTTTTCCTGTTTGTGGATTTTCAGGGAAGGCGGATGGAAAGCCGCCTTCTTCGCCTGATTGCCCGGCATCGCCATCTTGAAAAGCCGGTGCGGGATGAGGTGACCTCTGTTGCCTTTGACGAGGCCCGGCTGCCCTTTGGCCGGGGCCTCGCGGTCCTCCGGCTGGTGGCGGCGGTCGCCCCCATTCTGGGACTGCTGGGCACAATCCTCGGGATCATTGATGCCTTTCGCGACATTGCCGCGTCCGATGCGCCGGTTACCCCCAGCATGATCGCAGACGGCTTGTGGGAAGCCCTGATGACCACCGCATTTGGCCTGATGATCGCCTTGCCCTGCGTCATTTTCGTAACCCTGTTCACCGCATGGAAAAACCGGATTTTCGACCTGACCCTGATCCGCCTGAATGCGGCCTCTCTCGATTATTCACTGGAGCGCGGCGCGGCGCGGCCTGAAACACTGCCTGTACCGGAAACAAGGTCCACGCCCCGGCAGGTTGCGCCATGATCCGGTCCGGTGACGCCTATAACCGGGACGAGGAGGCAGGCTCCCTGTTCCCGGACCTGACAACCCTGCTGGACATCCTGTTCATTCTGCTGGTCTTTTTCATCCTGACGGCCGGGGCCGTCTACCGGTCCCTTGACCTGACCTTGCCGGAAGCCGTGTCCGAGCAGCCGGCCCGGCCCGCAGAAACCCGTCATATCCTGCTGGAAATCCGCGCCAGCGGCTACGCCCTTGACGGCCAGGCCTTTGCCGATCTGCCGGCCCTGAAAGACGGCTTTCCCCGCCTCCTGAAGGAAAAACCGGATTATGAGCTGATCGTGGCCGGGGACCAGTCCATCTCGCTGGAACGTCTTCTGG
>NZ_BSOY01000158.1 GCF_030160755.1 Brevundimonas denitrificans | reverse complement strand
AAAGCGGAAGAACGTCGCCAGAAGGCCGAGAATAACAACCATGAGACGGTTTCCGCCCTGGATGGGGTTGCGATCACCCTGCCCGCCCTGACCCGTGCCGTGAAATTGCAGAACCGGGCCGCCCGCGTCGGTTTTGACTGGCCCGATATCGAACCGGTTTTTGACAAGATTCACGAAGAACTGGATGAGTTGAAAGAGGAAGTGAAGCAGGACGGCGGGCCTGCCCGGGTGGCAGAGGAATATGGGGACCTGATGTTCGTGATGGCCAATCTTGGTCGCCACCTGAATTTGGAGCCGGAAACAGTTCTGCGGCAGGCAAATCACAAATTTACCCGCCGCTTCAAGGGCGTGGAAAGCAAACTGAGGGCGCGCGGCAAAACCCCTTCCGAAAGCAGCCTTCAGGAAATGGACAACCTTTGGGATCAGGTTAAAAAGGAAGAAACCTGATCACAGGATATCGAGGGGGAGTTTTTCCAGCCGACCCAGTTTCTCCGGGGCGAACTTGACCTCCAGAATTACGGCATCCTCCTCGTCTTTCCGTGTGAGAACGGTGCCGTTCCGGTAAATCCAGGAAACGGTGGCACCATCTTCCACGGGGACGGAAACCCGAAGGACCTTCTGGTTCTTGGTCAGCTTTTCCTCAACCGCGGCCAGAAAGGTGGGAACCCCCTCCCCGGTGACGGCGGACATGACCACCAGTTCTTCCTTGCGGTCAGCCTCGTTCTTGAAAAAGGCCGCAGTTTCCGGGTCGGCAAGATCAATCTTGTTCAGGACTTCCAGATAATGGTCCGTATCATCCACATCGACCCCCAGCCGTTCCATGACATCAAAGACGTCTTTTTTCTGGGCCTCGCTGTCAGGATGGGTGATATCG
>NZ_BSOY01000157.1 GCF_030160755.1 Brevundimonas denitrificans | reverse complement strand
ACTGGCACCTGAAGCCAGCGCGTCTACCAATTCCGCCACCTGGGCAACTCAGTGAGGCCATCTGATATAAATTGCTGGACCGGATGTCAACAAACTTTCTTCAAAGAAGTGCATTTTTTATTCTTTTAACTTGGCCTTCCGGTCCGATGACGGTAGATAAATGCCCAGAAATGATGAGCAAAACTGGGGCAGCATGGGTGTTTGCCGCCCCTAACCAGAGGAATTCAAAAATGTCTGCGGGTCTGATTACAATTATCGGCGGCTCCGGCTTTATTGGTCGCCATCTTGTCGGGCGATTGGCTTCCAGGGGATACCGGGTGCGGATTGCCGTCCGCGATACGGAAAAAGCAGCACAGCTTATGACACAGGGCAATGTGGGTCAGGTTGTCGGCATGCAAACCAATATCCGCAATCAGGCATCCGTTGAGCGGGCCGTTGCCGGTGCTGATATTGTTATCAACCTTGTGGGGCTTCTGTTCGAATCCGGATCGCAGAAATTTAACGCCGTCCATGTAGAGGGCGCAAAGCGGGTTGCCGAGGCGGCAAAGGCTGCCGGTGCCCGTCAACTGATTCACATGTCCGCGCTTGGTGCGGATGAAAAAAGCGAATCAAACTATGCCCGGACAAAGGCCGAAGGCGAGAAAGCCGTGAGTGAGGCGTTTGAAGGCGCCACCATCCTGCGTCCGTCCGTGGTGTTCGGCGCCGGGGATGACTTCACCAACAAATTTGCACGGCTGACCGCCTGCCTGCCAGCCTTGCCGTTGGCAAATGGGGGCCGCGCCCTGATGCAGCCGGTCTGGATCGAGGATCTGGCCGATGCCATCGTAAAAATCATCGAGACCCCGGAACAGCAGGGCAAGATTTTCGAATTTGGCGGACCG
>NZ_BSOY01000156.1 GCF_030160755.1 Brevundimonas denitrificans | reverse complement strand
CTGCTCCCACCGCATTTGCAGCACATTGGTTTTTCTGGCCCCGGTATAGAGGGACACATAAAGATAGTCCCGCGCCACCTCGTTCAGTTCCTCATCCAAGGCGGCAAAGAGCAGGGGCAGTTCATTGGGCTGGGCATAGCGGTCCCGCGCTTCTTCCCGGAACTTCTTGATCCCGTTGGTCGGGTTGTCGCCGTTCCATCCCCATTCGATGGCCTTGTTATACATGGAGCGAATGCGCTCCAATATCCGGTTGGCCTGATAAAGCCCGTTCCTCTCCTTGGTCTTGAGATGCAGGGTCTTGATGTCATACTTGCTGATGCTGGAGATTTTACGGTTGAACCAGTGGGACAGGAACTTGTTGATTTCCCGCTCATCATAGCGCCAGCTTTTCTTCTCAACCTTGCTGTAGCGGTCCATATAGAGATCAAACAACTCCTTGAGGGTGATTTCCTTGCGAAGGCGGTTTTTCTCGACGTTGGGGTTAGTGCCGCTGGCAAGCTCGCCCTTGGCCTGTGTGGCGGCGTTACGGGCCTTCTCAATGGTCATGTCGGGGAACTTGCCCAAGGTTACCCGGATCGGCCGCCCCTGAAGCTTCTGATAGAGCTGGAAGCTTTTCAGGCCGCTCGGCATGACCCGGATAATCAGGCCGGGCACCCGGCTATCCTTGAAGGAATACCGCTTGCCTTCCGGTGGCAGGGGAAGGGCGGTGAGCGCCGCCTTGGTAAAATTGATTTTCTCGTTGGGGGCTACCATAGGGCTACCTATTTCCGTAAAATTGACCGCATTGAGTTTATCTCTATTAAACGAATGTGGCGGAAATATGTATAGAAAATAACAGGTTATATCTATTCAGTAACCCCGGTTAAACACTCCCCTGTTTGGCTCAT
>NZ_BSOY01000155.1 GCF_030160755.1 Brevundimonas denitrificans | reverse complement strand
GCTCCCCGGTGGATATTACCGCCTTTCCGTGGCGAACCATCGGTCGGGTCAACCGGTCCGGCAATTTTTGTACAGGCATTCTTGTTGCCGAAGATCAGGTCCTGACGGCGGCCCATTGTTTCTGGAACAAGCGCACAAAACGGTGGAGCGGGGCAACGGAATTTCATTTTGTCGCCGGGTATGACAAGGGGCGGTATGCGGGGCATGCCCGGGGGCTTCGATATCGGACGGCCTTTGCGGCCCTGCCGGATCTGTCTGTACAGCCGTTGCCACGGGACAAGGACTGGGCGGTATTGACGCTGGACAAGCCCTTGGGGAAGACCTTTGGTTTTGCCGAGGCAGCCCGCCGCCGCCTGTCAGAGGATGCACTCGCAACCGCTGATCTGGTGCAGGCAGGATACAGCCGGGATTATTCCCATATTCTGACGGTTCATGAAAAATGCCGGATAACCCACACAGCAAGACTGGATAAAGGGCAGGCACCGATCTATTTTCATCAGTGCGATGCCACAAACGGGGATTCCGGTTCGCCCATTTTTGTGAAGGATGGGGCAGGGTATCGCCTGATTGGCTTGCATTCTGCCACGGCGCGTCTGAAAACCGGCGAGGTCAGTGGGCTTGCCATCCCCAGTTCCCTATTTTACCCGTATCTCAAATAATTCCTGATTGTCCGCCAGCAAGGGGAAGGCGAGGGCCTGTATCCCTGAAAAGGGTGGGAATTATTGTATAAAATTTACATAAAAAAGAATTAAAATCTTAACAAGTACCTCATATGGGGGATGTTTTGTCCCCCGGCTTGTATTAGCTTCAACCCTGCTTGATTGAGGTAACAACAGAAAAGACAGAAGCGGGGATCGGGATTTCTATCCGGTAAGGGTTTGAGGTTTCCGAG
>NZ_BSOY01000154.1 GCF_030160755.1 Brevundimonas denitrificans | reverse complement strand
AAGGAAAGCCGTTGCAGATCGATAACCAGAAAGATCATTGCCAGAAGGACCGGCAGGGTCAGGGCCAATTCGACGCTGGTCACCCCCCGGCAACTTGCCAGAAACGCGGCAAGCAGCGGCGGACGGGCGGGCGACGGGCGACGGGCCTTTCTGATCATCATGTTTTCGGCCCCTCCCCGGCGAACAGAAAAGCGCGGAGGGCCACATTGCTCTTCATGGATCGAAGCAACTCATAGTATTTCAGGTTGGCGGTCGCCTCCTCCGCGCCAAGGTCCAGCAAGCCGATATTGAAAGCTGCACCGCTGTCCCCGTTCAGGGCGTAGGCCAAGGCCAGATTTTGCCGAACCCGACGCGTGGAAGCAGGCCCAAAGGCGATTTGGGACAGCCGGGTGATGGCCTCCTTAAGGCGGCCCGCCAGCAACAGGGAAACCCCATAATTGTTCAGGATTTGGATATCGTCGGGCCGGCTTTCCAAAAGCCTTTGATACAGGGGGGCAGATTGATCTGGCTTTCCCGCCATGTCATGGGCAACGGCCAATCCCGCAAGGGCGGCCCGGTTCTCCGGCTCCCGCCCGATGCAGCCTTGAAAATGCAGAACGGCAACGGACGGCTGCTTCAATCGCAGGCTGGTCTTGCCCTGCCCGATCCGGGCGGTACAGCCCTTTTCGGTCAACACCGCCAGACGGTCATAAGCGCCCAGCGCTTCCGGGTAGGCTTCCAGCCGGAAAAGGGCCTCCGCATACCCTGCCCAAAGTGCCGGTGTCTCCCTCCCCGCCCCGAGAAGAGCCGCGTATATCCGGGCAGCAGAGACATAATCCCCGTTTTGTGCCGCGGCGACGGCCACACTCTGTCCGGCCAGCCCCGTATCGGGAGGGGAAGCAAAAAACTGGTCC
>NZ_BSOY01000153.1 GCF_030160755.1 Brevundimonas denitrificans | reverse complement strand
GTTGCTTTTCCTTGCGAAGGCGGTTGATGGTTTTGCCGACAGAGGGCGGAGTGAGGGCGTTTTGAGTCATTTTTCCTATTGACGGGATAAAAATCCAATATATTGTACAAATCGTTAAGTCCAGTATATCGGATATTTTTCCATTTTCCAGAGGAAAACATCATGTTCACCATTGCCAAAGCCAAACCAGAACGCGGTATCTGGTTTTCAGAACAGCCCCCCTTGCCTGCACCGGGCCGGGGCATGGTCATGGTGGATGTGGTCATGGCCGGAATTTGCGGAACCGATTTTCATATCTTCAAGTGGGATGCGTGGTCGGCGGGCCGGATCAGAACCCCCATGACCATCGGGCACGAATTCGTTGGCCGGATCAGCGCAATTGGCGAGGATGTGGAAGGCTTCACCATTGGCGAGCGGGTCTCGGCGGAATGCCATATTGCCTGCGGGGCTTGCGCCCATTGCCGAACGGGCAACGCCCATATCTGCGAAAAGACCGAGATTATCGGGGTGGACCGGCCCGGCGCCTTCGCCGAGCAGGTGATTATCCCGGCCGGGAACCTGTGGAAGGTGCCGGATGCCATCCCGGATCATCATGCGGCCGTGTTCGATCCGGTTGGTAACGCCATGCATATGGTGACGACGGCGGGGGTAACCGCCCGCGATGTGCTGATTGTTGGCGGTGGACCCATTGGCCTGTTTGCGGCGGCCATTGCCAAGGCCCATGGCGCGCGCAGTGTTTCCCTGCAGGAGCCCAATCAGGCCCGCGGCGCCATTGCCGCCAGTCTGGGATTGGACCTTGTTGTCAGTCCGCGGGATGAAAACTGTAAATCCAGTATCGTGGAAATTTGTCAGGGCCGGGGCCCCGATGTGGTGCTGGAGGTAAGCGGTAACGGCAAGGCGCT
>NZ_BSOY01000152.1 GCF_030160755.1 Brevundimonas denitrificans | reverse complement strand
GCGTCCGGGTGGGCGGCCGCGAAGGCCCGGGCCGCCGCGCGTTCAGCCTCGGGCCAGCGCCGCGCGTCGGCGCCATAGGCTGCGACCAGGGCGAGGAACCGTTCCGACGTCATCACACTCATGCTCCTTCAGCACCCGGCCGGATATCGGCCAGGGCCTGTCTCAACGCCCGTCGTCCACGCGACAACAGACTCTCCAGCGCGTCCACGCTGATCTCCATCAAGGCCGCGGCCTCGATATTGGTCATCTCCTGATAGTGGCACAGGACAATGGCCTCGCGCTGACGACCCGGCAGCCGGATCAGGGCCGCATCGACCCGCGCCCCCACGTCCGCCGCCAGCAATCCCCGGTCGGGGGCCGGTCCGGGATCGGGCCGGTCCGGCGGCGCCGCCGTGGGCGTCTCGCGCCGTCGCCTCAGCCGGTCGTAGCAGAGGTTCAGCCCGACCCGATGCAGCCAGGTGTCGAACTTGGCCTGGCCCGGCGTCCACCGCGGCGCCTGTTTCCACGCCCGCAGCATGGCGTCCTGGGCCACGTCCTCGGCCTCGGCCGCATCGCCCAGCATCCGCTGCGCGAGCGCCAGCATGCGCGGCAGCTTGCGCGCCACCATGGCCTGGATCGCCGCCGGGTCGCCCTGACCCACGCGGCGCACCAGATCCTCGTCGGGGTCGGCGATCAGCGCCAATCCGGCCCTCTTCCGTTTCTACCGAAAGGGTCGCCCGGTTCATGACCGCCGTCCCTGACATCGTCCTTACTCCGAAGCGGGCGCCGGTGGCGACGCCTGCCGATGCGCCTGATGCGCGGCGCGGCGTTCGGTCATGCGCGCGCGGCGGTGCTCGCGCATGGCCTGACGTCCGGCCCGGCCCTCGGCGGCGGTGACGAAGCCGTCGTGGTCGGCGTCGAGGCGGGTGAAGGCCTGCTCGGCGCGGGCCTGGAC
>NZ_BSOY01000151.1 GCF_030160755.1 Brevundimonas denitrificans | reverse complement strand
CGGGCCAAGGCCCAGAACAAGGCGGGCCTGCTGATGGGGCAGGAAAGCCCGGCGTCACGGTGTGAGGTTCATGCGCGGCAGATGCTGATCTATGAGCGCATTGTCTCCCCGCAGGAGATTACCGAGGAAATCGACCGGGTAACACCGGAGCGGGTGGTATCCCTTGCCAAGCGCCTGTTCGAAGGGGCGGTGCCGACCATTGCGGCCCTTGGGCCTGTCAAAAACCTTGAAACCTATGACCGACTTGCGGCAAGATTTAACGGATAAATCTTGAAAATTCGCCCCTTGGGGCGCTCGCAGGCGGGTTGGGAATGGTTCTGGAGCGGTTTTCATTTCCCGGAAAAGAATACCGGGTCACAGCCAGAAAAGTATATCTGCGGACACCGCGCCTGTCTGACTGGCGGGCGTGGGCCGAGGTTCGCGCCGTCAGCCGTAACCATCTTGTCCCGTGGGAGCCCGTTTGGGCACCGGACACCTTGACCAAGGCCAGTTTTCGAGACCGCCTGCGCCGGTACGCACGGGATGCCCGTGACGATATGGGGCAGGCGTTTTTCATTTTCCGTCATGAGGATGACCAGATCGTTGGCAGTGTGACCCTGAGTAATATTCGGCGCGGGGTGGCGCAAACGGGGACCATCGGATACTGGACCGGGCTGCCTTATGCGCGGCAGGGATATATGTATGATGCGCTGACCGCGCTTTTACCGGTCTTGTTCCGGCAGTATTGCCTGCGCCGGGTCGAGGCCGCCTGCGTGCCTGAGAACGACGCCAGCGCCGCGCTGCTGGAAAAGGTGGGCTTTATCCGGGAGGGACGGGCGCGGGAGTATCTGTGCATTAATGGGGAATGGCGGGACCATCTGCTATTTGCCTGCCTGAAAGACGACCCCTTGCCCTTGTATTACGCAGGTGATAACGACTGACAGGGGCGGTAGAGGTCA
>NZ_BSOY01000150.1 GCF_030160755.1 Brevundimonas denitrificans | reverse complement strand
GTCCGCGCTCTATGCCAAGAACCTCCTGAATTTCCTGACGCCGATGATCAATAAGGAAACCGGCGCACTGGATATGAACTGGGAAGATGAAATCATTCTGGGCACCGGCCTGACACGGGATGGCAAGGTTGTTCACCCGCTTCTGACAGAGGGAGGTAACTGATCATGGATATTGTCGATCCTACTGTTTTCCGGCTGGCCATTTTTGTCCTGGCAATCTTTGTCGGTTATTACGTTGTGTGGAGCGTTACACCCGCCCTGCATACACCGCTGATGGCGGTTACCAACGCCATTTCCTCCGTTATCATCGTGGGTGCATTGATTGCTGCGGGTCCCGCAGACATGAACCTTGCCAAGATCTTCGGCTTTGTTGCCATTGTTCTGGCCTCGGTGAATATTTTTGGTGGCTTCCTTGTGACGCAACGGATGCTGGCCATGTACAAGAAAAAACAGAAGTAAGGGGGAAAGCCAGTGTCAGCTAACTTTACGGCGCTTGCCTATCTGGTATCCGCCATTCTATTCATCCTGTCCCTGCGGGGCCTGTCTTCTCCGGAAAGTTCCCGTCGCGGTAACGTCATGGGTATGCTGGGGATGGCCATTGCCATCGTTGTCACCATCCTGAGCCCCAATGTCCTGTCCTATGAGTGGATCATTGGCGGTATTCTGGTGGGCGGTGCCATTGGTGCCGTGATCGCACAGCGTATCGCCATGACTGCCATGCCGCAGCTTGTGGCCGCGTTCCACTCTCTCGTGGGTCTGGCAGCGGTTCTTGTGGCCGCAGCGGCCTTCTACAACCCGGAAGCCTACGGCATTGTCGATGCGGGAGGGGAGCTTAAAGTCCTCAGCCGCGTGGAAATGGGGATTGGTATCGTTGTCGGTGCCATTACATTCTCCGGCTCTATCGTTGCCTTTACAAAACTGCAGGGTCTTGTCTCTGGCAACCCGGTCGTTTTCCCGGGACAGCATATG
>NZ_BSOY01000149.1 GCF_030160755.1 Brevundimonas denitrificans | reverse complement strand
GTGGCCGTCCGACGGGTCCATGATGCCTTTTATTGCCTACGCCAATGATCGGCAGGATGCGGCGGCATCGGGGCCGGCCTTTGCCCGCAGCTTCCTGAAGCTCGGGGATTATTTGCGCGGGTCCACCCCGGACGAGGCCTGCGACCAGAAACTTCATCTGGTGGCGCATAGTATGGGCAATTATGTGCTGCGGCATGCCTTGCAGGAAATTTTGCGGCAGGCGCCGGGGCGTCCGCCGCGCCTGTTCGACCAGATTTTCCTGATGGCGGCGGACGAGGATGACGACGCCTTCGAGAAAGAGCACAAGCTGAAATTCCTGCCCCGGATCGCCAAGCGGGTGAATGTCTATTTCAACAATGAAGACCGGGCCATGGCCATTTCAGACAAGACCAAGGGCAACCCGGACCGGCTCGGTGATGACGGGCCGCGTATTCCAAGGTCCATTCCCGGCAAGGTGACGCTGGTTGATTGTACGGATGTGGTTTCGGGACTGGTGGAGCATTCCTATTATCTGGAAAGCCAGCGGGTCATGATGGACATGAAGTCCGCCCTTTTGGGGACGCCGTCGAACCTGATTGACGGGCGGTCGTATGATCCGGAAACCAACCGCTATCGCCTGACCTGAGGGCAGGCGGGCGCTGCCATGCAGGGGCGCGGGGCAGACAGGGCGGAAGGGGATTAATCCTCGACCGGGTCGATAAGGACTTCCCGCTGGCGATAGGGGGTAAAGCCGAACCGCTGATAGAGGGGCAGGGCCTTCGGATGGTCAAGGGTGCAGGTATTGACGGTCACCAGATCCGGGTTGCGCCGCCATGCCTGTTCGATAGCCCAGTTTAGCAAATACGGCCCCAGTTTCATGCCGATAAATTCCGGCATGATGCCGAAATAGGCCAGATCCACAACGGAGGGGAATTTGCGGAAATCCAGTTCGGCATAGCCGGCGTGAATCCCCCGGATATACAGAACATAGATTTCGGTC
>NZ_BSOY01000148.1 GCF_030160755.1 Brevundimonas denitrificans | reverse complement strand
GCCTACTTCAACCGCTTCTTTCGAAAGCATATGGGCCTTTCCCCCGGTCAATTCAGAACCAAAAAGCAGGAGCAACTCCCCCCCAAAACATTTGCGGCGTGGCCCTGACATGACCAGAGAAAGAACACCCTGCAAAAACTGAAACGAGCCTGAGCATTCCCTCGACAGATCATGCTCGCACCGCCGGCCTCAAATCGTAAAAACCCGTAAATTTTAACTATATTCGTTATTATTATGGCAAGCAGCAGTGCTTTTCTAACTGTCAGCGTAAATCTTTACGTTTTCTGTAATGTTTTGGGATGTTCTTTGGGCATAAAAAAAGCCCCGCTTTGTAGCGAGGCTTTTTGTTTTGGGTGCGGGAGCAGGATTTGAACCTGCGACCTTCAGGTTATGAGCCTGACGAGCTACCGGGCTGCTCCATCCCGCGGTTGTATTTTTGAGGGGTTTTGTTTTTGGGTGTTATTTTTGACGTTAAAAAACGCCCTTAAGGGCGTTTTATTATTTAACGGTGAAGAGGAATCCGGGCTTCGCAGGCCTGGCAGCGACCTACTCTTCCGTGCCTTAAGACAAAGTACCATCGGCGCAGGGAGTTTTCACGACCGAGTTCGGGATGGGATCGGGTGCGGGCCTCCCGCCATAGCCACCAGGCCGGCGAAGACCGGATTAGAATACATCGTTAAGTGTCTGCATTGACTACTGTGTATGGTTTGAAGTGTAAGAACAAACACAATCGAGATATTAGTACTGGTCAGCTCCAAGTGTTACCACTCTTCCACCTCCAGCCTATCAACGTGGTGGTCTTCCACGTCTCTCAAGGGATATCTGGTTTTGAGGGGGGCTTCCCGCTTAGATGCTTTCAGCGGTTATCTATTCCATACATAGCTACCCTGCTGTGCCGCTGGCGCGACAACAGGTCCACCAGAGGTATGTCCATCCCGGTCCTCTCGTACTAGGGACAGATCCTCTCAAATATCCTACACCCAC
>NZ_BSOY01000147.1 GCF_030160755.1 Brevundimonas denitrificans | reverse complement strand
GGCTACCGCACGGCGGTCGAGACTCTGGCCGCCGCCCTGGCCGAGGCCATGTCGGCTGCGGCGGTCGAGGCCGGCGCATGATCCGTATCCTGCCGCCCCTGCTCCTCACTGTCCTGCTCCTCGCCGGCTGGGAGCTCGCCTGCAGTCTGCTCCACGTCCCGCCGTGGTTCCTGCCCCCGCCCAGCGCCGTGGCCACGGCCCTGATCGCGCGCGCGCCCCTTCTCGCCGCCTCCGCCGCCGCCACCTTCTGGATGGCCCTGCAAGCCCTCGCCGTCGCCGCCCTGCTCGGCGGCGGCCTGGCCCTGGCCGTCTCGCTCAGCCGTTCCGCCGAACAGGCCGTTCGCCCCCTCGCCGTCGCGCTGCAGGTCACGCCGGTGGTGGCCATCGCCCCGCTGGTGATGATCTGGGCCGGGCTCGATCACGCCGACCGGGCGGTGGTGGCGCTCGCGGCGACCGTGGCCTTCTTCCCCCTGTTCTCGGGCGTCCTGACCGGGCTGAAGTCCGCCGACCCCGACCTCGAGCGGCTGTTCGACCTGTACGGCGCCTCGCCGGTCCAGCGCCTGATCCGGCTGCGCCTGCCCGCCGCCCTGCCTTTCGTGCTGGAAGGGCTGCGGGTCGCCGCCGGTCTGGCCGTGATCGGCGCCGTCGTGGCCGAGTTCGTCTCCGGCTCGGGCGCGACCCAGGGGCTGGCCTGGCGGTTGCTGGAGGCCGGAAACCGGCTGCGCACCGCCGACATGCTGGCCGCCCTCGCCTGTCTGATGGTCATGGGCCTGTTGCTGAACGCCGCCGTCGGCCTGCTGGACCGGGCGGTGCGGCGCAGACTTTCCTGAGCCTGACCCTGGCGAGGAACGCCCCGGCGTTAGCAGCGGGTTAAGCGACGCATGGCTAGCGTGAGGCTCCCCTCCCGCGTCCGGAGACGCCCAGTTGCGCCGCCCTTCGATCCTGACGACCGCCCTGCTCGCCGCCGCGGGCGTGGTGCTGTTCGCCGGCGCCGCCGCTGCCCAGACCGTCGGCGCACCGGCGGGTGAGGCGCGCGGCCTGCGCTATCTGTCCTGGCCCAGCCGCAGCGAGGCCGGCC
>NZ_BSOY01000146.1 GCF_030160755.1 Brevundimonas denitrificans | reverse complement strand
CAGAATGGCAAGGCCCATGTTGCCGATCAACTTGTCGAGGAAGTCGAGGGCAAAATAGATCGGCTTGGTCAGGAAGTAGAACCAGCCCCAGTCGATGGCCAGTTCCAGCCGGTCGATGCCGTATTTTTCTTCATAGGCGTCCAGAACGTCCACTTCCTTGGCGCCCGCAAACAGGCGGTTGGTGGCTTCTGCGCTGCCGCCTGCCGGAATGACAACACCGGCGGTATCCAGATAGTCGGTCTGGTAGCGGTCGGCTGTGGCAACGTAGTTATAGCGTCCCTTGAACTGGACAGTCTGGTCGGGCAGTAGGGCTGTCAGCCAGAATTTGTCGGTAATCCCCATCCAGCCACCGGTGGAGGTGAAATTCTGTCCGCCATCGTCAACCAGATCGCCGTAGTCGATTTCCTCAAGGGTGGCATTCAGGACGCCGATCGGCCCTTCGTGAAGAATGTAGAAGTCGGTGGTTTCCGGCTTGCCTGTCCGGGAGATCAGGCCATAGGGATACAGGGTGACGTCTGCCGCTGTGGTGTTCTCGACTTTCTGTTCCACGGTGAAGAGGAAGTTTTCATCGAGGGTGTAGGTGCGGACAAAACGCAGGCCTTCGCCGTTGTCCCACGTCAGAACCAGAGGCTTGCTCGGGGTGAATTCGTCATTTTCCGTGCTCCAGACCGTGTCGCTGTTCGGAAGGTTGACAGACTGACCGCTGGCCACACTCCAGCCGAATTCGGCATAGTAGGGGGCCGGGCTTCCCGCCGGGGAGAGCAGCTTGACTTCCGGGCTTTCCGGGTCGACTTCTTCGCGATAGTTGATCAGCGTCAGATCGTCGATCCGGGCCCCTTTCAGGGAGACCGAACCGTGCAGGGACGGGGTGTTGATCTTGATGCGGGGGGCCTTGCTCAGGCTTTCCTCGCGGGTCATGGCACCCGCAGCGCTCATACCGGCAGAGGGGGCGGATGCATCACCCGGAGCCTGTCCCGGTTTGGGTGCGGACCCTTCGGCTGAGGTCTGTTCAGCGGTCTGCTGTTCTTCGATTTGCGGGGTTTCAACGAAATACTGAAATCCGAAAATAATCAGAAAAC
>NZ_BSOY01000145.1 GCF_030160755.1 Brevundimonas denitrificans | reverse complement strand
CTCGCGCTACTCGCCCGGCGTCATCGACGGCCTGGGCGGCGAGAACACCCGCGAGGCCATCGCCGCCTGGGGCAAGGCCAACGGCCTGAGTGCGGACGGCGGCGCCGACGCCGCCCTGCTCCAGGCGCTCGCCTCCGCCGATGCGGGCCCGGTCATGACGCAATACGTCCTGACCGCGGCCGACGTCGCCGGGCCGTTCAGCCCGCCGGCGGGCGACGACCTCGCCGCAACCGCCCGCGCGGGCACGAATTTCACCAGCGCCCTGGAGCGTCTGGCTGAACGGTTCCATGTCACCGAGGCCCTGCTTCAGGGCCTGAATCCCGGCGTCGACTTCCGGCGCGCCGGCCAGACCCTGGTAGTTCCCGCCGTCAATGATGCGCCCCTGACCGGCGTCGCCCGTATCGTCGTCGACAAGACCGAGCGTTCGGCCCGGGCCTTCGACGCCTCGGGCGCCCTGCTGGCCTTCTATCCGGCCACCATCGGCTCATCCGAGCGCCCCGCCCCCTCCGGCACGGTCACCGTGGTCGGCGTCGCGCCGGCGCCGGACTACACCTATGACCCCGCGCGCGTCAGCTACGACCGCGGCGACGAGCGGGTCGTGGTCCCGGCCGGTCCGAACAACCCGGTCGGCACGGTCTGGATCGACCTCTCGCGCGACACCTACGGCATCCACGGCTCGCCCGACCCGTCGAAGATCGGCAAGACCGCCTCCAACGGCTGCGTCCGCCTGACCAACTGGGACGCCGAACAACTGGCCGCCGGGGTCAAGCCGGGGGTGGAGGTGCGGTTTATCTAGGTTTTCCCTTCTCCCCTTGCGGGAGAAGGCGGCCGAACGCAGCGAGGTCGGATGAGGGGTGACACACCGCCCCATCCGATTGGCGTCTGCCCGTCCAGCCTGCCCCCGGAACCAGCACCCCCATCCGAGCCGCTCCGCGGCCCACCCTCCTCCGTGAAGGGGGAAGGAAGCGCACACAGCAAAAGCGGCCCCCGGATCGCTCCGGGGGCCGCTCTGTTACGCTGACTTGAGGTCGCCGATTACTCGGTGATCTTGGAGACCACGCCGGCGCCGACGGTGCGGCCGCCTTCGCGGATGGCGAAGCGCAGCTTCTCTTCCATGGCGATCGGGGTGAT
>NZ_BSOY01000144.1 GCF_030160755.1 Brevundimonas denitrificans | reverse complement strand
TTCTTGGGTACCTGACACCACTTCAGAGCTTGTAGTCACCAATTGGAGGCAGTGGGTCCAGTTTCTGAGTTTAATGCGAATCGCAGGCAGTAGGTGCGAATCGCAACACGTCGGTTGACCTGAAAACTGAAAAAGAAAAGTGTTAGAAATAGAAAAGAAAATAAAGAAAAGTCTAAAAATAGTTGTGCCGTCCCCGGCAACGGCGCCAAAAGCTTGGTACGCGTGAAGTGTATAGGCTTTAACCCTAAATACCACAGTTTATCGCAAGCGTACGATTATGCAATATAGTCGGGATCGAATCCACAGGGACGGAAACTAATTCTAGACAATTCTTTGTTCACAGTTCTAAATCTAACAAGATCGTAACCAATTTGGGGGGGTTTGATTGAAGTTGGTTCCTAATTAATAGAAAACAGTAAAAGATGCTGAAGACTATGATTAAACTAGCGTTCCCAGGGTTTCGAAATCAGTTTGCATATATGGATCAAAGGCTTGCGAAACGCATGAGGGTTCATGCGAAATGCAAGAGGTATGAATATTGGTTCCGTCTGTTCCTTGCTTTGTGTGTTCACACCTGTCACCAATGTGAGCAGCAGGGAACAGATCATAGGCAGTTTAAGCTCAGATATGTAGAACAATGTTACCGATCCCCAACTAACCCAAAGCAATTCAAGTCCCTCAACTCTCGTTTGTTGGCACTTTTAAGACTTTTAGATTAATTAAAGAATCTTTAGATTATTTCTAACCTAAACTCAATTTGCTCAATCATAGGCACGGTTTAACTCTCGTTATACCACAACTTCCCCTCTCAGGTACAATTGGATACAAGTATTTACCCAAATAGTGCAAGTAACGAATCCTAATCAATTGACAATTAGGGCTCCTAACTAGACTATAATCAATCTACAGGTCTATCAAAATAGGGGGAACTACTACAGTTGCATACTTAATGTAAATAGCAATTCTGGCCTAACATAGGGGGAAATACTATAGTTGCACTCTCATGCATGGCAATTCTAGCCTAAAATAGGGGGAACTACTCAATTACATATGCAATTAGAAGATCTAGCCTAAGAAGATATTAAACGACCAATTAGACACAAACATACATCTACAAGGGTTATATCAAAGGTGTAGAAAACA
>NZ_BSOY01000143.1 GCF_030160755.1 Brevundimonas denitrificans | reverse complement strand
GCCCTGGACGAGGCCGGCTGGGCCCGCATCGAACGCGCCCTCGACGCGGGCCCTGGACGAGGCCGGCTGGGCCCGCATCGAACGCGCCCTCGACGCCCTGCTCGCCGCCTTCCCGGAGTAGCGGGAGCGGAGCGCCGCCTGAGGCGTTGCCGTCTGCATGGACGCCAGCCTCGCCCCTGATCGCCGCCGTGAGGCCGACTACGCCCGCGATCTCGGCCGGGCGTTCGGCGGCGCGCTGCTGTTCAGCCTGCCCCTGCTGATGACCATGGAAATGTGGTGGTTCGGCTTCATCCTCGACGGCGTGAGGCTGACCGCCTTCCTGCTCCTGTCCCTCCCCCTGCTGGTCGGCCTGGCCTACTACGCCGGTTTCAGCGCCCGCCATCGCGGCCTCGGCCATGCCCTGCTCGACACCTTCGTCGCCCTGGCCGTCGGCTTCATCACCGCCGCCATCGTGCTCGCCCTGTTCGGGGTGCTCGAGCCCGGCGCCCCGCCCCGCCAGATCGCCGGCCAGATCGTCCTTCAGGCCGTCGCCGGGGCCATGGGCGCCCTGCTCGCCGGCCGTCAGCTCAGCGCGGGCGAGTCAGAGGTGGGGGAGGAGGAGCAGGCCGCCTATCCCGGCGAGCTGTTCCTGATGGTCGCCGGGGCGCTGTTCCTCGCCCTCAACATGGCGCCGACCGAGGAGATGATCCTGATCGCCTACCGCATGACCGCCGTCCACGTGACCGCGCTCGTGGCCGTGTCGCTGCTGGTCATGCACGCCATCGTCTACCGCGTCGGCTTCGCCGGTCAGGAGGAAAGCGACCGGCCGCTGGCCGCCTTCGTCCACTTCACCCTCGCCGGCTACGGCCTCGTCCTGCTGACCAGTCTCTATGTGCTGTGGGTGTTCGGACGCACCGAGGGCCAC
Organism: Brevundimonas denitrificans; assembly: GCF_030160755.1. Lineage (GTDB taxonomy): Bacteria > Pseudomonadota > Alphaproteobacteria > Caulobacterales > Caulobacteraceae > Brevundimonas > Brevundimonas denitrificans. The sequence goes on along the minus strand of NZ_BSOY01000143.1, from coordinate 262 downwards.
GGCCTGGCCGAGATCGTGGACGCCGTGGTGGTCCTGTCCTTCCCCGGCGCGATCGGCGCCGCCGCGGCCCGGTTGCTCGTCTGATGGCCGCCCGCAGGAAATCTCCGGCCGCCCAGGCCGCGCCCGCCCGGCTGGAGTGGATCATGGGCGGCCTCGGCCTGCTGCTGGTGCTGGCGGTGCTGGTCCTCACCGCGATCGAGGCGTCCGGCCCCCGCGACCCGGCCCGGCTCGACGCCCGGCTCGGCGAGGTCCGCCCCGCCGG
>NZ_BSOY01000142.1 GCF_030160755.1 Brevundimonas denitrificans | reverse complement strand
CGCGGCTGATGGCGCAGGCGGGGTTGCGGCCGCGGATGCGGGGGGCGCGGCTGGACGGGTTCACGGTGTCGGGGGCGGGCGATGCGGCGGCGCTGCGGGCGGCGGGGCTGCGGGCCGGGGATGTGATCCTGGCGGTGAACGGCCAGCCGCTGGACAGTGTGGAGCGGATCGCGGCCCTGCGCGGCCAGCTGGCCGACAGTTCGAGCGCCGAGCTCCGCTTTGAGCGGGACGGCGTGACCCAGACCACCACCATAGGGACCGGCCGATGAAGCGATCCAATGTGATCGGCGCCGTGATGGCCGCCGTGCTGGCGGCCCAGGGTCCGCTCGCCTCCGCGCCGGCGTTGGCCCAGTCGCAGACGCTGAACGTGCAGGGGGCGGACATCCGCGCCTTCATCCAGGACGTGGCCCGTTCGACGGGCCGGACCTTCATCGTCGATCCGGGGGTGACGGGGACGGTGACGGTGACCAGCGACCGGCCGCTGAACCGGACCCAGCTGTTCGAGGTGTTTCTGTCGACGCTCAGGGCCAACGGCCTGGTGGTGACGCCGACGGCGTCCGGGGCCTACCGGATCAGCCCGGCGCAGGGCGCGGCCCAGGGGCCGGCGACGGTGGGGTCGGAGCGGTTCTCGACCGAGGTGTTCCAGCTGAGGAATATCGACGCGGCCTCGGCGGCGGAGACGATCCGGCCGCTGGTGGGGGCGCAGGGGCAGGTGCTGGCCAATCCCGGCGCCAACAGCGTGGTGGTGGCGGACTTCGCCGACAATCTGGCGCGCATCCGGGCCCTGATCGGGCGGATCGACGTGGACCGGACCGGGTTCGAGGTGGTGACGCTGGAGAACTCCTCGGCGCGCGAGATCGCCAATGTCCTGCAGACGGTTCTGGCCCCGCCGGGCGGGCAACCCGGCTCCGGCATGGTCAGCGTCACCCCGGTGGAGAGCTCCAACTCCATCGTGCTGCGCGGCGATCCGGCGGCCATGGCGCGCATCCGGCCGCTGATCGAGGATCTGGACCGCCGGGCCGAGAGCGCCGACGACGTGCGGGTGGTGTTCCTGCAGCACGCCGACGCCGAGGCCCTGCTGCCGGTGCTGCAACAGGTGGTGGGCCAGCCGGTGACGGCGGCGAGCGCCAACGCCCCGGCGTCCGGGCGAGGCGGCGCGGGCGGCGAGGCC
>NZ_BSOY01000141.1 GCF_030160755.1 Brevundimonas denitrificans | reverse complement strand
GTCCACAGCCGATCCATCGCCTTGACGAGGTCGTCCATCATGGCGTCGGTGTGGTTGGGCGACGGGGTGAAGCGCAGCCGCTCGGTGCCCTTGGGCACGGTGGGGTAGTTGATCGGCTGGACATAGACGCCGTGCTCTTCCAGCAGCATGTCCGAGATCATCTTGGCGTGGACCGGATCGCCGACGAACACCGGCACGATGTGGCTGACGGACTCCATCACCGGAATGCCGGCGGCCTTGAAGCGGGCCTTGAGGGTGGCGGCGCGCTCCTGATGGGCGTCGCGCACCTCGGGATGGGCCTTGAGCCAGCGCACCGAGGCCAGGGCCCCGGCCGTCAGGGCCGGCGGCAGGCTGGTGGTGAAGATGAAGCCCGAGGCCCAGCTGCGCACGGCGTCGATGATCACCGCGTCGGCGGCGATATAGCCGCCCATGACGCCGATGGCCTTGCCGAGGGTGCATTCGACGATGTCGATCCCGTCCAGCACCCCGTCGCGCTCGGCCACGCCGGCCCCGGTCGCGCCGTACAGGCCGACGGCGTGGACCTCGTCGAGATAGGTCAGGGCGCCGTATTTGCGGGCCAGGGCGATGGTGCCTGCCAGGTCGGCGATGTCGCCGTCCATGGAATAGACGCTCTCGAAGGCGATCAGCTTGGGGGTCCCGGCCGGCGCGTCGCGCAGCAGGGCCTCGAGATGCTCCAGATCGTTGTGGGCGTAGATGTGCCGCTCGCAGCCGCCGTTGCGGATGCCGGCGATCATCGAGGCGTGGTTGAGGCTGTCGGACAAGACGATCAGACCCGGCAGGATGCGCTGCAGCGTCGTCAGGGTCGCCTCATTGGCCACATAGCCCGAGGTGAACAGCAGGGCCGCTTCCTTCTGGTGCCAGCTCGCCAGCTCGGCCTCCAGATCCACCGCCGAACGGGTCGTGCCGGAGATGTTGCGGGTGCCGCCGGCGCCGGCGCCGACCGTCTCGATCTCGGCCTGCATGGCCTCCAGCACCGCCGGATGCTGGCCCATGCCGAGATAGTCGTTGGAGCACCAGACGATGACGTCCTGCTCGGACCCGTCCTCGCGACGGCGGATCGCCTTCGGAAACTCGCCGCGCACGCGCTTCAGGTCGGCGAAGACGCGATAGCGCCCCTCGCTCTTGACCTGCTCCACGGCAGTCTGGAAGGCGGCCTTGTAGTCGTACA
>NZ_BSOY01000140.1 GCF_030160755.1 Brevundimonas denitrificans | reverse complement strand
TTACTCGGTGATCTTGGAGACCACGCCGGCGCCGACGGTGCGGCCGCCTTCGCGGATGGCGAAGCGCAGCTTCTCTTCCATGGCGATCGGGGTGATCAGCTCGACGTTCAGCTCGGCGTTGTCGCCGGGCATGATCATCTCGACACCTTCCTTGAGGTGAACGATGCCGGTCACGTCCGTGGTGCGGAAGTAGAACTGCGGGCGGTAGTTGGTGAAGAACGGGGTGTGACGGCCGCCCTCTTCCTTGGTCAGGATGTAGGCCTCGGCCAGGAATTTCGTGTGCGGGGTGATCGAACCCGGCTTGCACAGAACCTGGCCGCGCTCGACGTCCTCACGCTTGGTGCCGCGCAGCAGCACGCCGACGTTGTCGCCGGCCTGGCCCTGGTCCAGCAGCTTGCGGAACATTTCCACGCCCGTGCAGGTCGTCTTCTGGACCGGACGGATGCCGACGATCTCGACTTCCTCGCCGACCTTGACGATGCCGCGCTCGACCCGGCCCGTGACCACGGTGCCGCGGCCCGAGATCGAGAAGACGTCTTCCACCGGCATCAGGAACGGCAGGTCCAGGGGACGCGCCGGCTGCGGGATGTAGTCGTCCACGGTCTGCATCAGCTTGATCACCGACTGCTCGCCGATCTCCGGGTTCACGCCGTCGGTCGCGGCCTTGGCCGAACCCGCCGTGATCGGAATGTCGTCGCCCGGGAACTGGTACGAAGAAAGCAGCTCGCGCACCTCCATCTCGACCAGTTCCAGCAGCTCGGCGTCGTCCACCAGGTCGACCTTGTTCAGGTACACCACCAGCGCCGGCACGCCGACCTGACGGGCCAGCAGGATGTGCTCGCGGGTCTGCGGCATCGGGCCGTCGGCGGCCGAGACCACCAGGATGGCGCCGTCCATCTGCGCGGCGCCCGTGATCATGTTCTTCACATAGTCGGCGTGGCCGGGGCAGTCGACGTGGGCGTAGTGACGGTTGGCCGTCTCATATTCCACGTGCGCCGTGTTGATCGTGATGCCGCGGGCCTTCTCTTCCGGCGCCGCGTCGATGTCGGCGTAGTTCATCGCCTTGCCGCCGCTGGCCTTGGCCAGAACCATCGTGATCGCCGCCGTCAGCGTCGTCTTGCCGTGGTCAACGTGACCAATCGTGCCGATGTTGCAGTGCGGCTTGTTACGTTCGAACTTTTCCTTGGCCAT
>NZ_BSOY01000139.1 GCF_030160755.1 Brevundimonas denitrificans | reverse complement strand
AATTTTTCAGCACCTCCATCAATATCCTGAAGAAAACCAAGGTGGACCAACTGGTCCCGTTTGGCAGCCCGCTTCTAACCCTGATCGAACAGGTCAGGACCAGCAACGACCGGGTATCGGAATATGCTGTCGATCTTGGTACGCCCCGAACCGGCACGAAAAACGTAAACATTCAGGTTTCCTCGCTGTTTACTGACGGGCAGGTGGTCGTTCATATCGAGGAGCGGACCATCGCCTCCAAGATGGACCGGCAATTGACCCATCGGGGCGCCGCCCGGTCGGTAACCGCCATGGCGGCCATGCTGGCCCACGAGGTTAAAAACCCTTTGTCCGGTATCCGCGGATCGGCCCAGTTGCTGGAAATGAACGCATCAGACAGCGACCGTGCCCTGACCCGGTTGATCTGTGATGAAACGGATCGCATTTGCGCCATTGTCGACCGGATGGAGGCCTTTTCCGATGATCGCCCCATCGAGCGGAACGCCGTCAATATCCACGAGGTTCTGGAGCATGTGCGCATGGTCTCCCATGCCGGATTTGCCCGCAAGGTGACCTTCAGGGAACAGTATGACCCGTCCTTGCCTTTTGTGTATGGCAACCGCGACCAGCTTGTTCAGGTCTTGTTGAACCTGATCAAGAATGCCGCTGAATCCGTCCCCGATGAAGGGGGCGAAATTACCCTGACCACGGCCTATCGTCCCGGCGTCCGGCTGGCGGTTCCCGGCAGCAAGGATCGGGTGCGGTTGCCGCTTGAGGTGGGCATTCACGATAACGGGCCGGGGATTTCCGATGAACTTCTGCCCCATATCTTTGATCCGTTTGTGACCACCAAAACCGGGGGAAGCGGGCTTGGCCTGGCGCTTGTCGCCAAGATCGTCGGCGATCACGGCGGCATCATCGAATATGACAATTCCACCGAGGGCGGACATTTCCTTATTCGCCTGCCGGTCTTCAAGGTTCCCAAAAAGAAAGCATGACAATGGCAGCCACAATTCTTGTAGCAGACGACGACAAGGGCATTCGCACCGTTCTAGAGCAAGCCTTGTCCCGTGCCGATTATGTGGTTCGATCGACCGGCAACGCGGCCACCCTCTATAACTGGGTGCTGGAAGGGGCAGGGGATCTGGTGCTGACCGATGTGGTGATGCCGGACGAAAACGGCCTCGACCTGCTTCCCAGAATAAAGAAAATCCGCCCGGAACTGCCCATTATCGTCATGAGCGCGCAAAACACCCTTCTAACGGCCATCAAGGCGACGGAACGGGGCGCTTACGATTATCTGCCGAAACCCTTTGACCTGAAGG
>NZ_BSOY01000138.1 GCF_030160755.1 Brevundimonas denitrificans | reverse complement strand
CGGGCGAGGGCGCGCAAGGCGCGCAGGGCCCTGAGGCGGGCGGCCAGGGCGGGGTCGAAGGCGACGGCGGCGTCGATGGCGGCGCCGGCCTCGGCCGATAGTTCGCCGTCGACGCGGCGCATCAGGGTTTCGTCGTCAAAGCGGGTGTCGGGGGTCATGCGCTCACTCCCTGTTCGGCCAGGGTCTGGATCAGGGTCTGGCGGCCGCGCACGAGGCGGCTGGTCAGGGTGCCGGCGGGAACGCCCATGACCTGGGCGGCCTCGGCGTAGGACAGGCCGTCGATCAACACCAGGGCCACGGCCAGTCGCTGGTCGTCGGGCAGGGCCTGGATGGCGTCGCGCACGGCCAGGGCGTCGGCGCGCAGGTCTTCGCCGGCCAGGGCTGTGTCGGCGACGCCGGGCGTGAGGTCGTCGGCGGGGGCAACCACACGGGCCCAGCGCGCGTTTGATCGGGTCTGGTCGATGAAGATCCGCCTCATGATGGTGAAGGCCCAACTGTCCAGCCGGGTGCCGGGGCGAAAGCCGCCGCGACGGGCGAGGGCGCGCTCGACGGTTTCCTGCACCAGATCATGGGCGTCGGCGTCCGACCGCACGAGCACACGCGCGAAACGGCGCAGCCTCGGCAGAAGGTCCACCAGCCCCGTCTGAAACTCGTCCAAGCAGAAAACCTCGTCATGGGGATGGAACGTCCCGCCCCCATCGTTTCATCCCTTGTCGTGCATCGCCAAAGGCTTTTGAAAAGAAGGACGTTCCCCGGAATGACGCCCATGTCGATACGGATGCTTTTATCGACCCTTCTCGCGGCTGTGGCCATGGCTGTGTCCGGTGGATCCGCGGCGGCCCAGATCAGCCTGCCTGGCGGCATCGGCGGGGGCCTCCCGCAGACGCCGGGGTTGCCGGGCGGAACGCCGGGCCTGCCGGTCGATCCCGGGTCATTGCAGGGGATGACGAGAGGCCGGCTTGAGCGGGCGCTTGAAGTCCCGTCGCGGCTGCAGGCGTTGATCCGGCGCTCGGACGGGGCGCTCGAGGCCGATCCCGAGGGCTGGCCGGTTGTGCGGGGCGAGCTGGTGGCGGTGGACCTGTCGCCCGAAGGCCGGCGCCGGGCGCTGGCCGCGGGGTTTGTGGTGGTGCGGGAAGAGCGCCTGGCGGCGCTGGACATGACCACGGTGGTGCTGACGCCGCCGCGCGGGCTCTCCTTGCGGCGGGCGATGGCGCGGCTGCGGGAGTTCGATCCGGGCGGCAGCTATGCGTTCAACCATGTGCACGCGCCCGCGGGGGAGCTGGCCGGGGCCGGGGCCGACTCCGCGTCGGCGGTCTTGCCGGCGCTGCAGGGCG
>NZ_BSOY01000137.1 GCF_030160755.1 Brevundimonas denitrificans | reverse complement strand
GCGCGGCCGGCGTCGGCGAGGACGGCGCTGGTGGCGGCGGGCGCCTGGGCGAAGGCGGGGGCGGCGGCGAAGAGGGCCGCGGCGATGAGCAGAGCACGCATGGGGAGGTCTCCGGGCTGGCGGGCGCGGGAATACGCCTCGCATCGCCAGTGTCCGTTTCTATACGAAACTGTCAAGGTGCGTCGCTAAAGGAAACGCACTCACACCGGCGAACTAAACAGTGATTACTTATCGCTGATCATGTTGCAAGCCCGGGACGGCATCGGCGCTCTGCATCGCCACGATCGCCGCCTCCACCGTGTCGCAGACGACCCAGGCCTCGCGGAAGCTGGCCGGAGTCATCCCCTCGGCGATGCTGTGCTCCATCACGGCCAGAAGCGGCTCCCAGAAGCCGTTCAGATTCAGAAAGATGACCGGCTTGGAGTGGAGGTCGAGCCGCTTCCAGGACAGGACCTCGATGACCTCTTCCAGCGTGCCGACGCCGCCCGGGGCGACCACGAAGGCGTCGGACTGGTCGTACATGATGGTCTTGCGCTCGTGCATCGAGGGCACGATCAGGGTTTCGACGTCGTCGAACAGACGCTCGCGACTGCGCAGGAAGCCCGGCATGACGCCCAGGACCCGCCCGCCGGCCGCGTGCGCGGCGCGGGCCGAGGCGCCCATCAGGCCGACGCCGCCGCCGCCATAGACCAGTCGCCAGCCGGCCCGGGCCGTCTGCTCGCCAAAGGCGCTGGCCGCGGCGGTGTAGGCCGGGTCGGCCAGGTCGGACGAACCGCAGAACAGGCAGACGGACTGACCGTCGAAAGGCTGGATGGAGACAGGCGAAGACATGGGGCCTCGGGAACGGATGGGAGACAACGGCCGCCTCGGCGCGCTATCTGGACCGATACTCCTAGCGGTCGGATGCACGCGATGAAACGGGCCATGTTCGGCAAGGCGGCGATAGCGGCGCTCCTGTGCCTCGCGAACGCCGCCTGTTCTCCGCCGGCGCCTGTGGCGGCGGAGAAGGCCCGGGTCCCCGCCGCGGCGGGAGCCTGGACCCGCCCGCCGATGATTCGTTCGGTCCGGCGCATTCCCGGCGGTCTGGTCTTCTCCGGACAGGCGGAGCCGGGCGCCCGTGTCGTGCTGCGCAGTGAGTCCGGTCCCGCCCATGCCGCGGCGGCGGATGATCAGGGCGGGTTCGAGATTCGCGTGATCGATCCCGCCGGGGACCTGTTTCTGCGTCCCGAGACGCAGGTGGGCCAGGACGCCGCTCCGGCGCCGGAACGGTTGCTGATCGTGGCCGGGGGGCGGGGGCCCGTCGCCATCCTGCGAGCGGGCGGGGCGACCCGGCGGCTGGACCGGGCGCCGGCACTGGGCGCGGTCGACAGCGACGGCCGGGTGCGGCTGGTTTCGGGAAGTGCGCCG
>NZ_BSOY01000136.1 GCF_030160755.1 Brevundimonas denitrificans | reverse complement strand
CCGCCGTCCGGCCGCCCCTGACCCGGGCGCCGACCACAGTCGTGACGCCGCCGCCCGCGACCTCAGCACCGGTTACGGCCGCGCCGACGGCTCGCGATCCGACGTTGCGGACCACAGTTCCTCGCCAGCCCGCGACCACGACGGCGCCCCCGGCTCGCGCGGCCGGTCAGCCCTAGCGGCGGGCCCTCAGCGCCATTTCGAACCTTCGCCGTGCTTGCCGTTGCTCTCGAACACCGGCGGCGCGGCCTTGTGGATGAACTGTTCCGACACCAGCCAGCCCTTCAGCGGCCGCAGCACGGCCAGACAGCCGATGACCAGCAGCGGCATGGTCACGACCATATGCACCCAGATCGGCGGGTGGGCGGCGAACTCGAACCACATGAACAGGGCCATGCCGACGATCCCGACCGCGCTCATGCCGAAGAAGGCCGGGCCGTCCGCCGGCTCGGCGAAACTGTAATCCAGGCCGCAGGCGGGGCAGGCGTCGCGGATGGTCAGGAACCCCTTCAGCAAAGGCCCCTCGCCGCAGCGCGGACAGCGGCAGCGCAGGCCGGTCGAAAGGGTGCTCAGACGGGGGTACTGGGGCTGGGTCACAACGGGATCCTGACAGGAAGGCCGCACCGCATGTCGGCCTGCCGGACCTCCCCCGCAACGGGGCTTGATGTCGCGGGGAACGCGCCGGCGGACGGGGCCGTTGCTGTCGCATGACCGAAACCCTCAGTCCGGCCCTGCCCAACGATGTCGAAGCCCTGGTCGAGGCGGTGCTGACGGCCGCGGACCGACACGGAGTCAGCCTGGCCACGGCCGAGAGCTGCACAGGCGGACTGGTCGCCTCGGTCCTGACCGACGTCGAGGGCCGTTCGCACGCCTTCGAGCGCGGCTATGTCGTCTACACGGACGACGCCAAGGCCGATGAACTCGCCGTGCCGCCGAGGTTGCTCGAGGAGCACGGCGCGGTGTCGGAACCCGTCGCCCGCGCCATGGCCGAGGGGGCGCTCCGGACCTCGGGCGCGGGGGTGGCCCTGGCGGTGACCGGCTTCGCCGGGCCCGCGGGACCTGACGACGAGCCGGGGCGGGTGCATTTCGCCGCCGCCGCCGCGGGCGCTCCCACCGTCCACGAAGAGCATCATTTCGGCGACATCGGCCGCGGCCCGTGCCGGATCGAATGCCTGCGGGTGGCGCTGCGCATGATGCATTCGGCGGTCACCAACCGTTAACCGCGTTGAAAGGCCGTTCGCGCGAGGGTGCGCGCGTATGTCCGGGGCCTCCGCCAGCAAGCGCATTCTCAAGACCTCCGTGGCCGCCGCCGCGGCGGGCGCGGTGCTGTTCGCGCCCCTGGCCCCGCTGGCCCAGGAGGTCGGCGCCCCGCTGGACCCCGTCTCCATCCGAATCGGTTCCAATACCGAATTCACCCGCATCGAATTCGCCGGCGTCATCGGCGCCCGGTCGCAGGTCCGCCGCGATGGTCGCGATGTGGTCGTTCGCATCGGTTCGACCGCCGCGCCCGACGTCTCGCGCCTCAAGGTCAATCCGCCGCGCGGCGTGGACAAGGTCGAGACCCGGGCGGTCCGGGGCGCCACCGAACTGGTCATCACCCTGGCCGAGGGCGCGGACGCCCGCACCGGCTCGGCCGACGGCGCCGTCTGGCTCAATCTCTACGCCGCCCCGCCCGCCGCCGCCCAGAGCGAGGACGCGCGGC
>NZ_BSOY01000135.1 GCF_030160755.1 Brevundimonas denitrificans | reverse complement strand
CCCGCCCTGCGCCGCGGGCGGCGGCGCCGCCGGCGAGGGCGCGACCTCCGGCGAGACCATGGATCCGGCGACCGGCGGCACGGTCTCCGGGGGAGCCATGACCCCGGCGGCCCAGCCCGGCGACACGGCGGGCAACAATGTCACCGAGACCGAGCGCAGGTTGAATCCGCCGGCCCCGCAGTAGGCATGGACGGCAAGGACAGGGGGCCGCCCGCATGGGCGGCCCTTTTTCGTTGCGCGGCGGCCTGAGCTGTATAGGCCGTGGCGAATGGCTGAAGACCGCGCGCCCCGCCTGATCTGGACCGAGGATGGTTCGCCGCGCTCGGGGCGGTTCGGAGATGTCTATTTCTCGCAGCAGGACGGGCTGGCCGAGGCCCGCGCGGTCTTCCTCGCCGGTTGCGGTCTGCCGGCGGCCTGGGAGGGCCGCCGCCGCTTCTGCGTGGCCGAGCTGGGGTTCGGCACGGGGTTGAACATCGCGGCCCTGCTGGACCTGTGGCGACGCGAGGGCCCGGTTGACTGTCGATTGAGCCTGTTCTCGGTGGAGGGCTTCCCGCTGAGCCGCGACGAGGCGGCGCGCGCCCTGGGGGCCTGGCCCGAACTGGCCGATGCGGCCCGGGCGCTGCTGGATGCGTGGCCGGAGGCGACGCCGGGGTTTCATCGTCTCGACCTGCCCGGGTTCAAGGCGACGCTCGACCTCTCGGTGGGCGACGTCGGCTGGGCCCTGTCCCAGTGGACGGGACGGGCCGACGCCTGGTTCCTCGACGGTTTCGCGCCCTCGACCAATCCTGACATGTGGTCGGACGCCGTGCTGGACGGGATCGCCGCCCGGTCGGCGCCGGGCGCGCGGGTCGCGACCTTCACCGTCGCCGGGGCTGTGCGCCGCGGATTGGCCGAGCGGGGTTTCGCCGTCGACAAACGGCCCGGCCACGGCCGCAAGCGCGAACGGCTGGAAGCGCGTCTGCCCGAGGCGGTCCCCGCGCCATGTCGGGCTCCATCGGTCGCTGTGATCGGGGCCGGGATCGCTGGGGCGGCGCTGGCCCGGGCGTTCGCGGCGCTGGGCGTGCGGGCTGTGGTCGTCGAGGCGGTGCGCCCCGGCGCCGGAGGCTCCGGCTTTCCCGCGGCCCTGGTCACGCCCCGGTTTGACGCCGGCGACCGGGACATCGCCGCCCTCTACGCCCAGGCTTTGACCCGGACGGGACTCTACGCCGCCATACCCGGCGCCGTGGTCGAGACGGGCGTGCTGCAGCTTGAACAGACCCCGCGCGACGCCGGGCGGTTCGCCAAGGTCGCGGGTCAGCCGGTCTGGGCGGACGGGGCGATGGAGATTCGGGACGCCGCCGCCTTCGCCGCCCGTCTGGGGGAGCCCGTCGAATGCGGCGGCCTGTGGATGCGCGACGCCCTGGCGATCCGGCCTGCTCCGGTGCTCGAAGCGTGGCTGGGCGAGGCTGACCGGATCACGGCGACGGTCGGGCGTATCGAGTCCGTCGGAGGCGGTTGGCGGCTGCTGGATGAGGCCGGGGCTGTGATCCTTGAGGCCGAGGTCGTGGTGGTCGCGGCGGGCTGGGGAACGGCGGGACTGGTCCCCGGCCTGGCGCTGGCGCCGGTCCGGGGTCAGGCGAACTGGGTGGACGGCGTCGACGCCGGCGCCGTCGCCTGGGGCGGCTATGCGGCGCCGACGGGCTCCGGCCTGCTGTTCGGCGCGACGCATGATCGGGGCGAAACCGGAGGCGGGCCGTCGGACGAGGCCGG
>NZ_BSOY01000134.1 GCF_030160755.1 Brevundimonas denitrificans | reverse complement strand
AGCGGGTGCAGGCCTGGCGGAAGCTCTCGGGCGTCTTGCGCTCGCCGAAGCCGTAGACGTCGACGCCTTCTTCCCGAATGCGCGAGGCGAGCCGGGTGAAGTCGGCGTCCGAGGAGACCAGGCAGAAGCCGTCGAACCGGCCCGAATGCAGCAGGTCCATGCCGTCGATGACCAGGGCGATGTCGCCGGAATTCTTGCCCTTGGTGTTGGCGAAATTCTGCTGCGGCTGGATGGCGAACCGGGCCAGCACCTTGGTCCAGCCGCCCAGCTGGGCGCTGGCGAAATCGCCGTAGATGCGCCGCGCGGAGGCCTCTCCGAGGGTGGCGATCTCGGTGAACAGGGCTTCGGCGATGCGGGCCGAGGCGTTCTCGGCGTCGATCAGCACGGCGAGGCGGGGGGCTTTGGAGACGACGGTCATGCGACAGCTCTCGGCCGCGCCGCGGCCCGGGTCAATGCCGTCAGTTCGCCGCCTCCGCCGCCGGCCGCACCAGCAGGGCGTCGACCGGCTGCACCACGCCGTTGGAAGCCAGGGTCTCCGAACCCGTCAGGCGCGCGCGGGCGCCGTTGTCGCCGGCCACGATCACCGCCTCGCCCTCTTTCGAGAAGGTCAGCAGGCTGTTGGCCATGGTCCGCATCTGCACCTCGCCCGAGCCCTCGCGGGCGATGGCGGCCAGAATGTCGGCGCGCGTCAGCGCCCCCGGCACGATATGGGCCCGCAGCATGGCCGCGCCCTGGGCCTTCATCGCCTCGTCGCCCAGATCGCCGGCCGAGGCCGTGAAGGCCGCGTCCGAAGGGGCGAACACCGTATAGGGCCCCTTGCCGTCCAGCACGTCGCCGAGGGCGGCGTTGTCCAGCACCCGCTCCAGCGTGCCGAAGGCGCGGTCGTCCTTGAGCGTCGCCGCGATGGTCCGGCTCGAGGGCGCCGCCGCCCCCGTTCCGTCCGCCTTGTCCGCGGCGTCGCCGCAGGCGGCCAGGGCCATCACACAGAGGGGCGCCAGGGCCCAGCGCATCTTCAATTCCATGCTCATGCTCCGGCTCAGGTCAGCAGCTGGATCACGGCGGTGATCAGCTGGGTCTTCGGATCGGCCTGGTACACATAGCCGTCGTTGTAGCGGTACATGGCGTCGGCGTTGTCCGCATACTGGCCCCGATACTCATAGGGCACATTGTAGATGTCATAGCCGCTCGGCAGGGGCTGGCCGACGCTGAGGTTCTGGCCGGTCAGCAGGGCCGCGACCTGGCTGATCATATTCGTCTGCGGATCGACGCCGTACAGGGCGCCGTCGGCATAGCGATAGTCCCGACCCTGCGGCAGGCCGAAATAGCTGGAATAGTAGTCCGGCGCCGGTTGCCAGGCGTATTGCGACGGCCAGGTCGCGCCGGGCGCCAAGGCCCCGCCCAGCACCGGCAGATAGCCGAGCAGCGAGCCCTGCGGGTTCATCCGGTACAGATAGCCGTTGTCGTAGCGGTAGCGGCTGTCGTCGTCGCGCGCGCGCCACAGCCACTCATAGCGGTCGGCGGCGGCGGCGCGGGCGATCTGGCGCGCCTGCCCCGGCGGCAGGCAGCCGTTGTCCTTCTTCGCCAGTCCGGGCGGGCAGCCGGCGATCAGGCCGCGGTCGTCCTCGCGGTGAAAATAGACCACCGGGCGGCCGTCGCGGGTCTGGAAGACCTCGCGTTCGACGGTGCGGCGCAGTTCGCGGCGGTCGTCGTCGCGAGCGTCGCGGCCGTCGCGGGCGCCGCGGACCACTTCGACGAGGCGCGAATCGGGCCGTTCGGCGCGGCGATCCTCGCTCCGGCCGCCGCCATCGCCATTGTTGCGGTTTCCGTTCCCATTGCCATTGCCATTGCCGCGGCCCTCGCCGCGGTCGTCGCCGCGGCCGCGATCGCCGCGCTCCTGACGGTCGCCGCCATTTCCCTTGCCGTTGCCGGGATCGTCAGCCAGGGCCGCCGTCGGCGCGGCCAGCGAGAGAATGAAGGCGGTGGTGATGGGGATGAATCTGTTCATGTGAGCCTCTCCGGGTTCCCGGGCACAACGTCCGCGGTCAGGGCGTGTTCCGCCGCCGGCGCGCGCGGGCCCGGCGCGGCGGCGCAGGTG
>NZ_BSOY01000133.1 GCF_030160755.1 Brevundimonas denitrificans | reverse complement strand
GCAACCGGCCGCCGCCAGGGCGACGCCCGCCGCCTGACGTCAGGCCGCGCGCGCCTGGACCTGGGCCGCCTGGGTCCCCGCCGCCTGCCCCGGCCGCCGTATCGGCAGATCGAAGCTCACCGTCGTCCCGCGTCCCGGCTCGCTCTCGATGCTCAGCGCGCCGCCATGCAGCTCGATCAGCGACTTGGTGAGGGCCAGACCCAGACCGGTGCCCTGGGTCGTCTTGGAGTGCTGGCCCTCAACCTGTTCGAACGGCCGGGCCAGCCGGTTCAGATCCTCGGGAGCGATGCCGATGCCGGTGTCGGTGACCGCCACCCGCACCCGCTCGTCGTCTTCCCGTGAGATGGCCACGACGATATGGCCGCCCTCCGGCGTGAATTTCACCGCGTTCGAAATCAGGTTCAGCACCACCTGCTTCAGGCCGCGATAGTCGGCGTCGATCTCGGGCAGGTCGGGCGCATCGACCAGCAGGTTCAGCCCCGCCTCCTCGATCTTGCCGCGCATCAGCCGGGCGGCGTCGTCGACCACCTCCTTCAGCGACACGGTCTCATAGTGCAGCGTCAGCTTGCCGGCCTCGATCTTGGCCATGTCCAGCACGTCATTGATCAGGGACAGCAGGTGCTGGCCCGACTTCAGGATGTCGGCGGCGTATCCCTTGTATTTCGGATCGCCCAGCGGCCCGAACATCTCTCCGGCCATGATCTCCGAGAAGCCGTTGATGGCGTTCAGCGGCGTGCGCAGCTCATGGCTCATATTGGCGAGGAATTCGGACTTGGCCTGGTTGGCCGCCTCCGCCCGGGTCATCGCCACCTCGTATTTCCGGGCCAGTTGCGACAGCTTCTCCTCGCGGTCCTCCAGCTCGGTGATGGTGACGTGGAGCCGTTCGGTGGCGCGCTGGCGCTCCGCCTCCTTGTGCTTGATGGCGGTGATGTCGGCCGCCGTGACCACCGAACCGCCGTCGGAGGTGAAGCGCTCCATCAGCTGCAGCCAGCGCCCGTCGTACAGCTCGATCTCGCGCGCGCCGGCCCGTCCGTCCGTCGCCGGCTGGTCCGATTTGATGGCGAGGGCGGCGATCTGGTTCAGATCCTGCTTGAAGACGCCCCGCCGCAACACGCCGGGCTCGAAGGCGAAGGCGTCCTGGAACGCCTGGTTCGAGAGGATCAGCCGCCCCTGTTTGTCGAACAGCACGAAGGCGTCCGACACGCTCTCGATGCCGTCGCGCAGCCGGCTTTCGGCGGCCTGGGCCTGGGCCTTGGCCCGGCGGGCCTCGGTGGTGTCCAGCGCCACGCCAAGCACGCTGGTGAAGCCGTCGTCGCCCCGGTCCCCGCGCGCCTGACCCCGGGCGTCGATCCAGCGCGCCCGCCCCTGGCTGTCCGGCACCGGAAAGCTGACGTCAAAGGCGCCGAAGGTCTGGGCCTGACGCAACGCGTGCAGCACCGCCTCATGATAGCGCGGATGGATCCGGGCCAGGAGTTCATCGGACGGAATCGGCCCGCTGCGATCCAGTCCCATCAGCTCGGCCATATAGTCCGAGACTGTGACCTGATCCGTCTCCGTGTCCCATTCCCAGACGCCGCAGCGAGCGGCCTCGACGGCGCCCCGGAACCGTCGCTCGGAGGCCGCCCACGCGCGGCTGATGCCCTGCTGACGGCGCTGCATCAGCAGGACCAGCAGGACCACGAAGGCGCCGATGCCGACCGGCGCGGTCAGAACCCAGGCGTCGTCCAGAAGCGCGTCCGCGCCCGTAGAGACCGGCGTCGAAGCCAGGGCGATCAGCCCGGTCCCCCCGATCGGCACGCCGGTCCGGCGGATCGACTGGTCCCCGGCGGTCACCGTCACGCCGCGCCCGTCGGCTTCAATCGGCGCCGACGCCAGACCAAGGGCGGCGCTGTCGGCCCGCGCGCTCGCCAGGACCGAGTCGGGTCCCGACAGGACCCACAGGTTCACCCCGTCGCGCGGGGCCAGCGACGGCAGCGGCGCGCGGCCGACGATCCGGGCGCCGTCCGCAAGATTTCGGGAAACGAGGATGGCGCGGCCGTCCGCGGACAGGCGGGGGCGTCCCTCGGCCGAGGCGAAGACGCGGTTGTTGTCGCCCGCCGCCGCCAGGACGCGACCGTCGGCT
>NZ_BSOY01000132.1 GCF_030160755.1 Brevundimonas denitrificans | reverse complement strand
GATCGCCGCCGTCAGCGTCGTCTTGCCGTGGTCAACGTGACCAATCGTGCCGATGTTGCAGTGCGGCTTGTTACGTTCGAACTTTTCCTTGGCCATGGCCAAAACTCCTGTGGCCCGGGAAGGGGCGATTGGGTCAGCTTAAGAATTCTGGAGCGGGTAGACGGAATCGAACCGACATATTCAGCTTGGAAGGCTGCTGTACTACCATTGTACTATACCCGCACGGAGACGGCCTCGGGCCCGAAAGCCGTCGACCGCCGACCCGATATGGGGTCCGGACCTTCGTTTCGAAACCGCGTGGTGGGGGAAGCAGGACTCGAACCTGCGAAGCTTACGCAGGGGATTTACAGTCCCCCCCCTTTGCCGCTCGGGACATTCCCCCAGCGCGCTTTCGAACCGTCGGACCGATGCGCCGGCGACCTTTCGGCCGTCGAAACAACAAAAGCTCTCGGTGTCCTGCGTCGCCTGGTTTAGGAGGGGCGCCAGACCCGAAAGCCCTCAGGGCTCCAAATCGGAGGGCGTCTTATAGTGTCGAGAAATCCAGAACGCAACGACCGGAAATCGGGCAAAAAACCGGCCTTTGGCGACAGGTCCGCGCCCCGCTCCGGCGGGCCCGGAGCAGGCGCCAAGGGCAAACCCGAGGGCGGTCCCGACCGTGGCGGCTGGAACCCCAATCCCAAGCCGAAGAGCTTCTCTGATTCCGCGCCGCGCCCCTCGCGGGCCAAGGCCGACGCCGACAATTTCGTCTGGGGCCGCCATCCGGTGATCGCCGCCCTGGCCAATCCGGCCCGCAAGGGCATGGGCCGGCTGCTGGCGACCGCGGATCGCGCCGCCGAACTGGAGCGGGACAGACTGGCCAACGGCCACAGGATCGAGATCATTGAGGCCCAGGCGCTGGACCGCATGCTGCCGCCGGGCGCGGTGCACCAGGGTCTAGCGTTCAAGGTCCAGCCGCTGGAAGGCGTGGCGCTGGAGGACATCGCCGGGGATGGCGGCGTCATCGTCATGCTGGACCAGCTGACCGACCCCCAGAACGTCGGCGCCATCTTCCGCTCGGCCCTGGCGTTCGGCGCGAAGGGGATCGTGGTGCAGGACCGGCACTCGCCCGCCCTGGCCGGGGCCCTGGCCAAGGCCTCGGCCGGCGCGACGGAGCGCCTGCCCTGCGCGCGGGTGACCAACCTCAGCCGGGCGCTCGAGACGCTCGCCGACATGGGCTGGCGCGCGGTGGGCCTCGACGGCTCGGCCGAGCTGACGCTGGAAGAGGCGCTGGACGAGCGCCCGACGGTGCTGGTCATGGGCTCGGAAGGCGACGGCATCCGACGGCTGGTGGCCGAACACTGCGACGTGCTGGCGAAGATTCCGATGCCCGGCGGGTTCGAGAGTCTCAACGTCTCCAACGCCGCCGCGGTGGCGCTTTATGAGGCCCATCGCAAACAGTCGTCTTGATCGCCTTGCCGATCACCGCTTGATCCCGCCCCACTCACTGCCCTAGACGCGCGCCATGGAATTCCTTTCGTCTCCCGAACTCGCCAGCCAGGCCACGGCCCTCGGCCAGGTGCTGATGATCGATCTCGTGCTGGCCGGCGACAATGCGGTGGCCGTCGGCCTCGCCGCCGCCGCCCTCGCGCCCGAACAGCGCAAGAAGGCCATCCTGATCGGCCTGGCCGCCGCCGTCGTCCTGCGCATCGGCTTCGCCCTGATCACCGTCCAGCTGCTGGCCATCATCGGCCTGCTGCTCGCCGGCGGCATCCTGCTGCTGTGGGTCTGCTGGAAGATGTGGCGCGAACTGCAGGAGCAGAAGACCCACGACCAGGCCGAGGCCGAGGCGGAACTGGAGACGGCCCTGTCCGCCCACCACGGCGGCGGCCCCCCGCCGGAAGCGCTGGGCATCAAGCGCAAGACCTTCGCCGCGGCCCTGATCCAGATCATGATCGCCGACGTCACCATGTCGCTGGACAACGTCCTGGCCGTGGCCGGCGCGGCGCATGAACACCCCTGGATCATGGTCTTCGGCCTGATCCTGTCCATCGCCCTGATGGGCGTGGCCGCGACCTTCATCGCCAAGCTGCTGACCAAACACCGCTGGATCGGCTACGTCGGCCTGGTCATCGTCCTCTACGTCGCCCTGCACATGGTGTGGGACGGCGGGCGCTCGGTGATCGTGCGGACCGATCGCATGGACGCCTTCAACGCCTCGGCCCCGGCCTTCCTCGACATCAGCGAGGAAGAGAAGGCGAAATTCCTGAAGGGCGTGGAGACCGAGGACAGCGCGGCGCCCGCGACCGGCCTGCCTTCCCGGCCCTCGGACGGACCGGCGCCTGTGCCGGTCACGCCGGCGGCAGAGTCCCCCAGCGCCGCATCGCCCGCCTGAGCGACTCCGGCGCCCCGGCCATATCGGGCTGGGGCGTGGTGATCGCCGCCGCGCGGGCCC
>NZ_BSOY01000131.1 GCF_030160755.1 Brevundimonas denitrificans | reverse complement strand
GACAGGGCGCGGGCGGCCTCGACCTCGGCCTTGGCGGCTTCGGCCTGGCCGGCGGCCTCGGCCTGGACCTGACGGGCGGCCGAGACGGCGTCGGCGATGGTGGCGGCGCGCTGGTCGATGACGCCGCGCAGGCGCGGCACGAAGACCTTGGCCATCAGCCAGTACAGAAGCGCGAACAGGAAGATCAGATAGACGATCTGACCGAACCAGTGCTGGAACTCGAACTGCGGCAGGCCGCCCCCGCCTTCGCCGTGCGCGGCTTCGGTCGAGGCGTGCGTGTCCGCGACGGCGACCGAATGGGGCGCGTCGTGAGTCACTGCGGGTTGAACGGATACGGTCATCTGTCGCCTGGGGTTGGAACGGTCGATACGTCAGTCAGCGAACGAGGGACGACCCGGCCGGAGCCGGGCCGCCCCATCGATCAGAAGGACGAAATCAGCTCGCCGACGTCCAGAGCAGGATGCCGATGACGAACGACAGGATGCCCAGGGCTTCGGCCAGGGCGGCGCCGACGAACAGGTTGCCGATTTGCGAGCCGGCGGCCGACGGGTTGCGCAGGGCGCCCGAGAGGAAGTTGCCGAAGATGTTGCCGACGCCGATGCCGGCGCCGATCATGCCGGTCATGGCCAGGCCGGCGCCGATGGCGTTGCCGGCCGAGACGATGGCGGCGGCGTTGGCGGCGGCGATTTGCGGATCAACCATGGTGTTCAGTCCTGTGAGAGTTGGTTGGTTGGAGAAAAACGGGTGGCTTAGTGATGGTCGCCCAGATTGACCACGTCGTTCAGATAGACGCAGGTCAGGACGGCGAAGACGAAGGCCTGGAGGAAGGCCACGAGGAATTCCAGCGCGGTCAGGGCGGTGACCAGGCTGAGAGACAGGGCGGCGCCCGGCAGGCCGAGGTAGCCCCAGCCGCCGGCGGCGGCCATGGCGCCCAGCGACACGACGAAGCCGGCGAAGACCTTCAGGGCGACGTGGCCGCCCATCATGTTGCCGAACAGACGAAGGGTGAGGGTCAGCGGGCGCAGCAGGAAGGAGAAGAACTCGATCAGGCCGACGACCGGGCGCATGACCAGCGGCGCGCCGGTGGGCCAGAACAGGGCGAGGAATTTCAGGCCGTTCTTCTTGATGCCGATGATCACGACCAGCAGGAAGGTGATGACGCCGAAGGTGGCGGTCACGGCCAGCTGCGAGGTGGCGGTGAAGCTGAGGAACAGGCCCAGCAGGTTCATCGCCAGAATGAAGGTGAAGACGGTGAAGACGAAGGGGAAATATTTCTTGCCGTCATGGCCGATGATCGAGTCGGCGATGCCGTCGATCATGCCGAACAGGGTCTCGCCCACGGCCTGACCACGTCCGGGAACCACCTTGGCGCCCGAGGTCACCAGCTGGAAGAAGCCGATCACCAGCAGGAAGGCGATGGTCATGGCCAGGTGGGAATTGGTGAAGGCCAGATGCACCGTGCCGACGACGGGCAGAGTCACTTCGCCGAAGTCGAGACCCGGCAGGGGGGTAACCTGGAACTGGTGTAGCGGATCGGCCATCGGGCGATCAGACTCCCTGGTCTTCGTCGTCGTCGAAGGGAACCGACTGCGGCTCCCCATGCTGTTTTGCCTCGGCCATCAGACGTTGCGCCGTGCGCCACGCCATCCACACCGATACGGCGAAGCCCAGAAGGACGCCGCCGATAATTCCCCATGGCGTCGTATCGGCGAACCGATCGATGCCGAACCCGATCGCCAGACCGACGAAGACGCCGCCGAACAGATCAGCGATGATCTTCCAGGCCTGTCCCGCCGCCGCCTGACCGGCCGCCTCGTGAGAGATCTGCCGGGCGGTGCGCGCCTCCAGATCGGATGCGCTTTCGGTGAGGCGTTTGATCGCCTCTTCGCGCGATTCCGGAGGAAGGGACATAGGGGCCTCAGCGCCTCTCCGCTGACGTCGAAGGACGGGCGTCGAGGAGGGTCTGAATTCGGCGCGGAACCTATAGGCGCGACCCGGTTTGGTCAAGGCGATCTCCAAACTCATTAGTCTTTTGATATCTCAAAGGATTGTTGCGTCCGTAGCGGGGTGTGACGTTATGTTCGTTCGTCCAGATCAGGGGCAGGCCGATCGAGGGGCGACCGCAGGCGCGCTCGTGCTGCCGGGCCTTCCACTTCTTGAGGATGAAAACCCGGTGGAGGTTGCGGAACCGTCGCTCCAGTTCGGCGATCATGGCGGCGCGCTCCTCGGGCGATATCGCCGGGCCGGGGTCTGGACGAGGGGGGCGAGCTCTGGGCATGCGGTCTCCTGAAGCGTTGGCGGATGGCGGACAGCCGTCTTCGCCGCGCTGTTGCAAGTGCGGTGATGGGAGGCATGGCGGAGCGCCCGGGCCTTCGCCCGGAGAAGCAAAGTGAATACCGTTTCGGCGAAAGACAGACGCTCCGCACGGCTGGTTTTCCGGA
>NZ_BSOY01000130.1 GCF_030160755.1 Brevundimonas denitrificans | reverse complement strand
GACAACGCCGCCGTCTGGGCCCGGCTGGAAGCCGTCGTCGCCTCGCCCACGGCCCGGTCGGCGGCGGCCAGCTCCTGCGCCGCGGCCTCGGCCGCCACGCGCGCGTCGTTCCAGCGCACGAACAGCAGGGCCGCCTGCAGGGCGCGGATCTCGGCCGAGATCTTCTTGTACCGCTCCGCCTGCCGCGCCTCGCGCTTCAGCCGGGTCAGCGCCGTCTCCAGCTCGCGGCCGATGTCGTCGAGCCGCTCCAGATTGGTCTCGGCCGCCTTGAGTCTCAGCTCGGCCTCATGGCGGCGGGTGTGCAGACCGGCGACGCCGCCCGCCTCCTCGAGGATACGGCGGCGGTTCTGCGGCTTGGCGGCGATCAGTTCGCTGATCTGGCCCTGACGCACGAGGGCGGGGGAGTTGGCGCCGGTCGAGGCGTCGGCGAACAGCAGCTGGACGTCGCGGGCGCGGACCTCCTTGCCGTTGATACGATAGGTCGAGCCCTGGCCGCGGTCGATGCGGCGTGACACCTCCAGCATCGGGCTGTCGGTGAAGGGTTGCGGGGCCCGGCGCTGGGCGTTGTCGATGGTCAGCTGGACTTCGGCGTGGTTGCGCGGCGGACGGTCGGCGGCCCCGGCGAAGATGACGTCGTCCATGCCCTGACCGCGCATGGCCTTGGCCGAATTGGCCCCCATGACCCAGCGCAGGCCTTCCAGCACGTTTGACTTGCCGCAGCCGTTGGGGCCGACGACGCCGGTCAGTCCGGGCTCGATATGCACCTCCGCGGGGTCGACGAAGGACTTGAAGCCCACGAGCCGGAGGCGCTGGAACTGCATGGGCCCCTACGCGGTCACTGGCCCGCGGCGGCCGCCCGGATCGCGACCTCCAGCCCGCCCAGCGAGCGGTCCGTCACCCGGCGGCCGTTGACGAAGAAGGCCGGGGTGGTGTTGGCGCCGGCCGCGTTCGCGCTCTCGACGTCGCGGTTGATGGCGGCCAGTGTCGCCGGGGTCGCGGCGCAGGCCTCCAGCTGGGCCTTGGTCCGGCCGCTGACGGCGATGGCGGGGGCGTACCAGTCTTCGCGGGTTCCGCCCCGGAAGACCGCGTCCTGTCCCAGCATCAGGGCCGAGGCGACGTCGAAGAAGCGTTCGGGCGCCGCGCAGCGGGCCAGGGCTGCGCCGGGCAGGGACATTTCCTCGGGCAGGGTCGGCAGGTTGCGGAACACCAGCCGGACCTGGCCGGTGTCGATGAACCGCGTCTTGAAGGCCGGGTAGACGAACATGTGCCAGTCGGCGCAGTGGTTGCAGGCGAAGGAGGCGTATTCGACCACCGTCACCGGAGCGTCGGCGCGGCCGATGCTGCGGTCCGCCGCCGTGACCGGGGCGAGGACCTGCTGCGCCAGGGCGGAGTCCGACCCCGACGCGGAGGCCGCGACGACGGGAGCCAGCAACGCCAGCGCCAGGATCAGCAAGGATCGCCGCAAAGGGGTCACTGCGGCGCTCAGCCCTTGGCCAGTTCGGCTTCGATCGCCCGCGACAGATCGGCCATGGTCGGGCCGCTGGCGGAGCCGGGAGAGACGACCGGGACGCCATTGACCAGGAAGGAGGGTGTGCCTTCGATTCCCGCCGCCTGGGAGGCGCGGGCGCGGGCGTCGGCGGCCTTGATGTTCTCCGGGTTCTTGATGCAGGCCTCGATCTGCTGGTTGCTCAGGCCGGCGCCGTTGCCGATGCGGAACAGGGTGTCGCGCGGATTGACGCCCGCCTGCCACTCGTCCTGGCTGGCCAGGATGTTGTGGACAACGTCGAAATATTTGTCGTCGCCGGCGCAGCGGGCGATCATGAAGCCGGCCACGGCGACATTGACCGGGCCGGTCGGCAGTTCGCGGAAGACGTAGCGGACCTTGTTGGTGTCGACATAGGCGGCCTTGAACGCGGCCCAGTTCTCCTTCTGCCAGGCCGCGCAGACGTGGCAGGTGACCGAGGCGTATTCGATCACGGTGACCTTGGCGCCCTCGGGCGCGCCCATGGCCATGTCGCCCTCGGCCGCTGCGCTCGCGCCTCCGCCGCCGCAACCGGCCAGCGTCGCCATGGCGGCCAGGGCTGCGGCGGTCATCGCCGCGCGGCGGCTCATGGCGGCGTATTTGGTCTGGGCGCTCATGGGGTCGTCCTCAACTGGGGGCGGGATTCTGGAGAGCATCGCGCGATTCCCCGCGAATACGCGCGCTTCAGCACTTTCGAGAACAGAAACGGCGAAGTTTTGTCAACGGCCCGAACGGTCGCGGCCCTTTTCCGGATCGCCGAGAACCGCCCGTCCCAGCCGCTCCAGCGGGCCCTTGAGCGCCTCGGGGGCGCCGTCGAGGGCGGCCTTCAACTCGGCCTCTTCATGGGCGGCGAGGGGCTGGGCGGCGGGGCGGCGCCTCGGCGCGGCGGCGATGTCCGCGGGCGGCTTGACCGGTCCCTGGGCGATGCGCAGCCGCTCGACGCTG
>NZ_BSOY01000129.1 GCF_030160755.1 Brevundimonas denitrificans | reverse complement strand
GGCCCCTGCGCCGGCGCCCGCCCGGCCCGCCGACCAGCCCGCCGCCCAGCCCGCCGCCCCTCCGCCCGGAGGGACCGAATGAGACGCCCGGTCGCGGTCCGTGTCATCGGGCCGGTGCAGTGGATTGTCATTCCGGCCCTGGTCACGGTCGCCGTCACCATCCTCCTCGCCACGCCGGTCGAATTGTTCGGTCTGAACCTGCCCGAGCCGGTCATTCCCATGGTGCTGGCCTTCTCCTGGCCGCTCATCCGCCCTTCGGTCACAGCCCCGCTGGTGCTGGCCCTGCTGGGACTGATCCTCGACGTCCTGACCTATGGCCCGCTCGGCCTGTGGGCCCTGGCCCTGCTGGCCATCTATGCGGTGGTGCTCGCCTCGCGCAGCTTCCTGATCGGACAGGATACCGCCGTCCTGTTCGCCTGGTACGCCGCCTGCTGCGCCCTGGCCTTCCTCATGGCCTATCTGGTGGTCACCGTGATCGCCCATAACCCGCCCAGCATCCTGGCCCTGATCGGCCAGGTCGTGCCGACCCTGCTGCTCTTCCCGTTCGCCGACCGGATGATCGAGCGGTTCGAGGACGGCGACGTGAGGTTCCGATGAGTTCGGAACCCTCCATCTTCTTCTCCGACGTCAATGAGCGTCAGGGCTCCTTCCTGCGCCGCACCTTCGTGCTGGGCGGCCTGACCACGCTCGGCGGTCTGGCCCTGACCGGCCGTCTGGCCCAGCTTCAGGTCATTCAGGCCGGCCAGTACGCCACCATGGCGTCGAACAACCAGTTCAACTTCCGTCTGGTGCCGCCCCCGCGCGGCCGCATCCTCGACCGCGACGGCGTGGTCATCGCCGGCAACCGGCCCAGTTTCCGGGTTCTTGTTGTGCGCGACGAGACCAAGGATCTGGACCAGACCCTCGACCTCCTGGGCCGACTGCTGCCCGACACCATGGACCGGCGCCGGTCCATCATCCGCGAGGTCAACGCCGCCCCGCGCTTCTCGCCGGTCCCGGTCAAGAGCGACCTGACCTGGGAGGAGTTCGCCCGCGTCAACCTCTACGCCAACGAGCTGCCCGGCGTCATGGCTGACATGAACGAGGCCCGCTACTACCCGTTCGGCGGCGCCTTCGCCCACGTCATCGGCTATGTCGCCAAGCCCAACGACCGCGACATCAAGGCCATCGAGGACCGCGGCGAGAAGGTCCCGGAAATTCTCTACAACCCCGGCTTCCGCATCGGCCGCCAGGGGGTCGAGAAGTCGTTCGACACCGATCTGCGCGGCGAGGCCGGCGGCAACCGGGTCGAGGTCGATGCGCGGGGCAGGGTGGTGGCCGAGGACATCGGCGGTTCGAAGCCGGCCGTTCCGGGCAAGGACGTTGTCCTGACCCTCGACGCCGACGTCCAGAACCGCGCGCTGGAGGTCTATGGCGAGGAATCCGGCGGCTGCGTGGTCATGGATGTCCGCAACGGCGACATCCTGTGCATGGTCTCGGCCCCGTCTTTCGACCCCAATATGTTCGTCGGCGGCGTGCCGTCGCGGATCTACGGCGCGCTCCGGGACTATGAGCGCAAGCCGCTGCTGGACAAGGCCATCTACGGCAGCTTCCCGCCCGGCTCGACCTTCAAGATGACCACGGCGCTCGCCTTGCTGGACGCTGGCGTCAATCCGGCCGAGCGTGTCCCCTGCAGCGGCGGCTATCGCTACGGCAACCGCACCTTCCGCTGCTGGAAGCGCGGCGGGCACGGCGCGATGGACATGCACAACGCCATCAAGAACTCGTGCGACACCTATTTCTACCACATGTGCAACCGCGCCGGCGTCGACCGTATCGCCCGCGTCGCCGAGGATCTGGGCTTCCACCAGGTCTATGAGATAGGCATCGGCGGGCAGAGCCGGGGCACCATGCCCAGCCGGGCCTGGAAGGCCGACTACGCCCGCCGCACCCGCAATCCGCATCCGGACGCCGGCACCTGGTATCCGGGCGAGACCCTGTCCGTCGCCATCGGCCAGGGCGCGGTTTCGACCACCGCGCTGCAACTGGCCGTCATGACCGCCCGCATCGCCAACGGCCGCAAGGCCATCACGCCGCGTCTGGTCCGGTCCGTGGGCGGCGTGGACAGGCCTTCGGGCGCCGCCGTCCCCGACCTGCCGTTCAGCCAGGAACACCTCAATATCGTCCGCGCCGGCATGGCGGCCGTGGCCAATGATGTCACCGGCACGGCCTATCGAGCTTCCCAGCTCGGCCTCGGCGACATCCAGATGGCGGGCAAGACGGGCACGGCCCAGTCGCGCGACTACGGCTCGGGCTCCCGCGGCCCGCGCGACGCCGTCTGGAGCCGCCGCGACCACGCCCTGTTCGTCGCCTTCGCCCCGCATGACGCGCCGCGCTACGCCATCGCCCTGATCATCCAGCACGCCCCCTCGGGCGGCGCCGCCGACGCCGCGCCCAAGGCTCGCGAGATCATGAAGACCGTCCTGCTCAAGGATCCCGACATGCGCGCCCGGATCGAGCGCCCCCTGCCGCCCGAAGCGGTCGCCCCCGCCGGCGCGGACGAGGGCGAACTCGGCGCCGGGCC
>NZ_BSOY01000128.1 GCF_030160755.1 Brevundimonas denitrificans | reverse complement strand
GGCGGCGGCGGCGTCCTCGGCGTCCGGCGCCTTCGCCCTCGGCGCGTTCAGCGCGTTCGCGCGGCTGGTCGTCGTCGGCGTCCTCGGCGTCGAGGTCGGACTCGTCGTCCCCGGCGATGAATTCCTCGCCGTCCTCATCCTCATCCGCCCAGGCGCTGTCGTCGAAATCGTCGTCGAGGTCGATGAAGGCCTCGGGGCGTTCTTCGGGGACAAAGTCCTCGTTGGTTTCGGTGCGTTCGACGGCGTGTTCGCCCTGGCCGAGGCTGTCGTCGATCAGGATGACGACGTTCAGGCCGCGCTGGGCCAGCATGCGCTGCAGATAGTCGCGTTTGTGGTTCAGGATGTAGAGGGCGACGGCGGTGCAGAGGCGCAGATTGATCGAGCCCGCGCCGTTCTTGCCGGCCTCGATGTCCACGGCGCGCAGGGTCATGAGGGCGGCGCTCTCGGCGGAGCGGACGCGTCCGGCGCCCTGGCAGTGCGGGCAGACCTCGGTGGCCCCCTCGATGACGCCGAGGCGGCGGCGCTGGCGGCTGATCTCCATCAGGCCGAAGCCCGAGATGCGGCCCATCTGGATGCGGGCGCGGTCCTTGGCCAGGGCGTCCTTCAGGGCCTTTTCGACGGCGCGATTGTTCTTCGACTCATCCATGTCGATGAAGTCGATGACGATCAGGCCGGCGAGGTCGCGCAGACGCAGCTGGCGGGCAGCCTCGACGGCGGCTTCCAGATTGGTCTTGGTCGCGGTGGCCTCGACGTTGCGCTCCTTGGTGGCGCGGCCGGAGTTGACGTCGATGGCGACCAGGGCCTCGGTCTGGTTGATGACCAGATAGCCGCCGGAGTGCAGGGGCACGACCGGCTGGTGGATCTGGGTCAGCATCTCCTCGATGCCGTTGGTGGCGAACAGCGGGCGGGCGCCCTGGTACAGGTGCACCTTCTTCGACTGTGAGGGCATCAGCACCCGCATGAAGTCGCGCGCCTCCTTGAAGCCCTCGACACCCTCGACCTGGATGCCGTCGAAATCCTTGTCGAACATGTCGCGCACGGCGCGGCGGACGAGGTTTTCTTCCTCATAGATGATTGAGGGGGCGTTGGATTTCAGCGTGGTTTCGCGGATCGTTTCCCACAGGCGCAGCAGATATTCGTAGTCGCGCTTGATCTCGGCCTTGGTGCGTTTGGCGCCGGCCGTGCGGATGATCAGCCCCATGCCCTGGGGCACGTGCAGGGCGGCCGCGGCGGCCTTCAGGCGCTTGCGGTCCGTGGCCTGGGTGATCTTGCGCGAGATGCCGCCGCCCTTGCCGGTGTTGGGCATCAGCACGCAGTAGCGGCCGGCCAGCGACAGCCAGGTGGTCAGGGCCGCGCCCTTGCCGCCGCGCTCGTCCTTGACGACCTGGACCAGCATGACCTGACGGCGCTTGATGACGTCCTGGATCTTGTAGCGGCGCATCAGGCGGCGCTTGAGCCGCTCTTCCTCGGCCATGCCGCCTTCGGATTCGTCGTCGTTTTCGCGCGCGTGCTCGTCGTGATCGTCGTCTTCCGAATGCGCTTCGGCCATGATGGCTTCGCGGTCGGCGACGGGGATCTGGTAATAGTCCGGGTGGATTTCGCTGAAGGCGAGGAAGCCGTGGCGGTTGCCGCCATACTCCACGAAGGCAGCCTGCAGGCTGGGCTCTACGCGAACGACCTTGGCGAGATAGATGTTGCCGCGAAGCTGGCGCTTCGCGCGGGATTCAAAGTCGAATTCCTCGACCTGACGGCCCTCGACGATGGCGACCCGGGTCTCCTCGGGATGCGCGGCGTCGATCAACATGGTCTTTGACATGGAAGCTTTCTCTCTGGCGCGCCCGGCCATCCCCGCGAAGGGGGCAGGCGGCTCGCCGAATGGGATTGGGGGCGAACGCAGGCGCCACCCCGTCGCCGCGGCGGATGCCGTGGGCGAGGTCGGTCAGATCAGACCGGAAGGGAGCGCAGGCGATAAGGCCCATGGGGTTTCGTACGGTCCTGGGCCCGGACGCGCCGTCTGAGGGCGTCCCGAACCCGGTCGTCGAACAGGCGGGGGAAACCCGGCCGGCTCTCGGATCAGTGAAAGTCATGCCGCGAAGAGGGCGCGCCCAAGCCTGAAGGTTCAGGGGACGCGATCGGTCGCGAGCCATGCAAGCATAGGCATGCCGGGCGCGAATTAAAAGCGGCGTGCGCTTTAACCGGTTGGCGACGACGTTGCGGCATGATGGGCCCAACCAAGAAGGTGGGTCTCCGTCAAAATGCACGGACTGTCGCGTATAAAACTGACGCAGTGGCTCCCCGGATCCCGTCCGGGGATGACGGCTCGCGAATGGGCGATGACGGCGATGGCCTTCGTCGTGATCTGCGTCGTTCTGCTGGCGGCCGGGCGCGGACTGGCGTCCGGGGCCATGGGCGAGGTGCTGCGGGTGCGGTTCGGCGGCGACGCCGAACACACCCGCGTCGTGCTCGATCTGGACCGGACCTCGCGCGGACAGGTGATCCAGGCCGGCGACGACGGCCGGGTGGTGGTGTCGCTGGCGGGCGTTTCGCCTGCGAGCCGCGGCCTGAGCGGTGCGGGCACGGGCCTGGTGCGCGGCTGGCGGGTGACCGGCGCGGGCG
>NZ_BSOY01000127.1 GCF_030160755.1 Brevundimonas denitrificans | reverse complement strand
GAGGTCGCCGCGTCGCGCGGCGCCCCGTCGCGGGGGGCGATACAGGACAGCGCCGGCGTCCCGTCGCGCAAGGTCGGCGCGCCCCGCGGCGCCGGCAAGCTCGATTCGCGGACCCTGGCGCTGGTGACGCGCCAGCTGGCCACCCTGGTGACGGTGTCGCCGGTGGAGGAGGCGCTGCGGGCGATCATGATCCAGGCCGACCGGCCCGCGGCAAGGGCGGTGCTGGAGGGGGTGCATGGCGGGGTGATGGAGGGGCGGCGGCTGTCGGACGCCATGGCCCTGCAGGGCTCCGCCTTCCCGCCGCTGTACCGGGCCATGGTCTCGGCGGGCGAGACCTCGGGGGCGCTGGCGCCGATCCTGGAGCGGCTGGCCGACGGGCTGGAGCGCGATCAGGTGGTGCGGGGCAAGGTGATCACGGCCCTGGTCTATCCGGCGGTGCTGGCGGTCGTGGCCCTCGGGGTGGTGATCGCCCTGATGACCTTCGTGGTGCCGCGGGTGGTGGACCAGTTCGACAGCATGAACCAGACCCTGCCGCTGCTGACGCGGCTGGTGATCGGCCTGTCGGAGGCGATGCGCGACCGGGGCTGGCTGGCGGCGCTGTTGCTGGCGGCGGCCGCCGTCGCGGGGAGCGGGCTGCTGCGCCATCCGGCGGTCCGGCTGCGGGTGGATACGGCGATCCTGCGCCTGCCGCTGATCGGGCGGCTGACGCGCGACCTGCACGGGGCGAGGATGGCCCGGACCCTGTCGACGATGATCGCGGCCGGCCTGCCGGTGCTGGAGGGGCTGACGATCACGGCCCGCACCGTGTCCAACCGGCGCCTGCGGCTGGCCACCGAACGGATGGCCGAGGCGGTGCGCGAGGGCGGGGGGCTGTCGGCGGCCATGCGCCGGGCCGACGTCTTCCCGCCGATTCTGGTGACCATGACCGCCTCGGGCGAGGCCGGCGGCCGGCTGGAGCCGATGCTGGAGCGCGCCGCGGACTATCTGGAGCGGGAGTTCTCGACCTTCACGGCGGTGATGCTGAGCCTGATCGAGCCGGCCATCATCGTGGTCATGGGCGGGGTGGTCGCGGTGATCATCCTGTCCATCCTGCTGCCCATCCTGCAGATCAACACCCTGGCCATGGGGTGAGGAAGTTGAGCATGAGATTCTTGCACCCAATCGCTCGCCGCATTGTTGCCTGGGCCGCGGTCGTCGGTCCTCCGGGACGACCCGACCCGACGCGGCCTGGCGCTTCGCGCAGGCTCAAGGCCCCGACACGCGCTCAAGCAGCGAGCGACCGCGTCGCGAGCGTTAGCGCCCCCCACAGGGCAGGCTTCACCCTGGTCGAGCTGATGGTGGTGATCGTGATCATCGGCCTGCTGGCCACCGTGGTGGCGATCAATGTCCTGCCCAGCCAGGACCGGGCCATGGTGACCAAGGCGAAGGCCGACATCGCCACCCTGGAGCAGGCGATCGAGACCTATCGCCTCGACAACCTGGACTTCCCCGACGATCTGCAGGCGCTGGTCGCCGCCCCGCCGACCCTGGCCAGTCCGGACCGCTACCGTCCGGGCGGCTATGTGCGCCGCCTGCCCGAAGACCCCTGGGGCGAGCCCTACCGCTACCGCCGCCCGGGCGCCCACGGCGGCCCGTTCGACGTCTACTCCTGGGGCGCCGACCGCAAGGAAGGGGGCGAGGGCGATGACGCCGACCTCGGAAACTGGAGTTAGGGGCGCTAACGCTCGCCGCGCGGCGGCTCGCTGCTTGAGCGCGGGCCGGGGCGCCAATGCTCGCCGCGCATGGCATGCGCGAAGCGCCAGGCCGCGTCGGGTCGACAAGGCGGAGCCTTGTGACCGCGGCCCCAACAAAGAAGGCTTTACGCTGGTCGAGCTGCTGATGGTGGTGGCCATCATCGGCCTGGCCGCCGGGGCCGTGGTCCTGTCCGTGCCCGATCCGCGGCCCTCCGTGGCGGAGGACGCCGAGCGGTTCGCGGCCCGGCTGAGCCGCGCGCGCGAGGAAGCCGTCCTGTCCAACCGCCCCGTCGCGGTCGAGGCCACCCCCGCCGGCTACGGCTTCAGCGTGTTCGACGGCGCCGAATGGTCGGCGCTGGACGAGGGTCCGTTCGGGCCGGAGACCTGGACGGCGGGCACGACGGTCGACCCCTCGAACCCGCCCATGCGCATCGTGTTCGACCCCACCGGCGTGGCCGACCCCGCCGCCCTGACCCTGACCCGCGACCGCCAAAGCCGCACCATCGCCGTCGACGGCGCCGGAGAGGTGAGACTCAATGGCTGACACGATGATGCGCGCTATCGCTCGCCGCGCGGCGGCTCGCTGCTTGAGCGCGGATCGGGGCTATGGGCATGCGCGAAGCGCCAGGCCGCGTCGGGTCGGGAGGTCCCGAAGGGCCGACGACCGCGGCCCCGACAAGAAGGGTTTTACCCTGATCGAGCTGCTGGTGGCGCTGGCCGTGTTCAGCCTGGCCGCCCTGGCGCTGTTGAACCTGTCCGGCGAGAACACCCGCTCGGCCGCCCGCGTCGAGACCCGCACCCTCGGCGGGATCGTCGCCGAAAACCTCGCCGTCGAGGCCATGATCGCCCCCTCTGTCAGCGAAGGCGCGACTTCCGGCCAGACCCCGCTGGCCGGCCGCCCCTGGACCTGGACCCGCGCCATAACCCCCACCGAAGACCCCGACCTCCTGCGCATCCACATCACCGTCCAGGACGCCGAGGGACAGGCCGCCGAACGCACCATCTTCCGGTCAAGGACG
>NZ_BSOY01000126.1 GCF_030160755.1 Brevundimonas denitrificans | reverse complement strand
ACCGCCACATAGTCGAACGCCGCCATCAGGCCGCATCCCCGGCCGCAACCGCGGCGGGGGTCGCGGCGGCGGCGGCGGGAACGACGGCGAGCCCCGGCTCGTCATGCGCCTCGACCGTCTCCTGACGCGTCACCCGCACCGCCTCCTCCACCGAGGTGACGCCCTCCAGCACCAGCGCCCGCGCCCGCTGCGTCAGGGTCTCGGCGCCGGCCCCCGGTCCGACCCTGGCGAAGGCCACGGCGTTGATCGCCTCCTCGCCGGCCTCGGCGGCGATCAGCCGGCGCACCCGGTCGTCCACCCGGATCACCTCATACAGACCCACCCGCCCCACATAGCCGGTCTGGTTGCAGCCGCCGCACCCCTGCGGCCGCCACACCGTCTGGCCGACCCTGACCCCGGCCAGCCGCGCGGTCGCCTTGTCCGCCGCCTCCGGCCGCCGGCAGTCGCCGCACAGCCGGCGCACCAGCCGCTGGGCCACGATCAGCCGCAGGGTCGAGGCCAGCAGGAAGGGCTCCACCCCCATGTCCCTGAGCCGGGTCACCGCCCCCGCCGCGTCATTGGTGTGCACGGTGGACAGGACGAGGTGGCCGGTCAGGGCCGCCTGCACCGCGATCCGCGCCGTCTCCACGTCGCGGATCTCGCCGACCATGACCACGTCCGGGTCCTGGCGCAGGATCGCCCGCAGGCCCGCCGCGAAGGTCATGCCGACCCTGGGATTGACCTGGGTCTGGCCGACGCCGTCGATGGCGTATTCCACCGGGTCCTCGACCGTCAGGATGTTGCGCGTGGCGTCGTTCAGCAGCGACAGGCCGGCGTACAGGCTGGTGGTCTTGCCCGAGCCCGTCGGGCCGGTGACCAGGATGATGCCGTTGGGCTCTCTCAGCGCCGCGCGGAAGGCCTCCAGGGCATCGGGCGCCATGCCCAGCCGGTCCAGGGTCAGCCCGGCCTGGTCGCGGTCGAGGATGCGCAGCACCACCCGCTCGCCCGCCCGCGACGGCAGGGTCGAGACGCGCACGTCCAGCGTCTTGCCGCCCAGGGCCAGGGGGATGCGCCCGTCCTGGGGCACGCGTTTCTCGGCGATGTCCAGCCGCGCCATCACCTTGATGCGCGATACGAGCAGGGGCGTGATCCGCGGGTTCAGCGACAGGGTCTCGCGCAGCACCCCGTCGATGCGCATCCGCACCGTCAGCGCCGTCTCGAACGGCTCCAGATGGATGTCCGAGGCCCCGGAGCGGACCGCCTCGGCGATGATGCCGTTGATCAGCCGGATCACCGGGGCGTCGTCGGCCGTGTCCAGCAGGTCGGCGGCGGCCGGGATGTCGTCGATCAGGCTCTCCAGACCGGACGGCATCTCCAGATCGTCGCCGTCCGCCGCGCTCAGATGATCGCCGGCATAGACCTGCGACAGCCGCCGGTCGAAGCCGGCCTGATCCAGCGGCTCGACCCGGAGCGGCCGGCCCAGCGCGCGGCGCGTCTCGATCAGCACCGACGGATCGGCCCCCTCGCGCAGACCCACCACGGCGATCTCGCCCGCCTCCAGCAGGATCACCCCGTGCCGTTTGGCGAAGCCATAGGGCAGGGTCGGATTGATCAGGGTGATCATGACCGCCTCACTCGCGCGCCGGATCCGCCGGTGCGGCCGGGGCCAGGGGCGCGGCGGCGACCTCGCCGACGGGGGCGGTGATCGGATGGTCGGGCGCGCCAAGGGGGGTCCGGGGCGGCTGGGTCCGCATATAGTCGCGCAGCATCTCGTCGAGAGACGGCTCGACGCCGGGGGCGTTGTCCAGCTGCCGCTGGCGCATATAGCCCCAGCGGTCCGCCGCCAGCGCCTGGGCGTCGGCCGGGCTGCGGATGATGGTCGGGCGGATGAACACCATCAGATTGGTCCGCCCGCGCTGGCGGCTGGTCGAGCGGAACAGGCCGCCGACGTACGGCAGGCTGGCCAGCCCCGGCACCCCGTCCACCGACAGCCGGTCGTTCTGGTCCAGCAGGCCGCCGGCCACGGCGATGTCGCCGTCGTCGACCACCAGGGTCGTCTCCAGCTCGCGCTTGTTCAGCACCAGATCATTGGCGCTGTCGGTCAGGACGCCGTTGATGCTCGAGACCTCCTGGCGCAGGAACAGGGTGATCGAACCCCCCGCATTGATCTGCGGCCGCACCACCAGCTTGACCCCGATGTCCTGGCGCTGGGTCGTGCGGAACGGATTGGCGTTGCCGTCCAGCAGGGTCTCGCCGGTCGTGATCGGCACCTCCTGACCCACGAGGATGGTCGCCTCCTCATTGTCCAGCGTCATCAGCGACGGCGTCTGCAACAGGTTGGAGCCCGCATCGGTCTTGGCCGCATGGATGATGAAGCCGAACAGGCCGTCTCCGATCCGCCCGCCGCCCCCGCCGATGAAGCCGTTGGCGCCCAGAAGCGTGTTCAGGGCCAGTTCCTGCAGCTGTTCGCGCAGGGGATCGTCGGCCTCCAGCCGCCCCGCCGCCGCCCCGCCCGCCAGCGGGACCAGCGGCCCGGCCCGGTCCGAGTAGTTGGTCAGGCCGACGGGATTGCCGTCCTCGCCCGCCAGCAGCCACTGCACCCCCAGCTCCTTGACCGCATTGTCCGACAGCTCGACCACGATCGCCTCGATCAGCACCTGCTGGCGCCGCTGGTCCAGCTGGCGGATCACCTCGGCCAGCATCCGCTGCGTCTCCGCCGAGGCCGAGATCACCAGCGCATTGGCCCCCGGGAACCGCGCGAGGGTCGCGCGCTGGCCCGC
>NZ_BSOY01000125.1 GCF_030160755.1 Brevundimonas denitrificans | reverse complement strand
GTCGGCGTCGATCCGGCGGGCTTCGCGGACAATCCCAGGGCCCTGGGGCCGGCGGGAACCGCGCATATGAGCTTGGCCGACTACGCCCGCTTCGTCGGCGCCATGATGGGCGGCGCCCCGGACTGGCTGACCGACGGGACCCGCCGTCATCTCCTGACCCCCGCCGCCGCAGCACCGCCGGCGTATGCGGCGGGCTGGGGCGTCGGGACCGCGCCGTGGGGCGGGGTCGGCGGGCCGGGGTCGACGATCACGCACAACGGCTCCAACACCATGTGGTTCGCCACGGTCCTGGCGGCGCCCGAGCGGGGCCTCGGCTTCATCGCCCTGTCCAACGACGGCGTCGCGGGGCAGCGGGCCTGCACGACCCTGGTCCGGCGGCTGGCGGAGGCTGCCGCCGCCGCGTAAGGCTGTTCCGGCATGAAGCGTGATTTCGCCGATTTCTGGAACCTGCTGTGGGAGCTGGCGCTCGGCGTCTGCGCGGCCTTCGCCCTGCTGAACCTGTTCGCCCCACAGCAGGACCTGCCGTGGAAGCCGCTCGACCTCAGCCATCCGATCGGCCAGGCGACGGCGGCCAAGGTGGCGGATTTCGTCCTGCCCGCCACCGCCGCCCCGGAAGAGACCGCCGCCGTCACCGAGGCCTGCATGCAGGTGCTGCGCGAGGCCGGGGTGCAGGTGGAGCGGGCCGAGGACCGCGACGACGGCGGCTTCTGCGTCGTCCGCGGGGCGATCCGCATCACCGGCGGAGCCGTCACCCCCCTGCCCGGAAACCCCGTCCTGCAGTGCCCGCTGGCGGTGCGCTACGTCATCTGGGAGCGGCAGGTGCTGCAGCCGGCGGCCATGCAGACCTTCGGCAGCCGGGTGGCCCGGTTGAACGACGTCGGCACCTACAGCTGCCGCCGCATCTATGGCCAGACTGACCTGAACGCCCGGCCCAGCGAGCATGCGCGGGCCAATGCGCTGGATATCGGCGGCATGACCCTGGAGGACGGGCGGCGCGTCTCGGTGCTGGAGGACTGGCCCGGAGACGGCCCGCGCGGACGGGAGGGGGCGACCTTCCTGCGGCGGCTGCGCGACGGGGCCTGCCGGGTGTTCTCGACCGTGCTGACGCCGGACTATAACGACGCCCACGCCAACCACCTGCACCTCGACGGGGCGCCGCGGTCGCTGTGCGCCACGGGGCCGTCACGCGCCCGCCTCGCCGAAACGGCGGCCAAAGCGGGTTGACCGCTCCCCAAATGCGCGAGAAAAAGTCGCCGCAGTCCGGATTTCGCGCGGCGTCCACACCCGTGCTCGCTCCTTCGCTGAATGAGCTCGTCCAGATGGGCTGACGGGCGTCCCCCGAGGGACGTCTGCCTGGAAAGCGCGTTCAGGAGACGCATTATGGCGACCGGCACGGTCAAGTGGTTCAACCCGACGAAGGGTTTCGGCTTCATCCAGCCCGATGGCGGCGGTCAGGACGTATTCGTCCACATCACCGCGGTTCAGAAGGCGGGCCTGCAGGGCCTGGATGAAAACGCCAAGGTCGAATACGAGCTGGAATCCCAGCGCGGCAAGACCTCGGCGATCGACCTGAAGCTTCTCTGAAGCCAAGGCTGACACCACGATCACAAGACGGGCGCGGCGGTCTCGACCTCCGCGCCTTTCTTTTTGATCGACGACCATTGAGCGAGGACGATCGCCGCCAGAACCACCGCCCCGCCCAGCGCCTGCACCGGCGTCAGGGTCTCGGCGAAGATGAGCCAGCCGAGCAGGGCGGCGACGACCGGCTGGATCAGGACGGTCACGGCGGTCAGGGCGGCGGGCAGCCGGCCCAGCGACCAGGCGACCCCGCCCTGCCCCACCACATGCATCAGGCCGAGGCCGGCGCAGGCGGCCCAGCCGCCCCATGAGCCGGGCAGTATCTGTTCGCCCAGCAGCAGCGCCGCCAGCAGCAGGCCCGGCGCGGCGACGGCGGTCGACCAGAGCATCACCCGCCCGGCCGAATGCCGCCCGCGCGCGGCCTTCACGGCGATAAAATAGCCCGCGTACCAGAGGGCGGTGACGGCGGCGAAGACGTCGCCCAGCGGGGGGTTGGCCCCCTGCCCGCCGTCGGCCCCCAGCGACATGGTCACCGCCCCGGCGATGGCCGCGGCGAGGGCGACGAGGAACAGGGCCTTGGGCCGGTCCTTGAACAGCCACCAGCCGACGAGGGTCACCACCACCGGCGTCAGATTGGTCAATGTGGTGGCGTTGGCCACCGAGGTGAAGGCGATCGAATAGTGCCAGAAGCCGAGGTCGAGCACGAGCATGCCGCCCGCCAGCACCATCCAGTTCGACGGCCGGCCGACGCCCTCCCCGCCCGGCCGCGCCGTCATGACCAGCAGCCACGGCAGGGCGAAGGCGAAGCGCCAGAAGCCCGCCGCCGCCGGCCCGGCGTCCGAGAGGCGGACGAGGATCGGCGCGAAGCCGAGCACCATGGCGGCGAGGATCAGCACGGTGAGGGCGGCGGCGCGGGAGGGCATGGGAGGCGTATAGCGGGGGAAGGCGCACATTTCTCCCTCCCCCGCGGGGGAGGGTGGCCGAGCCGAAGGCGAGGCCGGGTGGGGGCGCTTCGGCGAGGCAGGCGCTGGCGTATGCGTCGCCGAGCCCCTCCCACCCTGTCGTCGCTGCGCGCCGACATCCCTCCCTCGGGGAGGGAGGGAGAGGGTCAGATGACACTCCCCGCCAAAAATCGCGAAAAGCTGTCATCCCTCCCCTTTCGCCCCCTCATCCGCCGCCGCCCGCATCGCCTCCAGCCGGGCCAGTTCGATCTTCAGGTCCTCGTATTCGGGCGGCAGGTCGCGGCCGGCCATCAGGTCCTGCGCCAGGGTCAGCGCCCGTTCGCGCAGGAACATCCGCATCATCGCCTGACCGGCCTCGAACCGTTCGTCGGACTCGGCCGGGTCCTCCTCGGCCCATTGCAGGACGTCGTTGAGGCGGGCGATCTCGGTGGCGGCGCGGGCGAGGCGGACGGCGTTCAGCCCCTCGCCAGTCTTCAGCGCATGGGCGGCGCCGGCCAGGGCCCGGCGGGCGAGGTCGTCGGGCCGAATGTGCAGGGGCGCGCGCCACGCCGCCAGCACCGCCGCCTCG
>NZ_BSOY01000124.1 GCF_030160755.1 Brevundimonas denitrificans | reverse complement strand
CCCGACGCCGCCGCGCGAACCGACCCTCGACCTCGACGCGCTGGCGGGTCCGCCTCGCCCCGGCCCGCGTCCCGGACCGCGCCCGCCGACGGGACAGACCGGCGCAGGTTCAGCGCCCCAGGCGACCGGGCCGCAGATTACGGCGGTCTTCAACCAGGTCTATCCGAACTGGATTCTGCCCTGCGACATCCCCGGAGCGGACGCGCTGCGCATCCAGATGGATGTGACCCTCGACGAGCAGGGAAGGATCACGGCCGGCCCGACCCTGATCGGCGCCCGTTCTGACCCGGTCTGGCGCGCCGCGGCCGACGGCGCGGTCCGGGCGATCCGCCAGACAGCGCCGTTCGACGTTCCGACCGGCTTCCCCGGCGGACGCTTCAGGCCCACCTTCGTCACCGAACGGGCGTGTCGGGGGCGGTGACCGCCACGCCGCGGAACCTGACAAAGCGTGACGGGGCCTGAAAGTCGCCCCAATCACGGCCATGCTGGTCTTGTGCGCACGCTCTGGCGATAAGGAGCGGCGGGATTGAAACTTGCGGGAGCCCCTGATGCGATTGAACCGACTTCTGGCCAGTGTCGCCGTCCTGGCGATGACGGTGAGCGCGGCCACCGCCCAGACGCCTCCGGTTCCCCCCCAGTCGACCGATCCGGTCGAGGTCGAGATCGATCAGGGCGTGCTGCGGCCGATGCAGATCGCGGTCGTCAATTTCAACGGCGAGAACGGCGCCGACCTCGGCGGCGTGATCCGCGCCGACCTGCGCCGCTCGGGCTATTTCGAGCCGCTCGATCCGGCCGGCTTCGTCGAGACCGGCCTGACCCTGGCCAACGCCCCCAACTTCCCGCAGTGGACCTCGATCGGCGCCCAGGCGGTCCTGTATGGGGCGGTGACGCGCCGGCCCGACGGCCGCAACGACTTCGGCTTCCGCCTGTACGACCCCTATCGCCAGTGCCAGCTGGCCTCCTACCAGTTCACCGCCACGCCCGAGCAGTGGCGCCGCATCGGCCACAAGATCGCCGACCTGATCTATCAGCGCATGACCGGCGAGAGCGGCCTGTTCGACAGCCGCGTGGTCTTCGTCTCTGAGAGCGGCACCCAGCTGAATCGCCTGTCGCGTCTGGCCATCTCGGATCAGGACGGGTTCAACCCCGTCTATCTGACCCAGGGCGACGAGGTGATCATGTCGCCGCGCTTCTCGCTGAACGACCCCAATGAGATCACCTATGTGGCGCTGGGGCGGGACTACAGCCGCATCTATCTGTTCAACCTGTCGACCGGCCGGCGCGAAAGCCTCGGCGAGTTCGACGGCCAGGTGCTGGCCCCGCGCTTCTCGAACGACGGCTCGAAGATGGCCTTCTCGATCATCCGGGGCGGCAACACGGACGTCTATGTGATGGACCTGTCCAGCCGCCAGCTGCGCCGGCTGACCACCGACCCCGGCATCGACACCTCGCCCTCCTTCAGCCCGGACAACAGCCAGATCGTCTTCACCTCGGACCGGTCGGGCAGCGCCCGGCTCTATACGATGCGGGCCGACGGCACGGGCCAGCGGCCCATCTCGCGCGGCGGCGGCATCTACACCGCCCCGAACTGGAGCCCGCGCGGCGACCTGATCGCCTTCACCAAACAGGGCGGCGGCCGATTCTCTACAGGCGTCATGAACACCGACGGCTCGGGTGAGCGCATCCTGTCGTCCAGCTATTTCGAGGAGGGTCCGTCCTGGGCGCCCAACGGCCGCTACATCATGTTCGCGCGCCAGTCGCCGGGCGGCGACACCCGGCTGTGGACCGTGGACCTGTCGGGCCGCGTGGTCTCACAGGCTGGCTATGCGGGCCGCGGCACCGACCCCGCCTGGTCGCCCCTCCTCGACGAACAGCCCGCCAACCTGGGCGGCGGCGGCCCGGACGGCTGCCCCACCTGATCACAAGGGAGCCTTTCGGCTCAAACCCGCGTTATCGCGACTGGCGAAACCGCTGGCGCGTCAGTAGCAACCCTTTACAGCCAAGCTGGAGGCTTCGGCCTCCACCCAAGGAGACGACCCGATGATGAAGCCCTCGACCCTCGTCCGTCTGGCCGCCGTCGGCCTGGCCGTGACCGCGATCGCCGCCTGCACCCCGCGCACGCCGGCCGACACCGGCGCAGGCAACGCCGTCCCGCCCGCCGGCAATGACCAGTACACCGACAACAGCGCCGGTCCGGTCTCGGGCGGCGCCATCGGCGCCGCCGCGCCGGGCTCGGAACAGGACTTCGTCGTCAACGTCGGCGACCGCGTCTATTTCGACCTCGACAGCTATGCGATCCGACCGGAAGCCTATCCCCGCATGGACGCCCAGGTGGCCTGGCTGCAGCGCTATCCGCAGGTCACCGTCCGGATCGAGGGCAATGCCGACGAACGCGGCACCCGCGAATACAACCTGGCCCTCGGCGCGCGCCGCGCTGAATCGGTCCGCAGCTATCTGGTCGAGCGCGGCGTCTCCGCCGGCCGTATCGACACCATCAGCTACGGCAAGGAACGCCCGATCGCCGCGGGTTCGAACGAAGAGGCCTGGGCCCGCAACCGCAACGCCCACACCGCCATCGTCTCGGGCGCCGCGCGCTAGGAACCAAGGTCTCCTCCCCGTCGCATTGCATCGGGGAGGAGACCTTGAACCGGCCTCAAATCGGTGGGACGACAACGACCATGCTGAAGTTTCCCTCCGCCCTCCGTTCGCGCAACGCCCTCATCTCTGTTCTGGGCGTCGTCCTGATCGCGGGCACGACCACGGTCGTGGCCCAGACCACGCCGCTGGAGCCTGTGCAGTGGGACAAGCGGCGGCTGGATCAGCTGGACCGCAACGTCCGCCGCCTCGAGCGCGCGGTGACCCAGCGCAACGCCGCCGGCCAGCCGGTGATCATCGAGCCTGATCCCGAGGTCATCGCCCTGCAGGGCCGGGTGGGCCTGATGGACCGCCGGCTCGCCGATCTGGAGGCCACCGTCCAGCGCGTGAACGGCGACCTCGAACGACTGACCTTCCAGCTGGACGAGGCCGGGCGCGACAACACCGCCCTGGGCGCCCGCGTCCGGGACGCCGAGGGCCGGATCCGCGCCATGGAGGCCGCGGCCGCGCGCGAGGCCGAGTTGAACGCGCCGATCCCGACCACCTCGCCCACCGGCGACGCCGCG
>NZ_BSOY01000123.1 GCF_030160755.1 Brevundimonas denitrificans | reverse complement strand
CCGGAGGATCACGGACGGGCGGTTCGCCCGGCGGCGGCGCGCCGGGACCTTGAGGCTTGTCGTCCGCGACCGCGGCAGGCGGCGGGACGGGACCGGTCGGCGCGGGCGTTTCCTCCGGCGGATCGACCGGCGGCGCCGCAACCGGCGGACTGGACGTCCCCGTCCGCGTCGGCAGCAGGGCCTCGAAGCGCCGGTTCGTCTCATCGGTCGCGCCGAAGGGCGGATAGAGCCGGGTGCGGGTCAGGGCGACCATCTGCACCGGCCGGTCCAGCACTACGTCCTGGCCGTTGACGGCGACCCCGATCGCCCCCTCCCTGAGGATGAGCACCGCCGCGCTGTCGGACTCGGCCGACAGGTCCGGCGCGCCCGGAATTCCGGCGAGGAAGGCCACCGCCGCCGGTCCCACCACGCCCTCGATCACCGTGCCGCGGACGCCGATGGCGGAGCCGGGCGTGCGGAAGGCGATGGCCTCGGGCTGGGCGCCGCGATTGTCCGAGGCGAATCGGAAGGCCCCGCGCAGCACCGAGACCGCCACGCCCGTCACGCCCCGCCCGGGGTCATAGACGAAGCGGTCGATTTCCAGCTGCGCATGGGCGCCGACGGTCAGCAGCGACCGGTCCAGCAGGCTGACCTCCAGACGGCTGGCCGCGCCGGTGGCGACGCGGTCGCCGAAATTCACATCGGCCCCGGTCACTGAAGGTCGCCAGTCGGTCTGTCCGGCGCGTGTGGTGGTCACGGCGTTCTCGACCAGCCGGTTGACCCCGACCCGGCCCGGCGCCGCGGGCGGCGTCAGCAGGGCCCAGGCCGCGAGAGCCGCCACGACGGCCAGAGCGATCCAGATGATCTTCGTCCGCATTGGAGCCTCCCGCGCGACCGGCGATACCGTAACGCTTTCCCGCCGGGAGGCCAAAGCCTTCGCCCCCAGAGGCGAACGGGCGGCGGGATTACGGGGCGGCCCGTTTGACTTCCGGAGCGATGACGCGCCCCTTGCGGCCGTCCCGGGGAGGGGCGCGGCCATGGACATCGAACGCATTCTGTCGTGGCTGCTGATCCTCGTGCCCGCCGTCATCCTGGCGATGGCGGCGGTGATGATCCTCAAGCGCAAGCGTTGAGTGGCGACCCCGGAGGGACTCGAACCCCCGACCTCTGCTTTAGGAAAGCCTTGCTCTATCCGGCTGAGCTACGGGGTCACGCAGGCTGACCTAGCGGGTGACGGGGCGGCGGGGAAGCGTCTGCGCGCGCCGCCCCTTGCGATTTTGTGATCCGGCCGGGCCGAAGGCTGGAACACCGCCGTTCCCGATTGTGGTTAATCCATCTTAAGATACAATATGTTGGGGTGAACAAACCCCGAATCGGGCCGTGTCGGTGATTCGGTCCTGATTCGTTTCGCCCCTGTTCCACCGAAACACGCCGCCCCGTTTACGCTCGGGTACAATCGTCGCGGCGCCGCTTGAGGAACCGGGCGGGAACCGCCACCTTTTCAGCATTATGAGTGATCGCGGCGCCGGACAGGC
Source organism: Brevundimonas denitrificans (assembly GCF_030160755.1). GTDB lineage: Bacteria > Pseudomonadota > Alphaproteobacteria > Caulobacterales > Caulobacteraceae > Brevundimonas > Brevundimonas denitrificans. Next base: position 1,689 of record NZ_BSOY01000123.1, on the reverse strand, counting down.
CCCCTCGCGCGTCGTCGCGGTTCTGGGCCCCACCAATACCGGAAAGACCCATCTGGCGGTCGAGCGGATGCTGGGCCACGCCTCGGGCATGATCGGACTTCCGCTGCGGCTGCTGGCGCGGGAGATCTACGACCGGATCGTCAAGCGGCGCGGCGCGTCGGCCGTGGCCCTGGTCACCGGCGAGGAGAAGATCGTCCCGCCGCGGGCCGTCTATTTCGTCTGCACCGTCGAGGCCATGCCGCTGGAGCGTCAGGTCGAATTCCTCGCCGTGGACGAGATCCAGCTGGTCGCCGATCCGGAGCGCGGCCATGTCTTCACCCAGCGGCTGCTGCACGCTCGTGGCCGGTTCGAGACCATGTTCCTCGGCGCCGGGACCATGGCGCCCCTGATCCGGGCGCTGGTCGCCGATGTCGAGATCGTGTCGCGCGAACGGCTGTCGACCCTGAGCTACGCCGGATCGAAGAAGCTGACCCGCCTGCCCGCCCGCAGCGCCATCGTCGCCTTCTCGACGGACCAGGTCTACGCCATCGCCGAACTGATCCGGCGTCAGCGCGGCGGGGCGGCGGTGGTCATGGGATCGCTGAGCCCGCGCACGCGCAACGCCCAGGTCGAGCTGTTCCAGTCCGGCGAGGTGGACTTCCTGGTCGCCACCGACGCCATCGGCATGGGGCTGAACATGGAGGTCGACCACGTCGCCTTCGCCGGCCTGAGGAAGTTCGACGGGCGGCGGACGCGCTGGCTGCACGCCCATGAGATCGGCCAGATCGCCGGGCGGGCCGGGCGACATCTGAGGGACGGCACCTTCGGCGTCACCGGCGAGGCGGTGGAGCTGGATCAGGACCTGGTCGAACAGGTGGTCGAGCACCGGTTCGATCCGGTCGAGGGGGCCGAGTGGCGCAACGCCCGGCTGGACTTCGACACCCTGCCCGACCTGTTGCGCTCGCTGACGGTGACGCCCGGCTTGCGCGGCCTGAACCTGACCCAGCCGGCGCTGGACGAGACCCTGCTGCGGCGGCTGATCAAGGATGAGGAGGTGGCGCGCGTCGGGCGGTCGCGCGGGGCGATCATGCGGCTGTGGGAGGCGTGCCAGCTGCCCGACTTCCAGAAGACGACGCTGGATGAGCACGGACGGCTGTCGAAGGAGATCTTCCAGGCGTTGACGGGAAAGCGCGGTCGGCTGACCGCCGACTGGATCGCGCCCCGGTTCGCGGAACTGGACCGCGACGATGGCCAGATCGATCAGCTGTCGGCGCGGCTGAGCGGGGTGCGGACGCTGAGCTATATCGCCAACCGACCCGACTGGCTGGATCAGGCGCAGGGCTGGCGGGACAAGACCAAGGCGCTGGAAGAACGTCTGTCCGATGTGCTGCACGAGCGGCTGACGGCGCGGTTCGTGGACCGGCGCACCACCGCCCTGATGCGGGCGCTGAACGTGACCGAGGATGCGGTCGCCGAGGTCGAGGCCGACGGCGCGGTGATCGTCGAGGGCCATGCGGTCGGGCGGCTGACCGGGGTGGAGTTCCGGATCGACAAGGGCTCCAGCGCGCTTGAGGACCGGGCCCTGCGCCACGCGGCGCGGCAGGCGGTGACGCCGGAGATCGCGCGGCGGATCGACAAGGGCTCCAGCGCGCTTGAGGACCGGGCCCTGCGCCACGCGGCGCGGCAGGCGGTGACGCCGGAGATCGCGCG
>NZ_BSOY01000122.1 GCF_030160755.1 Brevundimonas denitrificans | reverse complement strand
CTGGTCGATCCCGACCGCGAGGCCGCCGTCACCCTGGCCGAGACCCTGGGCCGCGCGGGCTGGTCATGGGCCTGGCGCGTTTCCGGCGCCCTGCAGACCCAGCCGCTCCGCGACCGCCAGCATCGCGGCAGCGGCCTCGACGCCTGGTCGCGCCTGCCGGAATGGGAGGACGAAGCCCCGCGCGGCGAGGCCGGCTCGGCGCCCGTCGATTCCGAATCCGCCCGCATCCGGCTGGAAAAGCTGCTTCAGGCGTCCGGCCTCGACGAAACCCGGCCGACCCAGTCCGACTACGCCGCCGAGGCCGCCTACGCCTTCTCGCCGCGCAATGAGGAGGGCCGTCCCCGCTTCCTGCTGGCCGAGGCCGGCACGGGCACCGGCAAGACCCTCGGCTACCTCGCCCCCGCCAGCCTGTGGGCCGAGCGCAATCAGGGCGCGGCCTGGGTCTCGACCTACACCCGCGCCCTGCAGCGTCAGATCGATCGTGAAAGCGCCGCCCTGTGGCCCGATCCGGTCGAGCGCAAGAAGAAGACCGTGGTTCGCAAGGGACGGGAAAACTACCTCTGCCTGCTGAACCTGCAGGACATGGTGCAGGCGGCGCAGCTGGGGAACGGCGACCTGATCGGCATGGCCTTGGCCAGCCGCTGGGCCATGCACACACGTGATGGCGACATGACCGGCGGCGACTATCCGGGCTGGCTGCCCGGCCTGTTCGCCACGGGGCCGAGCCATCAGGCCAGCGCCGCCAACCTCGTCGACCGGCGCGGCGAATGCGTCCACGCCGCCTGTCCGCACTACCGCACCTGTTTCGTCGAAAAAACCATCCGCGCCAGCCGCCGCGCGGACCTCGTCGTCGCCAACCACGCCCTCGTCATGACGCAGGCCGCCTTCGACGGCGCCCGGTCGGCGCGGGGGCTGAAACAGGACGGCGAGACCGCGGCGCTGAAGCGGATCGTCTTCGACGAGGGCCACCATCTGTTCGACGCGGCCGACAGCGCCTTCTCGGCCTGCCTGTCCGGTCAGGAGGCCGCCGAGCTGCGCCGCTGGCTGCGCGGTCCCGAGGGCCGGGGCCGACGCGGGCGTGGTCTGGAACAGCGGCTGGGCGACCTCTGCGCCGACAATGAGGCGGCGACCAAGGCGCTTCAGGACGCCGTCCGCGCCGCCGCCCAGCTGCCCGGCGAGGGCGTGTCGGGCCGCATCGCCCCGGCCTCGGGCGAGGTCAATCCGGTGGGGCCGATCGAACGCTTCCTGCTGGCCGCCCTGGAACAGCTTCGCGCCCGAACATCCGAGAACGCCTCGGGCAGCGGCGTCGAGTTCGGCATGGAGTGTTCCCTGCGCCCCGTCACCGAACCGGTGCTGGAGGCCGCGCGCGAGGCCGCCCAGGCCCTGGCCGCCGTCGAGGCGCCGCTGCTGGCCCTGTCGCGGCATCTGGAAGACATCCTCGACGACGAGGCCTCGGAGCTGGATGGCGCTTCCCGCGCCCGCATCGAGGGCGCCCTGCGCGGCCTCGACCGCCGCGCCCGCATGACCCTGCCCGGCTGGCGCTCGATGCTGGCGGCGCTCGAGGTGTCGTCCGACGAGCCCGACCCCGACTTCCTCGACTGGCTGTCTGCCGAAGCCGCCTTCGGCCGCATCATGGACGTGGCCCTGCGCCGTCACTGGATCGACCCGACCGTGCCGCTGGAGGCCGCCGTCATCATGCCGGCCCACGGCGTGCTGGTGACCTCGGCCACCCTGTCCGATCCGAACGCCGACGATCCCTTCGACATGGCCCGGCTGCGGACCGGCTCGGCGCGGCTGATCGAACCGGCCCGGACGCTGAAGGTCGAGAGCCCGTTCGACTATGCCGCCAACGCCCGGGTCATCGTCGTCAACGACCTGGTCAAGGACGACACGCGCCAGACGGCGGCGGCCATGCGCGAACTGTTCCTTGCCGCGGGCGGCGGCGGTCTGGGCCTGTTCACCGCCATCCGCCGGCTCAAGGCGGTCTATGAGCGGCTGGGGCCGGACCTCGCGAAAGCCGGCATCCCCCTCTACGCCCAGCACGTCGATCCGCTGGAAGTGGGGGCGCTGGTCGATGTGTTCCGGGCCGAGCAGGACTCCTGCCTGCTGGGCACCGACGCCGTGCGGGACGGGGTCGACGTGCCGGGCCGGTCCCTGCGCATCCTCGCCTTCGACCGTGTTCCGTGGCCGCGGCCCGACCTGCTGCACAAGGCGCGCCGCCTGCGCTTCGGCGGCGAGGGCGCGGGCGGACGCAATTTCGACGACGCTCTCGCCCGCGCCAAAATGGCCCAGGCCTTCGGCCGGCTGATCCGCCGCGCCGACGACAAGGGCGTCTTCGTCATGCTGGACGCCGCCGCCCCGACCCGCCTGTTCGCCAGCCTTCCACCGGGGACCGAAGTTCAGCGCATGGGTCTGGCCGAAGCGGTCGAACAGGTTGGCGCGTTTCTCAAGGCGGACTAGACGGTGCCCGGATGACCGACAGCGCCCAGACCCCGACCCGCCATTCCCGCCGCGGCCTCGCCGTTCCCTTCGTGATCGTCGGCCTTCTGCTGGCCGGCTGGACCGGGTGGTGGTTCTGGCTGACCGACCAGATCGAGACCCGGCTGGAGGCCCAGGTCGAGACCCTGCGGCAGGACGGCTGGACCGTCACCCGCGCCGCCGTGACGACGACCGGCTGGCCCTTCCGGGCGCGGGTGTCGATTCCGCACGTCGACGTCACGGCGCCCTCGGGCCACGGCTTCGCCGCGCCGGAACTGGTGGCCGAGGCCAATGCCTACAACCCCGACCGCTGGGTGGTGATCGCCCCCGACGGCCTGACCCTGAGCCGGGCGGACAAGGGCAAGGTCGGCGTGCGCGGCGACGGCCTGCGCCTCAGCGTCAGCCATCTGCGCCAGCGCTTTCCCGACCTGCGGGTCGAACTTATCCGCCCGACCTTCACCGCCCATCGCGACGCCGAACCCTTTCCCATCGCCTCGGCCGAGCGGATCCTGTTCAACCTCCGACCGCACCTGACCGACGGCCTGGCCGCCACGGACGAGATGGACGTGGCCTTCGAACTGGTCGAGGCCCGCGGGCGTCCCGGCGGGCCGGTCGAGGGGGCGACGCGGCAGGGGCGTCTTACGGCGCGGATCGAAGCCACCGTCGTCAACGCCAGCCGCCTGAGCGGCATGGACAGCGCCGGCGTCTTCGCCGCCTGGACCGCCGCGGGCGGACGCTTCACCGCCATCAAGGGCGAACTGGAAGCCGGCGAGAGCCGGGCCCGCATCGAGAGCGAAACCCTCTCCGCTGACGGCGACGGCCGTCTGCAGGGTCAGGTCGCCCTGCGCGCGGAACAGCCGATGGCGGCCATCGCCGGCCTGGCCCGCTCGCGCTCGGGGGCCGTCAACCGACTGGGGGCCGCGGGCGCGGCGGCGGCCAC
>NZ_BSOY01000121.1 GCF_030160755.1 Brevundimonas denitrificans | reverse complement strand
GCCCCGGTCGCGCCGGCGACGCCCGCGCCCGTCGTGGTCGACCAGGCCGGGTTCGACGGCTGGAAGCAGGGGTTCCTCGCCCGTCACGGCGGGGCCCGCCGCGCCGAATACGAGCGCGAGCTCGCCGGCCTCGAGCCCGATCCGTCGGTCATCCGCCTCGACCGCAACCAGCCCGAGTTCAGCCGCCCCGCCGGCGCCTATGTCCAGTCCGCCGCCTCGGCCACGCGCATCGCCCAGGGCCGCGCCCGCATCGACCGCGTGCCGTGGGAGGTGACCCAGCGGTTCGGCGTGCCGACCGAAATCCTTGTCTCGGTCTGGGGCAATGAGAGCGCCTTCGGGGCCATCCAGGGCGACTATGACGTCATCCGCTCCCTCGCCACCCTCGCCTGGGACGGCCGCCGCCGCGACTGGGCCGAAGGTGAACTGAAGAATGCGCTCGACATCGTCATCGACGGCCGCCGCGACCGCGCGGGCCTGAAGGGCAGCTGGGCCGGCGCCATGGGCCAGACCCAGTTCATGCCCGACGCCTATCTGCGTCTCGGCGTCGACCAGACCGGCGACGGCAAGGTCGACATCTGGGGCTCGGACGCGGACGCCCTCGCCTCGGCCGCCAATCTGCTCGCCCGCGCCGGCTGGAAGCCCGGCCAGACCTGGGGCTATGAGGTCGTCCTGCCCGCCGGCTTCGACTACGCCGAGGCCGAGGGCCCGCGCCATCCGTGGCGGTACTGGGCCCAGCGCGGCGTCAGCCTCGCCCGGGGCGGCTCTCCGAACGCCGCCGAGGCGCTGGAGGAGGCGGTCATCCTCCTGCCCCAGGGCGCCCGCGGCCCGGCCTTCCTGGCCCTGCCCAACCACTATGTAATCCGCCGCTACAACAACTCGGTCTCCTACGCCCTGGCCATCGGCCTGACCGCCGACGGCATCGCGGGTCGCCCCGGTCTGGTCGCAAGCTGGCCCGACGACGCCCCCCTGTCCCGCGACCAGCGCATCGGCGCCCAGGCCGCCCTGACCCGGCTCGGCTATGACACCCAGGGCATCGACGGCGTCGTCGGCGCCAACACCCGCGCCGCCCTGCGCCGCTGGCAGATCGCCGAGGGCCGCCTCGCCGACGGCTATCTGACCGCCGATCTGGCGGATGAGCTGATCCGACGGGCGGGGTAGGACCTCGTGTCTCCTCCCCGCTTCGCGGGGAGGGGGACCACGCGAAGCGTGGTGGAGGGGTGGAGCGTGATCGCATGCGATCACGCGACGAATGCCGCGGCGCCGTTTCCACCCCTCCGTCACGGCGCAAAGGCGCGCCGCGCCACCTCCCCATCGCTTCGCGACAGGGAGGAGACAGTAGAACGCTGCTACCCATCCATCGATTGCCAGCATATCCCGAGCCGCCAACCCCCTGATCCCGCACGTCTTTCAAAAATTACAGCGTCACCAGCCCGCCATAGGAACGGCCTCCGCCAGACTCCTCCCATCCCGTCGGTGGGGAGGGCGTCGGATCCAGCGCCCCGATGTCGGCGGGCTGTGGTCGAGCGATGAAGCCCGGGCGGAGGAGAGTCCGGGGGTCCTCGTGGAGGTCGATGGATGGCCTCTGCTTGCTCGCCGCGCGCTTCTTGCGCGGATCGCTGACGGCAAGGCCGTCATGTCCGCCGCGTGTCGCCGGCAGCAATGTCGGCGGCGGTGATCCGGTCAGGCCCGAAATCAGGGCCGCCACCCGGAGGGCGCGTGGAAAACGACTGCGCGGGGCGGTCCGCTTCGTCGAAACGGTAAAACAATCAAATCACCGGGCGAGGCCCGGCCGCTCCGCGCCCTCCCCGAACTTTCCGGCAGCGATGCCGGAGAGCGCGAACCCGTGTCTGATCGAAAGGACAACCATGGCCCGCCGCCGCAGATCACCCCGGTTGACCGACCGGGAATTCATCCGGTCCCTCCAGCTCATCCGTCTGAAAGGCCTGCTGACCGGCGAATATCAGCCCATGTCGAACCGCGAGGAGATGTATCTGCGCCTGCTCCGCGCAGGCCTGCCAGCGGACATCGAGGATTTCGTCATCTCCCGGCCGCTGTTTCACCTTGAGGCCATGGAGCGCAAGGCGGTGGAGGAAGACCTTGCCGCTCCTCCCTCCACATGATCGTTGTTAACCCGCCCCGGCTTCGCTAACCCGAAACGGACCACAACCCGGAACCGCCATGTCCCGCCCGACCGACCGCTTCGAAGGCACGTCCAACTATATCGCCACCGACGACCTCAGGATCGCGGTCAATGCGGCCGTGGCCCTGGAACGTCCCCTGCTGATCAAGGGCGAGCCCGGCACCGGCAAGACCGTCCTCGCCTATGAGATCGCCAGGGCGATGAACGCCCCGCTGATCACCTGGCACATCAAGTCGACGACCAAGGCCCACAACGGCCTGTACGAGTACGACGCCGTCTCGCGCCTGCGTGACAGCCAGCTGGGCGAGGCCCGCGTCCACGATGTGCGCAACTACCTCAAGCCCGGCAAGCTGTGGGAGGCCTTCACCGCCCCGAACCGCCCCGTCCTGCTGATCGACGAGATCGACAAGGCCGACATCGAGTTTCCCAACGACCTGCTGCAGGAACTCGATCGGATGGAATTCTATGTCCAGGAAACGGACGAGACGATCCGCGCCGAGGTCCGCCCCATCGTCGTCATCACCTCAAACAATGAGAAGGAGCTGCCCGACGCCTTTCTGCGCCGCTGCTTCTTCCACTACATCCGCTTCCCGGACGTCGAAACGATGACGGCCATCGTCGACGTCCATTTCCCCGGCATCAAGCCGCGGCTGGTCTCCGAGGGGCTCAAGACCTTCTACGAAATGCGCGATACCCCGGGCCTGAAGAAAAAGCCTTCGACCTCGGAACTGCTCGACTGGCTCAAGTTGCTGCTGGTCGACGATGTCGATCCCGAGACCCTGCGCGAGAAATCGCCCAACAAGCTGATCCCCCCGCTGCACGGCGCCCTGTTGAAGAACGAACAGGACGTTCACCTGTTCGAACGTCTCGCCTTCCTCCACCGTCGCGAGGCCTCCCGCCCCGGAACGTAACAAGGCGAACACACGAACGAACAGGTTTCGACACGCGCCTTACCGCGATTTCACTGGAAAATGAATCAGGCGCGCGCAGGATGAAAGCGTACCAGGACCCCTCGTTGATGCCCCTACGTCCCTTTCTGATCCCGACCCTCTGCGCCTTCGCCGGGCTCGCCGCCTGCGGCGACGGCGTGCGCATCTCCTCGACCCGCAGCGAGAACAATGACGCCAAGGGCGTGCTCAAGGTCGTCGAGACGCTGCAATGCCCGCAGACGATGGGCTCCCTGACGCGCAAGGGTTCGGCCTCTGAAGGCGGCACGGTCTGCACCTACGTCGGTCCAAAGGGCGCGGAGGTCAGCCTGCACCTCGTGCCTCTGGACGGCGAGACGCCCGCCCATGTGCTCAAGGCGTTCGAGCAACGGCTTTCCGGCGACCTGCCCCGCGCCGTCGATGCGCTGGAGGCCGCCGCCGACGCCGCCCAGGCCGGGGCCGCTGCGGCCGACCGCGCG
>NZ_BSOY01000120.1 GCF_030160755.1 Brevundimonas denitrificans | reverse complement strand
CCCGCGCCCGCGCCGGCGCCGTGTCGTGCGCCGATCCGCAGCTGGCCACGGTCCGCGCGCGGGTCGACGGCGCCTTTGCAGGCTGGCTGCGCACGCCGCGCATGGTCTTCCCCGGCGTCCGCCGCTCGTGGACCGCGAACCGCGTCAGTTCGCCCGACGCCAACTGGCGGCTGCAGCAGATGTCGGTGGTCGGCGCCTCGCCGGTGGCCTTCGGCTATGCGGGCAAGGGCGATGCGACCGGCCTGACCGCGGTGGTCAGTTTTGTCGGCCGGTCCCGTCCCTATGCGGCGCGCATCGTCCTGCGCGATCCGGTCCGGGTTTCCCGTCCCTGGCTGGCCGGCGACGGTCTGGTTCCGGTCTCGGCCCGCGCCAGCCTGTGGGCCACGGGCGTCAGTTCGGCCGCCCCGACCCTGCTGGCCGAGGACCGCCGCACCGGCGAGGCCTGGCGTTTCCCCGCCTCGGCCGCCGCCGCGCTCGAGCGTCTGGACCCGCGCGAGACCTTCGCGATCGAATTCCACTTCCGTGACGGCAGTGTCGCGACAGCGAAATTTGAGGCGGGGGATTTCACGGCGGGCCGGGCGTTCCTGGCGATGGGAATGCTGTAGGTCGCCGTCGCGACCCGTCAGCCCCCGCCCTTCATGGGCATCTGGATGATTTCGGCCCCCCCCTCGGGCGCGGGCGCGCGGGCGATCAGGGCGACGGGCAGGCGCACTGTGACCGCCGTGCCTTCGCCGAGGGTCGAGTCGATGCTCATGCGGCCGCCGTGCAGCTCGGCGAAGGCGCGGACCAGCGACAGGCCGAGACCGGTGCCCTGGCGGCGCTGCTCCATCTCGCCGGCCTGTTCGAAGGGGCGGCCCAGTCGGCGTACGTCTTCGGGGGCGATGCCGACGCCGGTGTCGGCGACGACCACCTCGAGATAGGGGCCGATGGCCTCGACCGTGACGGTGATCGCGCCGCCGCGGGGCGTGAATTTCACGGCGTTGGACAGCAGGTTCAGGGCGATCTGTTTCAGGGCGCGCTTGTCGGCCGAGACCTCGACCGGGTCGGCGGGCAGGACGCTGGACAGGGTCACGCCCTTGTCGTCGGCGTTGACGCGGACCAGGGCCATGGCGGCGGACACCACTTCGCGGGCGTCGAACCGCTCCAGCGTCAGGGCGTAGCGCTCAGCCTCGATCTTGGTGACGTCCAGCACGTCATTGATCAGGTCCAGCAGGTGGCCGCCGGCCTGATGGATGTTCTCGGCGTATTCGCCGTAGCGGTCGGGCAGGGGCCCGAAGATGCGCTGGCGCATGATGTCCGAGAAGCCGAGCACGGCGTTCAGGGGCGTGCGCAGCTCATGGCTCATATTGGCGAGGAACCGGGTCTTGCCCGCCTCGCGCGTCTCAGCCTCGGCCCGGGCGATCTCGAGGCCCAGTTCGCGGGCGTACTGGGCGGTGGCGTCGAAGACCTGGGCGATCAGGCGCGGGCCGGACGGATCGTCGAGCCGCCGCATGATCAGTTGAACGCGGCGGTCCAGGGCCATCCGGGGCGCGAACAGGGCGGCGCCGTCATGGCCCTTCATGGCGCGGTCGATGGCGTCCAGAAGGCGGGGCCGGTCCGGGGCGTGCACCGCGGCCACCAGCCCGCTCTCGAACAGGGGGTCGACCGGCAGCGAGACCGGCGGCGCGCCATAGGCGGCCAGAACCCGGCCTGAAGGTTCAAGCACGAGAGTCAGTCCGGGCTGGGCGGCCAGCAGGGTTTCGACCCGGGCCGTCTCGGCCTCGGCCGCCGTCAGCCGGGCTTCCCGCTGCCGCCATGACAGGCGCACCGCCAGGGCGGCGGCGGCGGCGGTCAGCAGCGCTGAAATGGCCGCCAGAGCGGGAAGGTGGGGTCCCGGATTGACCCAGGCCGAAAGCATGCCCGCCAGAGCCGCGACGCCGACAGCAAACGCCCCTGCCTGCACGGGTCGGGGACCGCCGAGGGCGATCCCGGCCGCCAGCGGAAGGAAGACAAAGCCGCTCAGAGGTCCGGTCAGGCCGCCGGACAGCGCCGCCGCCAGCAGGACCGCCAGACCCCAGATGGCAAGCAGGACCATCCGCTCGTCCGGGCCGTCGCGGCGCAGGAGACCCAGACCGCTCAGGCCGGGAACCACCATGGCCAGGACGCCGTAGAACAGCGGGCCGTCGATGCCGCCGATCCAGCGTCCGCCCAGAGCCAGCAGGGCCGCCGCCACCGCCCAGCCCGCATGCCACGCAGCCAGCGACGGACGATCGCTCGCCGGAGCGTCGGGCAGAGGCTTCGGGTCAGGGCGGGCGGACTGGATCAAGAGCGGATTGGGGCGGGCCGGACAGGACGCCGCCGGCCTTCCCAGCCTAGCCGTCCGGGTGAGTCGTCCAAAGCCCGCACGCGTTCCAGGCGACTGCCGACAAGCCCGTCCGGGCGGAATTCCGGGGAAAGGACAGGCGGTTGTCGTTAACGCCGGTCCGGCCTATCTGGCGCCCATGACCGACGCCCCCTCCATCGACGACGTCCTGGCCGAACTGGTCGAGGAGTTCGACCTGCTCGGCGACTGGGAAGGCCGGATCGAATACGTCATCGACCTGGGCAAGGGTCTGGCGCCCCTGCCGGAGGAAGATCGGACCGAGGACCACAAGGTGCCGGGCTGCGCCGCGCAGGTCTGGCTGGCGGTGCGCCGCGAGGGGGATCGACTGGTGTTCGCCGCCGACAGCGACAGCGCCCTGTCCAAGGGCAATATCGCCCTGCTGCTGCGGCTCTATTCAGGTCGGACCCCGGCTGAGATCCTGGCGTTTGACGCCCGCGCGGCTCTTGATCGTCTGGGCCTGCCGTCGGCCCTGACGCGTCAGCGCGCCAACGGCCTGAACAGCATGGTGGGACGGATCAGGGACGCCGCCGCGGCGGCCTGACCGCGGAGCTTCAGTAGTAGGAGCCGCGGACCGTCATGGTCGGACGCTCGCCGGGCCGCTCGCTCACCTCGACGGCCAGGCCGTATTCGTCGGGGTAGGCGCTGCGGCGATCCCAGCGCCGGTCGTTGCCTGGCGGCGTGGTCCAGTATCGGGGATCGCGGAAGGCGCGGCGGCCGAGCTCCGCCAGTTCGCGAGCGCTGGCCCGGCTGGATGAGATGGTGCAGCTGGCCTCATAGGCCGGGCGCTCGTCGCGTTCGACAGAGCCTTCCTCGATCTTCACGCGCCAGACGCCGTCCTTGGAAACCATGGTGACCTCGGAGGCCCATTCCTCGAGCGGCGCGGTGTCGTTGACCGGGCGGCGGAATTCGAGTTCGCGGGCGGCGCGGATCGCCCGTTCGAAGGTCTGGGCGCGGTTGGCGTAGGGCAGGCAGACTTCGGTGAGCAGACCGGCGGGCACCGCCTCCTGGGCGGCAAGGGGATCTGCGACGGAAAGCATGCCGGCGACGAGGCCGCAAAAGATCACTGACTTCACCGACATCCCCGAATTCGACGGCATTGGGAGCCCGTCGCCTCAACGCGATAGCGCGCCCCAAGGGGAGCGCGCTTTCAACTTCACCCTATGGCTGAATCCCGACAGGAAAAAGTTACGAGCGTGTAACGTGCGGCGGCCGGCCTTCCGTCGCGAATTCGATGCATCAACCGATGCGATAGTGCGTCGCCAGGGCGGCAAGGCCTTTTTGCAGCAGGCCTTTTCCTTCGCGGCGGCGCAGACCCAGGTCTCGCTCGGCGGCTTGCAGGGCCGAGGCGCGGATGCAGATGGCCTCGACCATGGGCCGGGCGGTCCCGCAGGCGGCGAGGGCGGCTTCGACCCGGCGCGCCGCGGCCATGGCGGGGTCGCCCGGTTCGGCCCGGACGGCGGACCCGCCCC
>NZ_BSOY01000119.1 GCF_030160755.1 Brevundimonas denitrificans | reverse complement strand
GACGGCGGCAGGGCGGCGCGGCGGCGCAGGTCGTCGAGGTCGGCGAAGGGACCCGCCTCCCGCGCCGCCATGATCGCCTCCGCCCAGACGCTCTTGAACCCGTCGATGGACCGCATGCCGAGGCGGAGGGCGCGGCGCCGGCGGCGCGGCCGGCGCTCCAGCGTGGCGTCCCAGTCGCTGGCGTTCACATCCGGGTGCCGCACCTCGACCCCGTGCTCGCGCGCGTCGCGGACGATCTGGGCCGGGGCGTAGAAGCCCATGGGCTGGCTGTTCAGCAGGCAGGCGGCGAAGACGTCCGGGTACAGCCACTTCACCCAGGCCGAGACATAGACCAGATGGGCGAAGGAGCAGGCGTGGCTCTCAGGAAAGCCGTATTCCCCGAACCCCTTGATCTGGTTGAAACAGTTCTGGGCGAAGTCGGCGTCATAGCCGCGCGCGATCATCCGCCCGACCATCTTCTCCTCGAAATCGCCGATGGTGCCGTTGTGCCGGAAGGTGGCCATGGCCCGGCGCAGGCCGTTCGCCTCCTCGCCGCTGAACTCGGCCGCGACCATGGCGATCTTCATCGCCTGCTCCTGGAACAGGGGCACGCCCAGGGTCTTGCGCAGCACATTGGCCAGTTCGTCCGGATCGGCGGCCGAGCCCGGCATGGAGAAGCGGTAGCTGCCCGGACCATGCCTCGCCTCGTGAGCCCGTCGCTCCATCCGTCGCTGCAGATAGGGATGCACCATCTTGCCCTGGATCGGGCCGGGCCGGACGATGGCGACCTGCACCACCAGATCGTAGAACTCCACCGGCCGCAGGCGCGGCAGCATGGACATCTGCGCCCGGCTCTCGACCTGGAAGACCCCGACCGAATCCGCCTTGCACAGCATGCGATAGACTCCGCGCCGTTCGGCCGGCACGGCGGCGGTGTCCGGCAGGGGCCGGCCATAGGTCTCGCCGATCATGCGGAACGCCCGCTTCATCGCCGTCAGCATGCCCAGCGCCAGCACATCGACCTTCATCAGCTTGAGGAAGTCGATGTCGTCCTTGTCCCATTCGATGAAGGTCCGGTCGGCCATCGCCGCATTGCCGATCGGCACGATCTCGATCAGCGGGGTCTGGCTCAGCACGAAGCCGCCGACGTGCTGGCTCAGGTGGCGTGGAAACTTGATCAGCTCGGCGGTCAGGTCGAGAGCCAGCCGCATCCGCACGTCGTCGCGGCTCAGACCGGCCCGGTCGACGTGCTCGTCCTTCACCTCCGAGCCCCATGAGCCCCAGACCGTGTCGGCCATGCGGGCGGTGACGTCCTCGGTCAGGCCCAGGGCCTTGCCCACGTCCCGAATCGCCGAGCGCGGCCGGTAGTGGATGATGGTCGCCACGATCCCCGCCCGGTCGCGGCCGTAGCGCTCATAGACGTACTGCATCACCTGCTCGCGCCGCTCGTGCTCGAAATCGACGTCGATGTCGGGCGGTTCGGAGCGGTTTGAGGAGATGAACCGCTCGATCAGCACCTCCTGCCGCGTGGGATCGACATTGGTGATGCCCAGACAGAAGCAGATTACCGAGTTCGCCGCCGACCCGCGCCCTTGGCACAGGATCGGATCGGGCCGTGACCGCGCCCAGGCGACGATGTCGTGGACGGTCAGGAAATAGGGGGCGTAGTTCAGTTCCTGAACCAGCCGGAGCTCTTTCAGAATGATCGCCCGGATGCGATCGGGCGCGCCGCCGGGCCATCGCGTCCGGGCCCCCTTCAGCGTCAGCCGCGCCAGCCAGCCCTGGGCGGAATAGCCCGGCGGGACCGGTTCGTCCGGATACTGGTAGCTGAGCTCCCGAAGCGAGAAGGTGCAGGCCCGCGCCACCGCCATGGTCCGCGCCAGCGCCGCCTCATGCCCCCGGAACAGCCGCGCCATCTGCGCCGGCGGCTTCAGATGGCGTTCGGCGTTGGCCTGCAGTCGACGCCCGGCCTTGTCGATGGTCGTCCCCTCACGGATGCAGGTCAGGACGTCCTGCAGCGTCCGCCGGTCGGGGTGATGATACAGCACGGCATTGGTCGCGATCATCGGCGCGCCCGTGCGATGCGCCATCGCCGCCAGCCGGTTGAGGCGCTTGCGGTCATCCCCGCGCCACAGCGGCGCCGCCGCCAGATAGAGGTCGTCCGGCCAGCGCCTTCGCCACGCTGCCAGCCGCGCCTCGAAGGCCGCGTCGGGCCGTTCCGGCGCGGGCGCCAGCGCGATCATCCCCTCGCCCATGGCCGCCGCCTGTTCGAAGCTCAGCCGCGTCTCGGCCTTTGCGATGCGTGTCTCCTCCCCATCCGCAGGATGGGGAGGTGGCGCGGCGCGAATACGCGCCGTGACGGAGGGGGGCCGCGCCTCTGCCCCTCCACCATCCTTCGCCTGCGGCTCCGGATGGTCCCCCTCCCCATCGCTGCGCGACGGGGAGGAGACGGAGAAGGCCTCGCTCTTGCCCAGCGACAGCAGCCGGCACAGGCGCCCCCAGGCGGCGCGGTCGCGCGGGAAGACGATCAGCTCCGTCCCGTCGGTGAAGCCCAGCCGCGACCCGACGACCAGCGGGATGTCGACGTCCTCCGCCCCCATCAGCGCCCGGACCATGCCCGCGAGCGTATTGCGGTCGGCCACCCCGACGGCGGCCAGGCCCAGCGACTTGGCCTGCATCATCAGCTCGCCCGGGTGCGACGCCCCTTCCAGAAAGCTGAAATTGGTCATGGCCCCGAGCTCGGCGTACCGGCCGTCCCAGGTCACGGCAGCACCCCGTGCATCCACCACGACGGCGCGCGTTCTTCCGGCGCGCCGGAATATTCGCGCCCATACAGCCCTTCGCGGAACAGCCAGTAGCGGCCGCCCGCGTCATCCTCGACGCGATAGTAGTCGCGCGTACGCACCTGCCGGTCGTCGGGGCGGGGCCGCCACCATTCGGGCGACAGCCGCTCGGGGCCGTCGGCGCGCGTCACCCGCCGCGACAGCCTGCGCCAGGTGAAGCGGGCCGGGGCGCCGTCGGGCAGTTCGGCGATGGCCTCGACCGGTTCGGGCGGGTCCAGCAGCAGGATGGGCCGGCGTCCCGTGTCGCCGTTCGCCGCCGCCGGCGACCGCCCCAGCGCCGGCCGCCACCGCTCGGCCCGTTCCGGAATCCAGCTGTCGACCGGCTCGGGCGTCAGCACCCGGTCCTCGCCCAGCCGCGCCGTCAGCCGGTCGATCAGGGCGGCCAGGCTCTCGGCCTGTTTCGCCTCGGCCTCGCTCTCCAGCGCGCCCTGCCGCGCCGTCATGGGCTCGATGGCGTCGGCGGTCAGCATCATGGCGTCGAGGCCGAAACCCAGCTCCAGCCGGCCCAGCCCCGCCTCGCGGAACAGCCGCAGCCAGATTCCGGCGTCCCGCCCCGGACGCCCCATGCGCACCGACAGGTGCGTCGTCCCGCCGTCCGAGCGGAAACCCGTCAGGGTCAGGGCCTTCGCCCCCTGCCCGTCCCGCACCAGCGGCGCGGCGAGGTCGGCGGCCAACTCGATCAGCCGCGCCTCCACGCCCTCGATATCCTCGACCGGCTCCATCCATGTCCGCCAGGCGCGGTATTTCGGCGGCGGCCGCACCGGCGTCAGGGCCTCGCCCGCGAAGCCCAGCGCCTGATCCAGCCGTTGGACCAGTCCCACACCGGCCCCGTCCCGGAACCGGCGCGCCAGCCCGGCGCGCGGCATGGGATAGAGGTCGCCGATCCGCTTCAGCCCGAACCGCCGCGCCTGCGTCAGGGTCCGGTCGTCGATCCGCAGGGCCTCGACCGGCAGGGGCGCCAGCCGGTCCCGGACCGTCTCCTCGTCTGCGATCGTCCCCTCGCCCTCCACTTCGCCCCCGGCCGCACCCCAGCGGGCCAGCGCCCAGGCCGCGCCGGGCGTCGGTCCCACGGCGACG
>NZ_BSOY01000118.1 GCF_030160755.1 Brevundimonas denitrificans | reverse complement strand
GCGGTCATCCGGAAGAGCTGGAGCCGCGCCGCCAGCGGCGGCTGTCGCGCGAGCGCGATCCGATCGAGGCGCGGTTCGACCTGCACGGCTTCGGCCGCTTCCAGGCCCAGGACGCGCTGACCTCCTTCCTGCTGGGGGCGCAGGCGCGCGGCTACCGTTCGGTTCTCGTGATCACCGGCCAGGGACGGCGCGGCGGCACGGGGGTGATCCGGGCCTCGGTCCACGAATGGCTGCAGAGCCCGGCGTTGCGGGGGGTGGTGTCGGGATTCGCCTCAGCCGCCCGGCATCACGGCGGCGACGGGGCGCTGTATGTCACGATCCGGCGGGGGTGAGGGGTGGTTGGTGGTTAGTGGTTGGCCGGCAGGGGCGAACACCGCCGGCGAGAGCCGCCCCCCGCAGCCGATCCCGCCATCACTATTCACTAACCACTAGCCACTAGCCACTCAGCTCAGTCTCAGCCCCGCGTCCTTCGCCAGCTTCTCCAGCGACGTCATCGGCCGCGGGCCCCAGTGGGCGATGACCTCGGCCGCCGCCAGGGAGCCGAGCTTGCCGGAGTCCTCCAGCGACAGGCCGCGGGCGAGGCCGAGCAGGAAGCCGGCGGCGTACTGGTCGCCGGCGCCGGTGGTGTCGACCACCTTGTCGACCGGGCAGGCGGCGACCTCGACCCGCTCGGCCCCGCCCTTGCCGAACACCACCGAGCCGGCGGCGCCGCGGGTGACGGCGGCCACGTCGACGATCCGGCCGAGGTGGGCGGCGGCGTGATCGAAATCCTCGGTCCCGAACAGGGCGTGAAGTTCGCCCTCATTCGCCAGGACGATGTCGGCCGAGGCCTCGATGAAGGCCAGCAGTTCGGCGCGCCAGCGGGCGACGACGAAGGTGTCGGACAGGGTGATGGCGACCTTGCGCCCGGCGGCGTGGGCCGCGGCCGCGCCGGCCTCGAAGGCGGCGCGGGCCGGGGCCGGGTCGAACAGGTAGCCTTCCAGATAGACGATGGCCGAGGCGGCGATCAGGTCGGCGTCGATGTCGGCCGCCGAGAGCTGGTTGGCGGCGCCGAGGAAGGTGCACATGGTGCGCTGGCCGTCCGGCGTGACATTGATCATGCAGACGCCGGTGGCGAGGCCGGAGACGGCGCCGTCCCGCAGCGGCGGGGTTTCGAAATGGACGCCGACGGCGTGGATGTCGTGGGTGAAGACGCCGCCCAGCATGTCGTCCGCCACCTTGCCGATATAGGCCGCGCGGCCGCCGAAGGAGCCGACGCCGGCGACGGTGTTGCCCGCAGACCCGCCCGAGGCCTCCACGCCCGCGGCCATGGCGGCGTAGAGGGCGGCGCTCTGCTGCGCATCGACCAGCTGCATCGAGCCGGCGGTCAGGCCCTGGTCGGTCAGGAAGGCGGGGTCGCAGGGGGCGAGGACATCGACGATGGCGTTGCCGACGGCGCAGACGTCGTAGGAAGGGGGGTTCTGGGTCATGGGCGGCCCATAGCCGACGACCGTCCCGCCGTCACCCGAAAAGCATAAGGAAAGCCTTATGCGATTGCCGCCGTTTCGCTATGAGCCGCTGATGACCGAGATCGCTGTCCTGACCCCCGACGCCGCCGACCCCTCCTACGCCGGCCAGTGGCCCGGGGTGCTGGAGCGGCTGGGCGAGGCGCTGGCGACGGGCGGGCTGACGGCGGTTCCGACACCGTGGACGGATCACATCGAGGACGCCTCGGGACTGACGCGGTTTCCGCTGGTCCTGCCGCTGATCGCCTGGGGCTATCACCGCGATCACCGCCGCTGGATGCAGGCCTGCGCGACCTGGACGGCGGCGGGGGCGCCAATGCTGAACCCGCCGTCGGTGCTGGCCTGGAATTCGGACAAGAGCTACCTCGGCCGGCTGGCCGAACAGGGCGTGGCCATCCCCGACACCGTCTGGGTCGACGGCCCGACGCAGGCTGATGCGGACGCCGCCTTCGACCGGTTCGGGACCGACCGGATCGTGGTCAAGCCGCGCGTCTCGGGCGAGGCCTGGAGGACGCTGCGCCTGTCGCGGGGCGAGCGGATGGAGGGCGCGCCTGAGGGGCCGGCGATGATACAGCCCTATCTGCCCAGCATCGAGAGCGAGGGCGAGACGTCGCTGCTGTTCTTCGGCGGCCGGCTGAGCCACGTCGTCGAGAAGCGGCCGGTCCCCGGCGAGTTCCGGGTCCAGGTCCAGTACGGCGGCGGCTATGTCGCCCTGCCCGAGCCGCCGGCGGAGGCGCTGGCGTTGGCGGAACGGACGCTGGCGGCCATCGGCGAGGACCTGCTCTACGCCCGCATCGACATGGCCCGCGACGCCGACAGCGACTGGCTGCTGATGGAGGCTGAACTGATCGAACCGGACTTCTATCTGGCCTCGGCGCCGGAGGGCGGGAGAAGGTTCGCGGAGGCGGTGAGGGCGAGGCTGTGAGTGGCCAGTGGCCAGTGGTTAGTGGTTCCGGCTTCCCTGTCAGCCGAAGGGCGGCGCGGCCGGCGCCTCCGCTCAGGCGGCGGCCAGCCACTAACCACTAACCACTCCCTTCACCCCGCCTCTCCCAGCGCCGCCAGCCCCGCCCGTGACGGGCACAGGTCGCTGATCACGCACGCCGAGCATTTCGGCTTGCGCGCCGTGCAGGTGTAGCGGCCGTGCAGGATCAGCCAGTGGTGAGCCTTGGGCAGCCATGCCTCGGGGACGACGCGGAACAGCTGGGCCTCGACCTTGTCGGGGGTGGCGGCGTTGGCGAGGCCGAGCCGGTGCGAAACGCGGAAGACGTGGGTGTCGACGGCGATGGCGGCCTCGACGCCCAGTTCGTTCAGGACCACGCTGGCGGTCTTGCGGCCCACGCCGGGCAGGGCCTGGAGATCGGCGCGGTTCAGCGGGACCTCGCCGCCGTGCCGCTCCAGCAGGATGCGGCTCAGGGCGATGACGTTCTTCGCCTTGTTCCGGTACAGGCCGATGGAGGCGATGTAGGGGACCAGACCTTCTTCCCCCAGCGCCAGCATCTTCGCCGGGGTGTCGGCGACGGCGAACAGTCTGTCCGTGGCCTTGTTGACCGAGACGTCGGTGGCCTGGGCCGAGAGAGCGACGGCGACCACCAGCGTATAGGGGCTGGTGAAGTTCAGCTCGGTCTTCGGGTCCGGCATGATGCGCGACAGCCGGTCGAAGATCGCCTCGACCCGGTCCTCGTCCGGCGGCCAGCCGAGCACGGGGACCATGGCTCCGGTCATGACGGCGGGGCGCTTCGGCGCGGCTTTAGACGCGGGTCGGGGCGCTGGTCTGGAACGGGCCTTGGGCGGCTTCATCCGGGTCGGGTAGCAGACGCGGACCGGAACCGGGAAGGACTCAGGTCTCCCACGCCGCCGGAATGAACAGGGCGCCGGCCCCGATCAGCATGCCGGCCAGACCGGCGGCCAGGGGCAGGTCGAACAGGATGGTGCAGCTCAAAATCAGAAGACTGGCGGGCTGGGCGTACCGGGCGGCGAAGCGCTTCATGGGAGGTCTCCTCTCAGCTTGGCCGTAGTCGAGACCGCGCCGGAGCCGCGGTCAAGCAGGTTCCGAAACAGGATGTGTAGAAGCGGCGCCCCATGACCGGTTGATTTCTGGACAGCGTTGTCCATTTATGCGCCGTCCTCCCCGACGCCCTTTCGAGTCCGCCATGACCCTGTCTCCCGCCCACAAGAAACGCCTGCCCCTGATCGTCGCCGCGGTCGCGGCCCTGGCCCTGGTCATCGGCGGCGTGGTCTGGTGGCAGGGCAAGCAGCGCTGGGAGGCCACCGACAACGCCTTCGTCGCCGCCGACACCACCGGAGTCAGTCCCCAGATCGACGGCTATGTCGTCGAGGTGTTGGTGGCCGACAACCAGCGGGTGGCGCCGGGCCAGATCCTGATCCGGCTGGACGACGCCGACGCCCGCGCCGACCTGGCCCAGGCCGAGGCCAACCTCGCCGCTGTGATCGCCGCCGTCGGCAATGTCGACGCCCGCGCCGCCCAGGAACAGGCGGTCATCGCCTCGCGCGCCGCCGGCGTGGCCCAGGCCCGCGCCCAGGCGGATCTGGCCGCCCAGCAGGTCGATCGCTACGGCAAGCTGGCCGAACAGGGCTGGGTGTCGCAACAGCGGATCCAGACCGAACGGGC
>NZ_BSOY01000117.1 GCF_030160755.1 Brevundimonas denitrificans | reverse complement strand
CCCGGAGCGGGAACGCCGAGGCGGGGCGCGGGCGGGGCCGGCTGGTCGTCATCGTCGGCGGGGTCGCGGAAGGGCAGGTCGCGGTCGGCCGTGGGCGAGCCGGGCAGGACAGGGGCGGCGACGTCCTGCGTCTGCTCCGGCGGCGGACGGACTCGCGCGACCTCGCCGGGCAGGAGCGGGCGGGGCTCCAGCTGGACATAGATGATCGGCTCCGGGTCGACCTGGAGAACGCCTCCCATGGTGAGTCCCATGGAGCGCAGGCCGAGCCAGGAGAAGATCGCCGCGTGGCCCAGCACGGACACGGCCACGATCACCGGCTTGCGCCACCGCTCCGCACGGGCGGGCCACACCCACGCCGGCCCCCGAAATCGCTGTCCACCCGCCATGCGCGTACAGGATGGGGCGAGCGTGGCGGTATTGGGGCTGCCTCAAAGTGGGCGGAGTGCTATCAATTCTACGGGTGAAATTCGGCTGACGGGATTCCTGCGATGCGACGGTTGGTCCTTGGGCTATTCGCCCTGTGCGCCGGCTGCACCAGTGTCGGGGCGCCCGTCGCCCTGGCGGAAGGGCAGGGCGTGGTCCGGGTGCAATGTGTCGCGCAGGCGGACGGGCGTCTCACGGACTGCAAGATCCTTTCGGAACGCCCGGCTGGGCAATGGTTTGGAGAAGCGGCTCTGCGCGCTGCGGGACAGGCGCGGCTCGGTCCTGATGCGCTCCGCGGGGAGGGTGCGAAGATCGAATACAACGTCCGCTTCCGGCTCGACGAACCCGCCGCCCTTGACCTTCAGCCCCCCCGCGCGTAGAAGCCGCCCACTTTCGAGGTTCCCGGTCCGCCGGGTTCCGGGATCGTGACAATTGAACGGACGGGCTGCGCCCGCCGGAACGCCCGAAGCGCGCGTTCCGGTTTTTTCGTTTGGACGTCGCCTTGCCGGCTCGAGATCAAACCCGGGGCGGCGCATCGGCGTCGTCCGAAAAGAAGGCTCATGAGGCGCTCCGGCCGAAAGGCACACGCCTCCATCGATTGAAAGAGACGAGTTTCGAATGCCGACTATCAACCAGCTGATCCGCAAGCCGCGCCAACCCAAGCCGGTCCGCAACAAGGTCCCGGCCCTGAAGGGCTGCCCGCAGCGCCGCGGCGTCTGCACCCGCGTCTATACGACGACCCCGAAGAAGCCGAACTCGGCGCTGCGTAAGGTCGCCAAGGTGCGTCTGACCACCGGCATCGAAGCCGTGTGCTACATCCCCGGCGAGGGCCACAATCTGCAGGAGCACTCGGTGGTCCTGATCCGTGGCGGCCGCGTGAAAGACCTTCCCGGCGTGCGCTATCACATCCTGCGCGGCGTGCTCGACACGCAAGGCGTCAAGGACCGCAAGCAGCGCCGTTCGCACTACGGCGCCAAGCGTCCGAAGTAAGCGATCCGCCCATTCCATTCGCTGGCGAGAGCCAGCCGTCCGACACCGATTTAGAAGGCCAAGCCCATGTCCCGTCGTCACCGCGCACAGAAGCGCGAAGTTCTGCCGGATCCCAAATACAAGGATCTGATCGTCACCAAGTTCATGAACTACGTCATGTACGAGGGCAAAAAGGCCGTCGCCGAGAACATCGTCTACGGCGCGTTCGAGATCCTGGCCGACAAGAAGAAGGAACAGGAGCCCGTCGCCACGTTCCACGCTGCGCTCGACAACGTGGCTCCGGCCGTCGAAGTCCGGTCGCGTCGCGTCGGCGGCGCCACCTATCAGGTGCCGGTCGAGGTTCGCCCCGATCGCCGCCGCGCCCTGGCCATCCGCTGGCTGGTCAACGCCGCGCGCAAGCGGGGTGAGAACACCATGACGGAAAAGCTGGCCGCCGAACTGCTGGACGCCTCGAACAACCGCGGCACCGCGGTCAAGAAGCGCGAAGACACCCACAAGATGGCCGAGGCCAACCGCGCCTTCAGCCACTACCGCTGGTAAACGCCTTCAAGGCGCCCTCTTCGGCGCCTATCTTGAGACTATCCGGCGCGGGCGGTTTGAGCTAAATCGCCCGCGCCCGCTTATCCGCACAGATTGACATCTCCCCGAGGGCGCCAAACGCGTCCTGAACTCACTTCAAGGCACGCTTCTCATGGCCCGCGAAAACAAGATCGAGGACTACCGCAACTTCGGCATCATGGCCCACATCGATGCGGGCAAGACGACGACGACCGAGCGGATCCTGTATTACACCGGCAAGTCCCACAAGATCGGCGAAGTCCACGACGGCGCCGCGACCATGGACTGGATGGACCAGGAGCAGGAACGCGGCATCACCATCACGTCCGCCGCGACGACCGCCTTCTGGAAAGGCAAGCGCCTCAACATCATCGACACCCCCGGCCACGTGGACTTCACCATTGAGGTCGAGCGTTCGCTGCGCGTGCTCGACGGCGCCGTGACGGTGCTGGACGGCAACGCCGGCGTCGAGCCGCAGACCGAAACCGTCTGGCGCCAGGCCGACAAGTACAAGGTTCCGCGGATCGTGTTCGTCAACAAGATGGACAAGATCGGCGCCGACTTCGACGCCTCGGTGCAGTCGATCCGCGACCGTCTGGGCGCCAAGGCCGTGCCGATCCAGTTCCCGATCGGTTCGGAATCCTCGCTGTCGGGCCTGGTCGACGTCGTCGCCATGAATTCGGTGGTCTGGGACAATGACGCCCTGGGCGCCAACTTCACCGTCGGCCCGATCCCGGACGACCTGATGGACAAGGCCCTGGCCGCTCGCCAGTACCTGATCGACAACGCCGTCGAACTGGATGACGAGGCCATGCAGGCCTATCTGGACGGTGAGGAGCCCTCGCTGGAAGTGCTGAAGAAGTGCATCCGCAAGGCCGTGCTGACCGGCGCCTTCTATCCGATCCTGTGCGGCTCGGCCTTCAAGAACAAGGGCGTGCAGACGCTGCTGGACGCCGTCGTCGACTATCTGCCGTCGCCGATCGACATCCCCCCGACCCCGGGCATCGACTTCAAGACGGAAGAGCCGGTCGTGCGCCGCGCCTCGGACGACGAGCCCCTGTCGGTCCTGGCGTTCAAGATCATGGACGACCCCTTCGTCGGTTCGCTGACCTTCTGCCGCATCTATTCCGGCAAGATGGAAACCGGCATGGGCCTGCTGAACTCGAGCCGCGACCGCAAGGAACGCGTCGGCCGCATGCTGCTGATGCACTCCAACGACCGTCAGGACATCAAGGAAGCCTACGCCGGCGACATCGTCGCCCTGGCCGGGCTGAAGGACACCCGCACGGGCGACACCCTGTGCGATCCCCTGAAGTCGCCCGTCATCCTCGAGAAGATGGAATTCCCGGCGCCGGTGATCGAAATCTCGGTCGAGCCCAAGACCAAGGCCGACCAGGAGAAGCTGGGCGTCGCCCTGGCCAAGCTGGCCTCGGAGGATCCCTCCTTCACCGTCTCGACCGACCACGAGTCGGGCCAGACCATCCTCAAGGGGATGGGCGAGCTGCACCTGGACATCAAGATCGACATCCTGCGCCGCACCTACAAGGTCGACGCCACGATCGGTCAGCCCCAGGTCGCCTACCGTGAATCGCTCGGCCGCAAGGTCGACATCGACTACACGCACAAGAAGCAGACCGGCGGTACGGGCCAGTTCGCCCGCGTCATGATCACCTTCGAGCCCGGCGAACCCGGCTCGGGCTTCGTGTTCGAGAACTCGATCGTCGGCGGCGCCGTGCCCAAGGAATACATCCCGGGCGTGGAAAAGGGTCTGAACTCCATCAAGGACGGCGGCCTGCTGGCCGGCTTCCCGCTGATCGACTTCAAGGCGACCTTGACGGACGGCAAGTTCCACGACGTCGACTCCAGCGTGCTGGCGTTCGAAATCGCGGCCCGCGCCGCCTTCCGCGAACTGAAGGAAAAGGGCGCCCCCAAGCTGCTCGAGCCGATCATGGCGGTCGAGGTCGTGACCCCCGAGGACTATCTCGGTTCGGTCATCGGCGACCTGAACGGCCGTCGCGGCATGATCCAGGGTCAGGACATGCGCGGCAACGCCACCGTCGTGAACGCCTTCGTGCCGCTGGCCAACATGTTCGGCTATGTGAACACCCTTCGCGGGATGTCGCAGGGCCGCGCCGCCTTCACCATGCAGTACGACCACTACGAGCCGGTGCCGCAACACGTCGCCGACGAAGTGATCAAGAAGTATTCCGCTTAAATCACCCCCTGAAACACTAGGACAAAGCCCCCTGTTCAGGGGACGGAGAGAAGAGAATGGCCAAGGAAAAGTTCGAACGTAACAAGCCGCACTGCAACATCGGCACGATTGGTCACGTTGACCACGGCAAGACGACGCTGACGGCGGCGATC
>NZ_BSOY01000116.1 GCF_030160755.1 Brevundimonas denitrificans | reverse complement strand
CGGCGGCCGCCGCCGAGGGCGCGGCCCGGCGCGGCCCGTTCCGCCCCGAGGTCTGGCTGAACGCGCGTCAGCGGCACGCCTCGCGGCTGGCCGCCCACTATTTCCGCGCCTTCGACACCCTCGCCGTGGTCGCGGTCAGCCTGTTGTGCGCCTGGGCGGCGGCGCCGGGCGCCCTGATCCATACCGAGGTGTCGCGGGTCATGCCCTTCGTCCTCGGCGCGGCCGCCGTCCTGGGCCTGATGCGGTCGCTGGGGCGATACCGCTTCGCCCGCGGCCAGAAGACGGCGCGGCATCTGGCCTCGGTCGCCGCCATGGTTGCGGCGGGCGCGGCCGTGGCCTTGCTCTCCGGCTGGATTCTGCGCGGGGCGGAGGCGCAGGAGTCGGCCTATGTGGTCTGGGCCGGACTGGTGCTGATCACGCTCAACGCCCTGCACATCGGCTGGAGCGACATGGTCGCGCGGTGGCGCGCCTCGGGGGCCCTGACGCCCAATATCGTGCTGGTCGGGGCGACGCGGCACGCTGAGTCCCTGATCCGCGAGGCCCTGAAGCGGCGTGATCTGAACGTGCTGGGCATCTTCGACGACCGGCTGGCGCGCAGCCCGCGGGCCATCGAGGGCGTGCCGGTGCTGGGCACGGCGGCCGATCTGCTGACCCACAAGATGACCCCCTATGTCGACCGTATCGTCTTGGCCATCGACCCGCGGGCCGAGGCGCGGGTGCGGGAGCTCAACGCCACGCTGCGGACCCTGCCGCATGAGGTGACCCTGCTGGTCGAGCCGGATGGCGCGGCCGAGACGCAGTCGGCGCTGGACCGGCTGGCGGCGGCGCCCCTGGCCGATGTGCAGGGGCCGGTCGACGACGACCGCCGGGCCTTCAACAAGCGGTTGCAGGACCTGGTCCTCGGCCTGATCGCCCTGGTTCTCCTCGCCATCCCCATGGCCCTCGTGGCCCTGGCCATCCGGCTGGACAGCCCGGGACCGATCTTCTTCCGTCAGCGCCGCCACGGCTTCAACCATGAGGAAATCGTGGTGTGGAAATTCCGCTCGATGAAGCATGAGGCCGCCGACGCCACGGCCAGCCGTCAGGTGACCCATGACGACGACCGGGTCACCCGCATCGGCCGTTTCATCCGCAAGACCAGCCTCGACGAACTGCCGCAGCTGCTGAACGTCATCGCCGGCGAGATGTCGCTGGTCGGGCCCCGGCCGCACGCCATCGGCATGAAGACCGGCCATGTCGAGAGCGCCCGCCTGGTCGCCGACTACGCCCACCGCCACCGCATCAAGCCGGGCATGACCGGCTGGGCCGCCGTCAACGGCTCGCGCGGGCCGCTGCACACGGCCCAGGACGTGCGCCGCCGGGTGCAGCTCGACATCGACTATGTCGAGCGCCAGTCCCTGTGGATGGATCTGTGGATCATGGCCATCACCGTGCCTGTGCTGCTGGGCGATCGCGCGGCGATCCGTTGACCGGGGCCCGCTGATGTTCTGGCGCGGCGTCTGGGGCTATCTGCCGGCGAACATCGTGCAGGGCGTGGTCGGCTTCCTGGCCATCATCCTGTTCACCCGGCTGCTCAGCCCCGCCGATTTCGGCCGCTACGCCCTGGCCTTCTCGGTCATGACCCTCGCCCATGTGGCGGTGTTCAGCTGGCTGGAGGCCGCCATGGCCCGGTTCTGGGCGGCCCAGACGCCCGGCGCCGCCCAGGGCCATTTCGCCAGCCTGTATCGCACCGCCTTCGTGCTCGGCGCCGGATTTCTCGTTGTGACCGGCCTCGCGGTCTGGCTCCTTCCCGCCGACCCGCTTTTCAAACTGGCCCTGGCCACCGGCCTCGCCGGCGCTCCGGCGCGCTCCATGGTCAAACTGGCGCAGGAACGGTTCCGCGCCGAGGGCGAGGTGGCCAGGTCCGCGCGGCTGGACATGGCCGTGACCGCGGGCGGTCTGGCCATCGGCGTCGGCTTCGCCCTTGCGGGCGCGGGTGCGGCGGCGCCCCTGCTGGGCCTCGCCCTCGCCCCCCTGGCCGCCCTGCCCTTCGACCTGCCGGGCGAGTTGAAACAGGCCCGCGGCGGCGTCTTCGAAGCCGGACGGGTGCGGGAATATGCGCTGTACGGCTATCCGATCGCGGCCTCCCTGGCCCTGACCGTGGTGCTGTCCTCGACCGACCGCTTCGTGCTGGATGCGTATCTGGGCGAGGCGGCGGTGGGCGCCTATCACGCCAGCTATTCGATCGCCAACCGCACGCTGGACGTCCTGTTCCTGTGGCTCGGCACGGCCGGCCAGCCGGCGCTGGTCATGGCGCTGGAGCGCGGCGGGGTGGACCGGCTCAAGGTCGCCGCGCGCGAGCAGCTGTCGACCTTCCTGCTGGTCGGCCTGCCCGCGGCGGCCGGCGTGGCGCTGGTGGCGCGCCCCCTGTCCGAAGTGCTGATCGGCGAGGAGCTTCGCGCGGCGGCGGCCAGCGTGACGCCGTGGATCGCCCTGTCGGCCCTGCTGTTCGGCCTCACCGCCTATTATTTCGGCCAGGCCTTCACCCTCGGCAAGAAGACCCGCCGACTGCTGATCGCCATGGCGATTCCGGCGGGACTGAATGTGGTCCTGAACCTGATCCTGGTGCCCCGTTTCGGTCTGATGGGCGCCGCCTGGGCCACGGCGGCCAGCTTCGGCCTCGGCATGGTCGCGACCATGCTGATCGGCCGCCGGGTCATGGCCCTGCCGATCCCGTGGGAGAGCCTGGCCCGCTGCGGCGTGGCGACGGGGATCATGGCGCTGGCGGTGTCGCGGCTGCCCGCCATCGGCGGGCTGGGCGAACTGATGCTCGACGCCGGCGTCGGCGGGATCATCTATGCCGCGGCGGCCCTGACCCTGAACGCGGCGGGCGTGCGGACCGTCGCTCTCGGCCTTCTGGCGAGCCGCGGGCTCCGGGGAGCGGCGGCATGAGCGCGCGGGCGAAAATGACCGACAGCCCCGCCTGGAGGACGGCGAAGCCCGCCGTCTCGGTGCTGATCCCCTTCCTGCGCGACGATCCGGCCGAACTGCTGAACCTGCTGGACGAGGAGGCCGCCTCGGTCGATGGCGCGGTCGAGATCGTCGTCCTGGACGACGGCACCCGCGACGCGGCCCTGACCGCCCGGCTGGCGGCGCAGATCAAGGGCATGGCCCTGCCGGTCCGGCTCATCACCCTGCCGGCCAACGAGGGGCGGTCGGTCGGGCGCAACCGGCTGGCCTCGACGGCGCGCGGCGGCAGTCTGCTGTTCCTCGACAGCGACATGCGGCCCGACCATCGCCGCTTCCTGCGCGACTGGGCCGATCTGGCCGCGCGCGAGGATCCGGCGGTGGCCTTCGGCGGCTTCTCCCTGCTGCAGGCGCCCACCGACGCCCGCTTCGCCGTCCACCGCGCCATGGCCGCCAAATCCGAATGCGTGCCCTGGACCGAACGCGCCAAACAGCCCGAGAAATACGTCTACACCTCCAACCTGCTGGTCCGCCGCGACGTGTTCGAGGCCGAGGCCTTCGACCCCGGCTTCACCGGCTGGGGCTGGGAGGATGTGGAATGGGCCATGCGGGTGTCGCGGCGCTTCCGCGTCGTCCACCTCGACAACGCCGCCACCCATATGGGGCTCGACACGGTCGCGGCCCTCGCCGGAAAATACGAGCAGTCGGCCCCGAATTTCGCCCGCATGGCCCAGCGTCATCCCGCGATCGTCGCCGCCTATCCCAGCTACAAGGCGGCCCGGCTGCTGAAGCGGTTGCCCGCCCTGCCCCGCCTGCGGCGCCTGATGCGGCGCGGGGCCGAGACGACCTGGCTGCCGGTCGGCGCGCGGGCGTTCTCGCTGCGCCTGTACCGCGCGGCCCTCTATGCGGACGCCGTGTGATGGCCGACGTCGCCGTCATCGTCCCGACCCTGAGGCGGCCCGAAAGCCTCGAACGCGCCCTGCGCTCGCTGTTCGCCCAGACGGGCGTCGCCGACCGCGTCTCCGCCGTCGTCGTGGTCGACAACGACCCGGTCGGATCAGCGGCGGCGACCGTCGAGGCCCTGCGCTCCGACTCTCCCTGGGCCCTGACCTATGTGCACGCCCCCCGGCCCGGCGTCGCCACGGCGCGCAACGCAGGGCTGGCGGCCACGGACGCGCCCCTGATCGCGTTTCTCGACGACGATGAAGCGGCCTCGCCGGCCTGGCTCGCGGCGCTGCTGAAGGCTCAGGAGACGACCGGCGCGGACGCGGTCTTCGGCCCGATCACCGGCCAGGCGCCCGACGCCGCGCCCTGGCTGAAGCCCTGGCTGGAACGGTTCTTCGGCCGCGAGGGACCCCAGCGGACCCAGGTCATCGACCATCCCTTCGGCTGCGGCAATTCCCTGATGGTGCGCCGCTCGGCCCTGCCGGGTCCGGCGCCGTTCGACGCGGGCACGGATCAGGCCGGCGGGGAGGACGACGCGCTGTTCGCGGCGCTGGCGGCGCGCGGCGGCCGCTTCGGC
>NZ_BSOY01000115.1 GCF_030160755.1 Brevundimonas denitrificans | reverse complement strand
AGGCGCCCGCCCGCTCGGGCTTCGGCCTGAAGCGCGGCGGCAAGTCCCGGCTGCAGGAGCGGCTCGACAAACAGGCCGCCAAGGACGGCGGCACGGTCCGCAAGGCGCTGGGGGCCTCGGCCATTGCGGTCCTGCTGACCGCGGGCGGCGCCTATGCGACGGGCCAGCTGACGGGCTCGGGTCTCAATATCCCCGGCCTGCCGGGCGCTGAACCGGCCGTGCCGGTCGCGGCGCTCGCCGTCGTGCCGGCCAAGGCCTCGCCGGCCGATCTGGCGCGCGGCGAAGATCTGTATCAACAGGCGACGGCCCAGCTCGATGCGAACGAGGCCGGCGGGGTCGAGACCCTGAAACAGGCCGCCGCCACCGGCTATACGCCGGCCCAGCTGCATCTGGCCGGCCTCTACCAGGACGGCGACAAGGGCCTGGCCGTCAATCTGGCGGAAGCCCGGGCCTGGGCGCGCCGCGCGGCGGACGGGGGCGACGCCCGCGGGATGCATGCCTATGGCATGTATCTGTTCGACGGCGTCGGCGGGGACCAGAACCGCGGCGAGGCGCTGGAATGGCTGAAACGCGCGGCGGAGCTCGGTCTGGTCGACAGCCAGTTCAATGTCGCCAAACTCTATGAGACCGGTGACCAGGGCATCCAGCCCGACCTCACCGAGGCCTACAAATGGTATCTGATCGCGGCGCGCGCCGGCGATGGCGACGCCCGGTCAGCGGTCGAACGTCTGCGGGCCACGGCGCCGGCCGCGGTCCGTTCACAGGCCCGGACCGAGGCCGAGCAATTTGCGGTCGAACCGCTCGCCTGAGGCGGGAGACGACCAAGCCTTTCTGGCGCATCGGGTGGCGGGGACCGCCGGGTGGGTCTAGGACAACCAGACTTCCGTCGTCGCCTTCCCGGCGCCTAGCCTCAGTTCCAGCCGAAGGCGCGTCCTTTGGATATCTATCTGCCGATCGCCGAGGTTTCGGTGAACTGGCCGTTCCTGGTTCTGCTGGGCGCGACGGTCGGATTCGTGTCCGGTCTGTTCGGCATCGGCGGCGGCTTCCTGATGGCCCCGATCCTGATCTTCATGGGCATTCCGCCGTCGGTGGCGGTGGCCAGCCAGGCCAGCCATGTCGTCGCCTCCTCGACCTCGGGCGTGATCAGCTACACCAGTCAGAAGGCGGTCGACTATCGCATCGGCGGAGTCATGGCCCTGGGCGGCGTCGTCGGCGCGCTGCTGGGCGTCGAGCTGTTCCGCTATCTGCGCCTGCTCGGCCAGGCCGATATGGCGGTGGCGGTTTCCTATCTGCTGTTTCTCGGCGCCATCGGCACCCTG
Organism: Brevundimonas denitrificans; assembly: GCF_030160755.1. Taxonomy (GTDB): domain Bacteria; phylum Pseudomonadota; class Alphaproteobacteria; order Caulobacterales; family Caulobacteraceae; genus Brevundimonas; species Brevundimonas denitrificans. The sequence continues at coordinate 3,208 of NZ_BSOY01000115.1, read as the reverse complement.
ATGCTCTACGAGAGTCTCGGCCAGATCCTGCGCCGGGTGCGCGGCGAGGTCCTGCCGCACAGGGAGCGCCGCCGGCCGCTGTGGTTGTACGGCCTGCCCTTGAAGATGCGGTTTCCGCGCTCGGGCCTCTACATCAGCGCCATCCCGCCGTTCGTTCTCGGTGGTTTCGCCGGCGTCCTTTCAGCCATCATGGGTGTCGGCGGGGGCTTCATCCTGGTGCCGGCGATGCTCTATGTGCTGCGCATGAGGGCCGGGGTGGTGGTGGGCACCAGCCTGTTCCAGATCATCATCGTCACGGCCATGACCACCGTCCTCCAGGCCGGCCGCAACCAGACCGTCGATATCATCCTGTCCACCCTGCTTCTGGTCGGCGGCGTCGTCGGCGCACAGTACGGGGCCCGGCTGTCGGGCCGGTTCCGGCCGGACGTACTGCGGGCCGTGCTGGGGCTGATTGTCCTGCTCGTCGGCATCCAGATGGGACTGGAACTGTTCGTGCGGCCGTCTGACCTGTTCGCCTTCGCGCCGGGGGTGACGGAATGATCCAGGCTCTTCCCCCGCCGCCGCCGGCGATCATCGCGCCGGCGCCGGAACGGTCGGTCGGGACCGTCGGCCAGGTCCGCGTCGCCGCCGCCATGACCGACGCCCGTGTCATGATCGACTCCAGTTTTCGGGGAGCCTCGATCGTCCTGTACGGCGCCGTCTTCAATCCGACCGATCGGCCGGCGGATGTGGTGGTGGTGGTGCGTGGCCCGGACGGGCCGGTGCGTCTGGTCAAGAAGACCCGCAATATGGGCTTCTGGCTCAACAGCCGGCCGGTCCTGTTCGAGGGCGCCCCGGGCTTCTACATGACGGCTTCGACGCGGCCGCTGTCCGACATCGCCGACTTCGGTCAGTTGCGCCGCCTTGGCGTGGGGGTTGATCACCTGAGGATCAATGCGCCGCAGGAGAGCCGCACGGTCACTCGCTACGGCGTGCGCGACGTGGTCGTCAGCCGACTGGGCGAAGACTATCTGGACTACCGCCGCGCCGTGATCCGGCTCCGCGAGGCGGCGGCTCTGTACAACACCGATCCCGACGGGGTGGAGTTCGTCGACGCGGGGCTGTTCCGCGCCGAGGTCGAGCTGCCGGCGGTGGCCCCGACCGGCCAGTATTTCGCCGAGGTCTGGCTGTTCCAGGACGGCGAGCCGGTGTCGGTCTCGAATCTGACCCTGACGGTCGAAAAGGTCGGCATCGAGCGCGACCTCTATGAGTTCGCCCATCGGCGGCCGTGGAGCTACGGCGTGCTCGTCGTGCTGCTGGCGGCGTTTATGGGCTGGGCGGCGAGCCGGCTGTTCAGGCGCAGCTGACGGTCCATGGCGGGTATCGGTCCGCACGCAACGAAAAAGGGCCCCCCGCAGCAGCGGAGGGCCCTTTCGATTACGAGATTTGGTGGTCTCAGTCGCTTTCGCCGTCGTCCACGACTTCATTGACCGCGAAGCCGACCAGAATGGCGGCGCCGATGAAGATCAGCGGCAGCGGGATCGCGGCGAGTTCGCTCGACTCTCCGGCTTGCGCGCCGACGCGGTCGCCAATGCGGGCGGAGACTTCGGTGGAGGCGGCGGCCTGGCCGGCGACCAGCAGCAGGCCGGCGACGGTGGCGGCGATGATCTTCTTCATGAATGTGTCCCCTCGGAAAGTTTCAAGCCGCTTTCTATCGACGCAAACCTGGCAAGGCAAGACCGCGTGCGTGTCCTGCCGGCAACAACTCCGGGGCGAAAAGGGGCCATTTGCGCCCCCTGGCGAGCAAATCTGTCCGGAGCCGGTGGATCACCCGGCCGCCGCGAATTCGCTCAGCGCATCGATGACAGCCCGGTTCTGGTCTTCGGTTCCCACCGTGATGCGCAGACAGTCGGGCAGGCCGTAGCCGCCGACGGGACGGACGATAATACCCTTCGAATTCAGGTAGTCATTGGCGGCCGCCGCGTTGCGTTTCTCGTCCGGGAAGCGGACGAGCACGAAGTTTCCGGCCGAGGGGAAGACGTCGAAGCCGAAGCCGCGGATGGCCTGGGTCAGGCGCGGACGCCAGGTCTGGACCAGGTCGCGCGAGGCCTGCTGATGCGCCTCGTCGCCGAGCGCGGCGACGGCGGCCTCAATGCCCGGCACCGAGACGTTGAACGGCAGGCGGATGCGGTCGACCGCCTCGGCCACCTTCAGCGGCGCATAGCCGAAGCCGATGCGAAGGCCGCCCAGGCCGTGGATCTTGGAGAAGGTGCGGGTGACGACGATGTTGTCGGCGTCACGGGCGAGCGGGAAGCTGGTCTCCCAGTCCGGCTCGGCGACGAATTCGGCATAGGCCTCGTCGATGACCAGCAGGATGTGGGGCGGCAGGGCCTCGTGCAGGCGCCGGATTTCCTCGGCGGTATTGTAGCTGCCGGTCGGGTTGGACGGGCTGGAGACATAGACGATGCGGGTGCGGTCATCGACCTCTGCCAGGATGGCCTCGGGCGTCAGGCGGAAGTCGGGCTCGGGCGCCAGCTTGACCGAAGCCTGGTTGGCGAGGGCGCTGATGCGATAGGCGAGGAAGCCGTATTTGCCGCTGACGATATTGTCTCCGGGCGTCAGATAGGTCTGGTTCAGCAGGGCGAAGACCTCGTCCGAGCCGTTGCCGAAGATCAGCCGCTCGGGCTCCAGACCGTGATGGTCGGCCACCGCCGTGCGCAGCTTCGCAGCCCGGCCGTCGGGGTACATATGGATCTGACCCACGGCGGCGGCATAGGCCTCGCGCGCCTTCTCGCCGGCGCCGAGGGCGTTCTCGTTGGACGAAAGCTTCATCGGCTCGGCCACCCCCTCGATGCGCGACTTGCCGCCGACATAGGGGGCGATGTCGAGGATGCCGGGTTTGGGCGCGGGCGCGTCGGTCATGGGGCGGTCCTCGAAGTCAGAACAGGGGGGCGGCGCCGATGACGCCGGAAAGGCTGCCGGGCGCGGATGCAAGCCGCCCGTCCTCGGCCTGCACATAGCCCGCGAGCATGAACAGCTTCAAGCCGCCCGCCGCGATCAGCGGGCTGGCGGCGAGGCCGGCGGCGCCGAGGGTCTCGACGATGCGGGCGTCGGGGGCCTGGCTGTCGGTGGCCCAGAAGGTGCGATCGTCGCCCGTGGGGCCGGGCTGGACCTGCTGCACCATCAGGGCGCGGGGCAGGCCCAGCAGGCCGTCGGGCAGGGCCGCGGC
>NZ_BSOY01000114.1 GCF_030160755.1 Brevundimonas denitrificans | reverse complement strand
CCGGCGCGACCGGGGCGGCGGGCGCAGGCGCCGGGGTCTCGGCGGCCACAGCCACGATGGGCGGCGCCTCCGGCAGCATGGGCGCGCAGGCGGCGACGGAGGCGATGAGGATGAGGCGAAGGCTGATACGCATGGCGATAGCTGTAGAGTCCCCTGGGCCGCCCCCGTCATAACAAGTACGCGAGGGCGACGCGTGTTGCTGCAATACCGGGGCCAAAGCGGGGCGTCAGGGTGAAGACCGCGTTCACCGTGTCGTTCAGGTCGCGCTTAACCCGGGCCGGCTAGGGTGGACCCGCTCTCTGATACGGCCTGGTGGCGGAGGGGCGACGCGGCGGAGGTGCAACTCCGCAGACCCTCCGTTCAACTCGGAGGCCAGGCCTCCATCCTCTTTCTGTGCGCCAACGCGAGGGACGCGGTCCCTCGCTGCTTGAGCGCGGTTGACTTGCTTTTGGCGAAGGTCCGGTTTCGACCGGTTGCGGACATTTGCCCGGTCTGCTGCGAGCCCGACCAGACGGCACAGTCGATCGGCTCCGAATCTCCAAGGCGTCAGCCCTCTCGATGGCGACGTATCTGATGGGCCCCTCAGCCTCCCGGCATCCCTGCCAGCAAGCGGGCTGATCGCGATGGTTCAGAACCGCGACAGAATTCCTATGATACCGCTCCGTCGTTCCGGGAGACGAGACCATGCAGTTGCCACGACGGACCTTCCTTGTCGGTGGATTTTCGGCGTTCAGTGCATGCGGCTACGCAATGCCCCGCTCCGGAACTGGAGCAGACGCCCGACTCCAAACGGGGCTGGGTGGAGGAGCGGGTTCCGGTTTCATGAACCGGACCGCGGACGGAACGGGCGCGATTCCGGAGTCGGCCCAGGACGCCCTGCGCGCCCCACCTGTTCGACCCGAGCAGTATGGTCTGCTCACCAACCCTACAGTCGCCACGGCGACCCTGCTCAGGGCCTTCACCCATGCGATGGCCGAAAGGCGGCCGATAGAGCTTTCCGGCCACTATACGATCAATGGGCCGATCACGCCGTTGGCGGCGATCAATGGGATTGAGCTGCACCTTCGCCTGAGAGGGCGAGTGACGATCACGGTCGATGCGGGCGCGAGGGCGTTCCAGCGCGTGTTCTTCGCCGAGAGCGCGACCGTCACGAGCCACAGCATCACCGGCGACGGGACGCTGACCATCGACTGCAACGACAAGGTCGCCGCCGGCATCTGGCTGCGCCACAACGCCGCTCAAATGGGCGGGAGCATCCTGATCGACAGGCCGGTGACCGTGAGGAATGTTCACGGGTCAGCGGTTGACGATACGGTCTCGGGCATCATCGTTTCGGGACGGTTCGCGACTGTCGTCATGCGCTCTCCCACGGTCGAGGACGTTACGCGGGACAAGGCGGCTGCGGAGTGCTCCGGCATCTGCACCTCGCGTGTCGAGGGTGCAGTGGAGCTGTACTCCCCAACCGTGCGCCGCATCCGTATCGGCGCGGGGACGGCTGACGCTGACGGGATCAAATGCTTCGGCCATCAGGCCACTCCATTCCCGGCCAGGGCTCGCGGATCTGTCCGCATCTACGATCCCACCTTTGAGGACTGCCAGGGCCGGTCCTACAAGGATCAGTGCGGCGACACGATCATCTACCGCCCCGTGGTCAGGCGGAACGCCCGGGTCCTCATCGCGGCGGCAAACGCCCTCGAGTTCGACTTCCAGTGCGGCGGCGGGTTGGTGCTCGATGCGCAGGTTGAATACTACCGGAATGGCGCGACCTCGCCGCTGGCGACGTCGCACTCGGTGGTCGCTTTCCAGCAACTCATCAGCGACGCCGAGCTCTACGGCGCGATTCGCAACTCCACGATCATCTCCGACGTGGAAATTCCGCGTTTCGCCCTGGTCGAGGCGAGCGGCGCGGCCTCAACCTCCGAAGTTGATGGCCTGACCCTCATTCCGGCGAACGGCTTCAGCGGAAGCCTGCTCGGGCGTGGCGTGATGGAGTTCAACGCCGCCAAGGTGGTCGCCAAATCGACCGAGACAATCCTGGCGGTCAGGAACGTCTCGGGGCCGATCGCCAGCCCGTGCATCGCCTACACCAGCTACACGCGTGGCGACCTGTCGCAGAAGCTGTCTGTCGAGGTTGACAACTGCTCAACCACGCTGCCCGGCCCTGGCCGGGGCCTGCGGGCGATCTCCGGCATCAGCGGTAACCAGATCATGGCGTTCAGGGCGTTCCGGCTCGGCCGCAACCCCGGCTTCCGAAACGAATAGGACGGCTGGGTCCATCCACGTTCGCAACCCTGACCGGGGCCGGGATCACCGCTGACCACAGAAGGCGTGTTTCCGGAGCCGGAGGACGGTGGACTCAGAGTTTGCCGAAGGCCACGCCGCGCCAGCCCCAGCCGGCCTTCTGTGCGGCGGCGACCAAGGGTTTCTTGATCTCGTCGGTGTCGAATCGATAGCTGTAGACCTCGCCCCAGGAGAGGTCCTCGCGGAAGGCGTAGACCGTTTCAAAGCTCTTTTCCCAGGTCTGGCCGCGGACACCCTCGGCCGTGGCGGAGAGTTCGGGGACGCCGGCGCGCCACTCGACCTCCCACGACTGGTCCACGGCGCGGACCTCGCCCTTCGCTTCGTCGAACTTCATCAACACCTTGAAGACGCGTTTGATGCCGGCCTTGGCGAAGATCTCGTACCATTTGGCGTCGACGATCCGCCACTCGGCCACCAAGTCGACGCCTTCGGGCGCGCCGTCGCGCACGACGAAGGGGGCGGTGTCCCGGTTGACGGCGAGGAGGTGCTCCCGCAGGGCCGGGACAGGGAGGCGCGGCACGCCGGGCGGGGCCGGCTTGCTGCCGGTCATCCAGTCGAACAGTCCCATGGGCGTGGTTCCTGACGGCGCGGCGTTTCGGGCGCGGGCGCCGGAATCGGCTTGCACCATGTGGAGGGCGGGGGCAATCGCGGGCCGGCGGCGCCGGCCATGCCGATCAGACGATCGGAGCCTGCCCATCTGGTTGACGAACCGGGGAAGCCTCTCTATACGCACCGCTCCGCCGCAGGTCCGTCCCGCGGCTTTTCTGTTTTGCTTTTGCCTCAGGACGACGACCATGAAGGTCCGCAGCTCGCTCAAGTCGCTCAAGACCCGCCACCGCGACTGCAAGGTCGTGCGCCGCAAGGGCGTCGTCTATGTGATCAACAAGACCGACCCGCGCTTCAAGGCGAAGCAGGGCTAAAGGTCTTTCCACGCCTTACGGCGCGGTTCGAAATTCCAAAGGCTGCGGACTTGTCCGCAGCCTTTTTCGCGTCTGCCCCCAGCGGTCGTTGAGTCGCGCGCCGTGGCGTGGTTAGCGTCCCTTTGATTTTTTCCGGAGTTCTCCCTTGGCCGACGACGCTTCCTTCGATTCCTCCCCCGACGTGCTGACCTCGGCCGCCCAGGGCCGGCTGCGCACCATCATCGAGCGCATCGAGCGTCTGGAAGAGGACAAGGCCGCCGTCATGGCCGACATGAAGGAGGTCTTCCTCGAGGCCAAGGGCGAGGGCTATGACGTGAAGATCCTGCGCAAGGTCATCCGCATCCGCAAACAGGACAAGGCCAAGCGGCAGGAGGAGGACGCGATCCTCGATCTGTACCTCTCGGCGCTCGGCGAGATCTGACACTGAAGCGATCCGGCTTCGGCGGGGGCGGGGGCGGCGCGAAGAAGCCGCCCGCCAGTCCGTTTGAAGCCGAACGCAAGGCGGCCCAGCGGGCGGCCCTCAACGCCCTCAGACGCGCCCGCCGCTCGGCAGAGAAGGCGGGCGTTTCGCTGTCCGAATGGGAAGGGGAGTTCCTCGACTCGGTCTCGGAGCGGGTGAAGACTCACGGCCGCGCCTTCGGCGACCCCGAGCTGGGCGCGCCGGGGCAGGCGTTGTCGGCCATGCAGGGCCGCAAGCTCAAGGAGATCGCCGCCAAGGCGAAGGGTGAGACGCCGAAGCGGCGGTGGGGGCGGAAGGCCCCGCCGCCCTCCGACGCCTAGAACAGGATTTTCCGGAACGTCAGGCTGACCACCCGGCCCTGGGGGTCGAGGTAGTCGGGCTGGTAGTTCAGCGGGGTGGCGCCGGCGCTGGCGGTGACCTCGGGCCGGGTGTCGAACAGGTTCTGGACCCCGAAATTGACCCGCGAACCCTTCAGCCAGGGGAAGCGGGCGACCCAGGAGGCCTGGGAATTCAGGTCGATGAAGACGTTCAGATTGACCGTCGCCTGATCCGAGAAATTCAGATCCGGGCCGGTCCCGCCGTCGACGCGGGTGCCCTCGCGCCAGTTGGCGTTGACGAAGGCGCCCATGCCGTTGCGGAAGACGCCGCCCTGGGCCTGGATCTCGTTGCGGGGCGTGCCGCCGCGCGAGCCGGTGGCGGCGCCGTCCAGCAGGTCGAGGATCGGCAGGCCGGTAGCGATGACGATCTCATCCTGCAGGCGGTGGGTATGGTAGATCGACAGGTTGAAACGGCCCTGGCCGGGCTGCATGCCGCCCATGCCACGACCGCCGCCGCCGCCCATGCGGAACTGGCCGCCGCCGCCGGGCGGGGGCCCGCCGCCGCC
>NZ_BSOY01000113.1 GCF_030160755.1 Brevundimonas denitrificans | reverse complement strand
CGGGGCGAACCTCGTCGGTCATGTCAGCCGCCCTTCGACAGCTTGTCGAGCTGGCTGCGCATCTCGTCCATCTGGCGGCGCATCTCGGCCAGCGGGTCGGGCGCGGGCGCGGCCCGGGTCTCGGGCGCCGCGCCGGGCGCGGGTCCGCCGGGGGTCAGGGCGTTGAAGCCGGGCCACATCTTCATCGCATCGGTGAACAGGGCCATGTTGCGCTTGACCGCCTCGTCGAGGATGCCCGCGCCGGGCGCTGCGCCGAAGGCCTTGGAGAACTGGCCGCGCATCTGCTCCTGCTGGCGGCTGAAGCTGTCGAGCGACATCTCCAGATAGCTGGGCAGAACGCCCTGCATCTGGCCGCCGTAGAAGCCGATCAGCTGGCGCAGGAACTGGACCGGCAGCAGGGCTTCGCCGCGGCTCTCTTCCTCGAAGATGATCTGGGTCAGGATCTGGCGCGTCAGATCGTCATTGGTCTTGGCGTCGAAGACCACGAATTCGGTGCCTTCGCGGACCATCTTGGCCAGGTCCTCGAGCGTCACATAGGCGCTGGTGGCCGTGTTGTAGAGCCGCCGGTTGGCGTACTTCTTGATGACGACGGTCTCACCCGCTCCGGCCTTCTTGTCCGCCACGCCAAACCCCTGACCTGTTGCACTGCCGCACTATCCCGCAGCGCGAAGCCGCATGCAAATCAGCCCATGGCGGCGGGGGCCAGAACCACCCCCACCAGCACCGCAGCCCAGTGCACGGTGGCGCCCGTGACGACGAAGCCATGCCAGATGGCCCGGCGGAACTTCACCTGCGGGCTGATGAAGACGAAGACCCCCGCGGTGTAGATCAGGCCGCCCAGCACCAGCAGGCCGAGAGCGACCGGGTGGACGGTGTCGACCAGGGGTTTGAGCGCCAGCACGGCCAGCCAGCCGAAGCCGATATAGACGGCGCTCCAGAAGGCGTCGGAGATGCGCGGCGCAATCAGTTTGGTGAACACGCCGGCCAGGGCCACGGTCCACACCAGCAGGGTGAAGCCGATCGCCCAGCCGCCCTCGAACCGTTGGGTCGTGAAGGGCGTGTAGCTGCCCGCGATCATCAGGAAGATGGCCGCCTCGTCCATGCGGCGAAGGATCGGGCGGGCGGCGCAGGGTCGGGTCTGGTTGTAGACGGTCGAAACCGCCAGCATGGCGATCAGGCACAGGGCATAGGCGGCCGTGGCCAGCACGGCGCCGATGCCCGAATAGATGGCGGCCAGAACGGCCAGGACGATGCCGCCCACGGCCGCCAGGGTCAGGCCGACCACGTGCACGATCAGGTCGGCGGTCTTCTCCGCCGGGGTCCGGTAGTGCTCGGCCATGTCCAGCTCGTCGGGGACGCAGACCTGCACGAACACGTTTTTCAGTCTCTTGAGCATGGCCCCATCAAGCCTTTCCCGCTCTTGTTTGTTCCCGCCAATGTACGGCCCGGCGGGTGACCATTCGCTGAACGGGCTCGTCATGCGTGACGAAGGCGGCGGGATGCGGCAGAAACGCCACGATTAGTTTCGCGCGGCCTAATGCCCGGGAAGGGCGTAGAGGTTTCGTTTTCCATGGCCGGGCGCTCCCTCGCCGTCGGCCGGTTTCAGGGGTCCCTGCATGTCCATTGAAGTCGTCATCGTCTCCGCCGCGCGCACGCCGGTCGGGTCCTTCCTCGGCGGCCTGTCGAGCCTGCCGGCGTCGAAGCTGGGCGAGGTCGCCATCAAGGCGGCGCTGGAGCGGGCGGGGGTGAAGGCGGACGAGGTCGACGAGGTGATCCTCGGCCACGTCCTGCAGGCGGCGGCGGGGCAGGGGCCGGCGCGGCAGGCGGCGATGGGCGCGGGGATCCCGAAGGAGGTCCCGGCCTGGAGCCTGAACCAGATCTGCGGCTCGGGCCTGCGCGCGGTGGCCATCGCGGCGCAGCAGATCGCCCTCGGCGACGCCCGCATCGTCGTGGCCGGCGGCCAGGAGAGCATGAGCCAGGCGCCGCACGCCCAGACCCTGCGCACCGGCCAGAAGATGGGCGACGTCAAACTGGTCGACACCATGATCAGCGACGGCCTGTGGGACGCCTTCAACGGCTATCACATGGGCCAGACGGCGGAGAACATCGCCGAACAGTTCCAGATCAGCCGGGGCGACCAGGACGCCTTTGCGGTGGCCAGCCAGAACAAGGCCGAGGCGGCGCAGAAGGCGGGGCGGTTCGACGACGAGATCGTCCCGGTGACCATCAAGGGCCGCAAGGGCGACAGCGTCGTCGACAGGGACGAGTTCATCCGCCACGGGGCCACGCTGGAGGCCATGCAGGGGCTCAAGCCCGCCTTCACCAAGGAGGGCTCGGTGACGGCGGCCAACGCCTCGGGGCTCAACGACGGGGCGGCGGCGCTGGTGCTGATGAGCGCGGATGACGCCAGGGCCCGGGGGCTGGAGCCGCTGGCGCGGATCGTGTCCTCGGCCACGGCGGGGGTCGATCCGGCGGTCATGGGCACCGGGCCGATCCCGGCCTCGAGGAAGGCGCTGGAGAAGGCGGGCTGGACCGTCGCTGATCTCGATCTGGTCGAGTCCAACGAGGCTTTCGCGGCCCAGAGCCTGTGCGTGCTCAGGGAACTGGGGCTCGACCCGGACAAGGTCAACGTCAACGGCGGCGCCATCGCCATCGGCCATCCGATCGGAGCCTCGGGCGCCCGCATCCTGACGACGCTGCTCTATGAGATGAAGCGGCGGGACGCGAAGCGGGGCCTGGCCACCCTGTGCATCGGCGGCGGCATGGGCGTGGCCATGTGCGTGGAGCGGGTCTGATCTCTCCTATTCCGGCGGGTCGGTGAAGGCGGCGAAGGGCTCGCCGGCGAGGCTGAGCGAGATCGGGCGCAGGCCCGAGGCGTCGGGCAGGTCGGCGGCGGCGGCAGGGGTCAGCAGGATCTCGCCGCGCCGGGCCATGTCCTCGCCCAGCCGGCTGGCCGTATTGACCGGCTCGCCATAGAGGTCGGTCCCGTCCAGCAGCAGGACCGGGCCGCGGTCGATGCCGACGGAGATCTCGATCGGCTGGTCGGCCACGGCGCGCAGGGAGGCGAGGGCGTCGCGGGCGGCGGTCAGGGCCGGGGCGGACTGGTCGAAGGTCAGGAAGGCGTTGTCGGCCTCGAACTTGATGGTCCGGCCGCCGTGGCGGACGGCGACCTCGGCGATGGTCACGCGCAGGGTGGCGATCATCGACAGGGCGCCGATCAGGCCGTCGGTGCGGGCGCGGCGCGAGAAGCCGCACATGTCGACCACCACCACCGTCAGGGTGCGGCCGAAGCGGCGCCACAGGTCGGTCTCGATGGCCGTGCGGGCGGCCGGGTCGCGGGCCGAGGCCCAGGCGCGCAGGGCGGCCTCGGAGGCGGCGTGGTCGGGGCCGGGGGACAGCAGGGGATCGGCGGTCATGGCGCACCGTAGAGAGCGCGCCAGCCGAAATCGAGCAGGGGCTTCATGTCGCCGACGAAGTCCGCCAGCAGCTCGGGCAGGGCGGGGCTGGAGACCTCGGCGCCGGTCAGGGGGCGGCGGGCGTACCACTGCAGGCGTTTCAGCGACGGCTCCAGCGCCGTGCCGGCGTGGTCGTCATGGCCCTTGGGCATCCGTTTGACGGCCATGCCGGGGGCGAGGCGCAGGCCGCGCGCCGCCAGATGCGCCTCGACGGCCAGCCAGTCGTCGGGATCGGCGGCGATGGCGCGGCGGACCTTTTCGCTGTTCTTGCGGTCGTAGAGGAAGAAGCCGGCGGAGACATAGGCTCCGCGGCCGTGGGCGTCCTCGATATCGGGAATGGCGGCGGCGGGGGCCTCGGGCTCGGGCGCGGCCAGACGCGCGGCGGGGTGGGTCGAGGGGTCGAGCGGGTCGATGGAGTCATAGTCGAACGTGTCGGCCGTGACGCGCGAGCCGCCCTCGGGCTCGATGTGGATATAGGCCATGCCGGGCGACATCTTCAGCCCGTCGCGGGTCAGGACCGCCGAGAGGTGGGTCTTGTAGGGCTGTTTGTTCTTCGAGAAGCGCACGTCGCGGTGGATGCGGAACTGGCTCTTGTTCGGATCGCCGCCCAGCGGCAGGCCGCGCCGGGCGCAGGCGGTCGAGGCGTCGGCGATCAGGGCGCCCAGCGCGGGCTTGAGCCGGTCGTCATAGACGGCGCGGTTGGCGGTGAACCAGTCGCGGTCGTTGTGCACGGCCAGGCCGGAGAGGAAGGCCAGGTCGGCGGGGTCGAAGCCGGGGAAGGTCATGCCTCCCCTATAGCCGCCTCTCCGGATTGAAAAACACCGTCCGAAGCGTCCGAAGAGTCCACTGCGTCCGGATGCATACCGGACTGCATGTAGCGGATCGCCTCCTCCTGTTCGATGAAGCGGTCCAGTTCGGCCTGTTCGTCGGCCATGGCCGCGTGGACGCGGCGCCAGCGCAGGGCCTCGACGGCGTCGCCGCGCATCACCGCCCGCAGCATCCGCCGGTGGGCGACCCAGACCAGCTCCTCCAGATCGACCTTGTCGAGGTCGCCGCCGACGCGCGCCTCCAGCTCGGCGCCCTCGTCGTCCGGGTCGAGTCGGCTGCGCGGCGTCCACGGCTGGTCGGCCCGCCGCCAGCCCTCGCG
>NZ_BSOY01000112.1 GCF_030160755.1 Brevundimonas denitrificans | reverse complement strand
ACCCCCACCGAAGACCCCGACCTCCTGCGCATCCACATCACCGTCCAGGACGCCGAGGGACAGGCCGCCGAACGCACCATCTTCCGGTCAAGGACGAGACCGTGACACAGCGCGCGGGCTTCACCCTGGTCGAGGTCATGATCTCGCTGATGATTTTCGCCATGCTGGCGGGCGCGGGGGCGGCCGTGTTGAGCGGCGCCATCGACAACCGGTTCGCCGTCAAGGCCGCCAGCGACCGGGTCGGCGACCTGCAGCGGATGCGGGGGTTGTTGCGCGCCGACCTCGGTCAGGCCACGGCGCGCCGGTCGCGCGGCCCCACCGGGCGGCCGACGCCCCAGCCCATGGTCGGGGCCGCCGCGCCCGGCGATCCGATCCTCGTGCTGAACCGCGCCGGCTGGAGCAATCCCGGCGAACAGGCGCGGCCGTCCCTGCAACGGGTGGAGTACCGGCTGGTCGAGGACCGGCTTGAACGGCGCGCCTCCAGCCATCTGGACGGCGCCCGCCCGGGTCCGCCCCAGGTGCTCTACCGCGGGGTGAGCGACGTCACCGTGGCCTTCGTGCGTGACGGAGAAGCGGCCCCCGCCTTCATCTCCAGCCTCGACCGGCCCCTGCCCGACGCGGTGCGGATCGGGATGACGATCAAGGGCTATGGGCGGGTCGATCAGTTGTTCGTCGTCGGGAGCGGCCGATGAGGCGGCGGGGAACCGATCGCGAGGGCATGGCCCTGCTGACCGTGCTGCTGCTGGTCGCCGTCATGTCCGTGGTCGCGGTGGCGATCCTCGATGACGTGCGCTTCTCCGTCCGACGCACGGCGAACGTCGAGTTCCAGAGCCAGGCCCAGTGGTATGCGGCGGGCGCCGAAAATCTGGCGCGGGGCCAGATCGCGCGCCTCGTGGCGAGCGGACCCGCGCGCACGCCGCTGGAGCCGGACTGGAACGGGCGGCCGATGACCTTCCCGATCGACGGCGGCGCCATCACCGCCACGGTCACCGACGGCCAGGCCTGTTTCAACCTCAACAGCCTCGCCCTGGGGGTCGGCGAGGACCTGACGGCGCGCCCGCTCGGGGCGGCGCAGTTCCGGGCGCTGGGCCGGGCCGTCGGCGCGCCCGACAGCCGGATGCGGGCGATCGCCGACGCGTTGACCGACTGGCTGGACGCCGACACGACGCCGCTGCCGCTGGGGGCTGAAGATGGAGCCTATGCGGGTCTGGAGACTCCCTATCGCACGGGCGGCGCCATGCTGGCCGAGGTCAGCGAGTTGCGGGCGGTCAAGGGCGCGGACGCCGAAACCTATCGCCGGTTGAGGCCGTTCCTCTGCGCCCTGCCGACCTCGCGCCTGTCGCCCCTGAATGTGAACACCCTGACGCCGGCGCAGGCGCCGCTGCTGACCATGCTGACGAGCGGCGCGGTCGGGCCTGAGCAGGCGCGTGCCGTGATCGCGGCGCGGCCGCGCGACGGGTGGGCGGACGCCGCCGCCTTCTGGGCCCAACCGGCCATGGCGGCGGCCCCGGTCGATCCGGAGGCCCGCGACCAGATCACGGTCCTGACCCGCTTCTTCGATCTGCGGGTCGACGTCGAACTGGGCGGCTCCCGGGCCGTCCGCACCGCCTTGCTGGAAGCCGGATCCGACGGGCGCGTCCGCACCGTGATCCAGCGCTGGACTCCCGAAGAATGAAACCGACCCGCCTGATCCTGATCCCCGCCCTCGGAAGCGAACCTGCCCCCTGTATGGTGATTGAGGACGGCGCCGTGCGCGACCGCGGCCTGCTTGAACTGCACCCCGTCGAGCGGCCGGAGCCCATGCGCACGGTCGCCATCGTTCCGGGGCCCGAGGTGACGATCCGCTGGCTCGATCTCCCCGTCGGCGGACTGGCCCAGCAGCGCGCCGCCGCCTTGTGGATGCTGAAGGAACAGCTGGCGGCCCCGCCCGACCGGCTGGCCACGGCGCTGGGACCGACGCCCCCGTCTGGTCAGGCCCGGCTGGTCGCCGTGGTTGGTCTGCCGCTGCTTCAGGCCTGGATCGATTATCTGGAGGCCCTGGGGGTGAGGGCTGACGCCATCGTGCCCGACGCCCTCATCGTGCCTGAACCGGGCGAGGACGACCGGCTGAACGCTGTCGTGTTCGGAAGCGCCACGGTCCTTCGGGGCCGCGGGTTCGCCGCCAGCGTCCAGCCGGATCTGGTCGAGCTGGTGGCCGGATCGCGACGTGTCGAACCGATCGCGGACGCGGCCGAAGTCGAGCGCGCCCTGATACAGGCGGCCCTGGCGCCGCCGGTCAATCTGCTGACGTCGCAGGATCGGGGGCGGGGGGCCACGCGCCGGGGCTGGGCGCTGGCCTCGGCCATGGCCGGACTGCTGGTCGTTTCCCCCCTGGTTCTGATCGCCGCCGCCGCGGCCCGTGATGACGCCTCCGCCCGCGCCGACGCCAACCGCGCGCGCGCCGAGATTGTCCGGATCGCGCCGGATCTGGCCGGCCGCCCCGATCCCGTGGAGGCCTTGCGCCGGCGCGTCCGCGCCGCCCCGCCCCCGGGGGGCGTCGTCGGCGCCACAGCCGCCCTGTTCGCCGCCGTCGAGGGGGTCGAGGGGGCGGAGCTCGACCTGTTGATCGTCGATCCGGCCGCCGGGATGAAGGCCAGCATCACCCATGCCGACTATCAGGACACGCAGACCATCGCCCGGGCGATGCGGGCCAAGGGTCTGGAAGTGACGGAAACGGCCGCCCTCAATGACCGGGGCCGCATCGTCAGCGATATCACGATCGGGAGCGCCCGATGAACCGGGTCGTCGGGCAGGCCCAGGCGTGGTGGAGCGGCCGCACGCTGCGCGAACGGCGGATGTTGATGGTGATGGCCGGCTTGCTGACGGCTTTCGCCATCTGGCTGGGTCTGGTCCAGCCGGTTCTGGGATGGAGAGCCGCCGCGGCCGAGCGAGCCGAAGCGGCCGCCGTCACGCTGGCGGAGGTCCGCGCCGCGGCCGCCTCTTTCAGACCCCCGGGAGCCCCGGCGGGTCCGCCCCCGGAGGGGCTCGAGCCTCTGATCCGTCGCACCGCCGAAGCCGCGGGACTGGACGTGGTCACCGTGATGAGCGCCTCGGGTCAGCTCGGCTTCCAGCTCTCCAGCGTCGGCTCCGGGCCGCTGTTCGCCTGGCTGGCGGCCCTGGAGACGGATCACCGTCTGTCGATCTGCAGTCTGGGAGTGACCGAGAACGCCGACGCCACGCTGAATGTCGAGGGCGGACTGGCATCCGGCGCATGCGCCGCGCAGGGGCTTTAAACGTCCGCTGACGGGGTAAATGTCAAATTTCCGACTTCCAGTCGTCGCATAACCTTTACAATAGGCCAAAAGAGCGCATTATTCCTCCGGGTCCTGACTGTTTCAGGCGTTCGGGAGAAACTGGATGCGCGCTTTCACCCCCTTCATCGGCCTTGCAGCCGTCGCCGCTGCGGCGATCCTGCCGGCCGGATTGGCGAGCGCCGACGACAATGGTCAGCCGTCGGCGCGGTCAACGGCCCGCGCGGTCATGATCTGCGGCACGGACGCCGCGACGCGCCGGGCCTTCACCCGGGAGCATGGCGCGGCGCCGATTTTCGTCACCGCCCGCGAGGCGCTGTCGGTGCGGCCCTCGGACCCGGCCTGGAGCACGCCCCGTTGCATGACGGAACGGGAGCTCGCGCGCTACAGGGACGCCGCCACGACCTTTGCGGCCGTTCGCTGAGGTCCGAAGGCCGATCACGACCTTCGTCGTTTCGCAACGAACGACTGACATGGGGGCTGGACGGCGGGTCGCATGGCCTGTCGTGCGGCGGCGTCCCTCTTCGCCGCCTGCGTCTTAACCGGGCCGATTGAGCCGGTCTTAAGGGATTGCCGGGCAGGATGCTGATCAGGGAGATCGGCATGGCGCGGCGGGCGAAGGCAGGGGTGGCGACGGAGGCTCCGGAACAGCAATTCCTGCGCCTGATGAGCCATGAGATGCGCACGCCTCTCAACGGCGTCATCGGCATGCTGGGTCTGTTGTCGCGCACCCGGCTGGACGGCGCCCAGCGCGCCTATGCCGAGGCGGCGCGATCGTCGGCCGAGCATCTGCTGGGACTGGTCAACGACCTGCTCGACTACGCCCGTCTGGAAGCCGGAAAGCTGGAGTTCGACCACGCCCCCGTCGATCTGGAGGCGCTGGTGCGCGGGGTCGCGGAGCTGCTCAGCCCGCGGGCTCACGAGAAGGGGCTGGAAATCGCCTGGTCCGTCGCGCCCGGAGCCGTCGACATCATGGGCGACGAGGGCCGGTTGCGACAGGTGCTGTTCAACCTCGCGGGCAACGCCGTCAAATTCACCGAGACAGGCGGCGTCCGCGTCGCCGTCGAGCGGACCGGCGGCTCGATCAAATCGCCGCGACTCGCCTTCATCATCGACGATACCGGACCCGGCGTCCCGGCCGAGGCCCGGACGCGGATCTTCGAGGAGTTCGGCCATGTCGACGCCTCGGACGCCAGCCGTTTCGGCGGCGCGGGTCTGGGACTGGCGGTGGTCTCCAGGCTGGCCGCCGCCATGCAGGGCGTCGTGACCGTGGCGGACCGGCCCGATGGTCCCGGCGCGCGCTTCCGCTTCGAGGCGGTCTTCGAGGCGGCGACCGGCGCAGCCGAGCGCGGCGCCCCCCTCGCCGGTCACGCCGTCGCCGTGGTCAGCCCGGACCCCT
>NZ_BSOY01000111.1 GCF_030160755.1 Brevundimonas denitrificans | reverse complement strand
TGGCGGCAGCGGCGGTCGCGTCGGCGGCGGCAGCGTCGGCGGTCGCGGCAGCGTCCGTGGCGGTGTCGGCGGCGGCGGTCGCGTCAGCCGAAGCTTCTTCAGCCTTGTCGGCGGCGGGGGTGCAGGCGGCCAGGGCCAGAGCGGCGACCGAAGCGGCGACCAGAGCGGTGATGCGCATAATGTTTATTCCTTCAGAAGGGTCATACGAGGTCATGAACTCCTCGCAGTTCCGGAGATAACGGGAACGTGAGCGAAAGCCAAGCCAAATTCTCACGCATTCGTGAACCCGCGTGACCCCGGAATGAAGATCCGGCCTCCGCCGGCGACCCGATCGCGGGGCCGCCGGCGCCGTGATCCCGCTATTGCGGCGGCGGGCTGGACGCCGGAGACGTCGTGGCCGGCTCGGGCGGAAGGGTCGGCGGCGTTTCACCGGGCGAGACGGTTCCGCCCGAATCCGCCGGCGGAAGGGTCTCCGGCGGGTCGGCGGGAGGCTCGGCCGGCGCTGTGGCGGCCGAATCGGTCGCGGCGTCCGCCGCCGGTGCGGCCGTTGACCCGGCGTCGCGGTCCGAACAGGCGGTCAGGGAAACGGCGCCGAGCGCCGCGGCGGTGATGATCCTGATGCGCATACATGATCCTCCGGATGATCGCCCCGGGGCGGACCACCCCGCGGTCACGATCGATCCCCTGCCTAACCGGCCGCGTCGCGGGACGTTCCCACATCGGCATTCACGGGGAACCGCTGACCGGACCGTATGATCAGGCGTCGGTCGGGGCGGCCGACAGTGACTCTTCCATCTCGATGAAAGACGGCTGGGCCGAGGACGGGATGTCGCCGCGGCCGATCTCGACGGAGATCTGGGCGGCGTTGCCGTGCAGGTGGGCGACCAGAACCGACTGGATGATCTTGTAGAAGGCGCCGTCGCCGTCGACGATCTCCTTGAGGCGCACCGCAATCGGCCCCACCAGCCCATAGGCCAGAAACACGCCGAGGAAGGTGCCGACCAGGGCGCCGCCGATCATCCCGCCCAGGATTTCCGGCGGCTCGGTGATCGAACCCATGGTCTTGATGACCCCCAGAACCGCCGCCACGATGCCCAGGGCCGGCAGGCCGTCGGCCATGGTCGTCAAGGCGTGCGCCCCGGCCAGACCCTCGTGGTGGTGCTTTTCCAGCTGCTTTTCCATGGCGTCCTCGATCTGGTGCGGATCCTCGAGGTTCATGGTCATCATCCGCAGGGTGTCGCAGATGAAGTCCGTGGCGAAATGGTCCTTCAGCACCTTGGGGTATTTCTGGAAGATCGGGCTCTCGGCCGGCTTCTCGATGTGGCTTTCGAGGGCGATGACGCCCTTGGACTTCATCGTCTTGGTCAGCTGGAACAGCAGGGACAGCAGGTCCTTGTAGTCCTGCTTCTTCCACTTGGCGCCGGCGAACACCTTGCCGAAGCCGCCCAGGGTCGCCTTGATGGTGGTGACGCTGTTGCCGATCAGGAAGGCCGCCACGGCCGCGCCGAGGATGGCCATCAGCTCATAGGGCAGGGAGTGGAGGATGACCTCCATCTTGCCGCCTGACAGGATGTAGCTGCCGAACACCATGGCGAACAGCAGGACGATGCCGATAATCTGGAACATGGAGGGCGGGGAATCCTGCGCACGAGATACGCGGACCTTCGCCGTTAATGATTAAGGGGCGGTTGCGAACCGACGCTCTCTACAGCCGGGTTTCCCCGTCCATGATGGCCGCGCGGGCGGCCTCGCTGAATTTGGCGTAGCCGTTCTTGCCGCCCCGGACGTAGAGGGGGCCGTCGACCTTGTCGGGATCGAAGCCGTCGGCGACCAGATCGATCTTCTTGTATTTGAAGGTACCGGTGGTGTCGGCCGCCTTGATCAGGCGGACGAAGGCCGGGCGGGCATAGGCCGGCAGTTCCTGATCGACCCAGTCGGCGAAGGCGCGGGCGGCGAACCGGCCTTCAACCACCAGGGCGACCATGCCGGCCTTGCCCTCATGGCCGGGAACGGGAACGCCATAGGCGATGACTTCCTTGACCCCCGGCGCGTCGGCCAGTCTTTGCTCGACCTCGGCGGTGGAGACGTTCTCCCCCTTCCAGCGGAAGGTGTCGCCGATACGGTCGATGAAATAGACATAGCCTTCGCTGTCCTGTTTCATCAGGTCGCCGGTGCGGTACCATCGATCGCCGCGCACGAAGACGTCGCGCAGGATCTTCTTCTCGGAAGAAGCCTTGTCGGCATAGCCCGAGAAGGCATGGCGAATGTCGTCGCCGATCATGCCCAGGGCCTCGCCGACCTCGCCCGGTTTCGCCAGCTGGCACAGCCCGTCCGGTCCGCGAACGGGCTCTTCGGTGTCCATGTCGAACCGGACCAGCCGGAAATTGATCTGTTTTTTGAGGAAACCCGGGACCCGGCCGATCGCGCCCGGCTTGCCGTCGAAATTGAACACCGAGACATTGCCCTCGGTCGAGCCGTAGAATTCCAGGATGTTCGGCACGGCGAACCGTTTCTGGAACTCGGTCCATACGTCGGGCCGCAGACCATTGCCGAAGGCCAGCCGCAGCTTGTGCGACCGCTCACCCTCGGCTTGCGGGCAGTTGAGCAGATAGCGGCACAGCTCGCCGATATAGACGAACAGGGTGGCTCCCGAGGCGTTCACATCCGGCCAGAAATTCGTCGCCGAGAACCGCTTGCGCAACACCAGCTGGCCGCCGTTCAGCAGGGCCGGACCGACGCCGACCAGTCCGCCGGTCGAGTGATACAGGGGCAGGACGTTGAAGGTGACGTCCTTCTCGGTCGCGCCGGTGGCCCCGGCGAAGGCGCGCATATAGGTCCGGGCCCGGGCGTGGGTGATCTTCGCCGCCTTGGGCAGGCCGGTCGTGCCCGAGGTATAGATGTACAGGGCCGTGTCGCGGTTGGTCAGACCCGAACGCGCCGACCGGGCGGGCCGCACGGACGAACCGCTGCGCACCGGCTTGTCCAGCCCGCGCCGCTCGTCCGCCTCGTCCTCGTCGCGGAGCCCCAGCACCCACAGCATCAGGTTACGTCCGGACAGGACCCGCGCGTCCTCGACCCGCTTCCAGCAATCCTCGTCCGTCACCACCTGGGAGGCGTTGGAGATGGACAGGCAGTGGGCCAGGGTGTGACCGGTCAGATTGGTGTTGATCAGGGCGGTGGCGACCCCGACCTTGGCGAAGCCCAGCCAGGCGGCGATGTATTCGGCCCGGTTCAGCATCACCAGGGCGATGGTGTCGCCCCGCTTGAGCCGACGGCTCTGGGCCCAGTGGCCGAAGCGGTTGGCCATGGCGTCGAGCTCGCGATAGGTCACCGTCCGTCGGTCATCGACAATGGCGACGCGGTCCCCGAACCGGTCAACCGCCTCTTCCCAGTCGTCGCAGACCAGATCGGGGCTATCCAGTTCGATCGGCTTGATGCGCTTGAGCAGACGGCGCAGCCCCTTGGCGAAACGCATGTTGCGCTTGATGTTCGCCACCAGACCCATCGTCGTGATCACTCCGCGGAAAGCCGCCCGTGTCTTGGTGATGGACAAGCCGCCCGTCGCGGTCAACCGGCAGGGGAATCACAGGCGCGTTTCGGGGCAAAAGACCGCCGGTTTGCGCGCCGGCGTGGCGCCGATGCGGCGGTGACGCAGGGTGAACCTGCCGAAGTCTGACAGCCGCTTGTGGAACGCGGCAGGTCGGAGCTTAATCACCGAACGTGGATTGGCGGCGTGGGGCCGGACGATCCCCGGGGGACCAAACCGATGAAATACCTTTTGACCGCCGTCTGCGCCCTCGCGCTGGCGGGACCCGTCGCCGCCCAGGACTACAATGCCGAGCCCAACTACGGCAGCATCACCCTGGCGCCCGGCTTCCAGCCCGATCCGCATCTCGTCAGCCTGCGCGCCGGCGGAAACATCAGCGCCTCCAACGCCGGCAGCGGCTGCGCGGGCTTCATCACCAATGCGCCCGACTTCCGCTTTCAATGGAACGGCAACGGCTCGCTGAACATCAAGATCTCGGTGCTGTCCAAGGCCGACACCACCCTGGTGGTGAACGGGCCCAACGGCGAATGGTACTGCGACGACGACATGGGCGAGGACAACAACCCGCTGGTCACCCTGGGGTCCGTGTCCGGTCGCTATGAAATCTGGGTCGGCACCTATTCCAGCGGCGATCCCCAGCCCGCCGTCCTGTCGATCTCGGAACTCACCAACTTCTGACGCCGGCCGCTCAGTATTGATTGAGCATAAAGTTGCACCGTTGCCGCCTCATGTGTGGCGGCAACGGTGTTTCTTCACGACCATTCAGGAATCGCGGAACCGTGGTCTCGCAGACTTGTTTCTTCCATGAGATTTTGGAGGAACAGACATGACCGTTACCTATCCCGCCGAGCCGACCAAACAGTATGGCGATCGTATCGAGGCGCCGCGCGCCGATACGCTCCATGAAGAGTCCTTCGTCCCCGTCTATGCCCGTCGCGGCAAGGCGCGCGGCGGCCAGGGCAAGATCAAGACCTGGATGATCCTGGCTCCCGTCGCCGTGCTGGCTCTGGGCGGAATCGGCGCCATGATGGTGATGCAGGGCCCTGAAGAGGCGTCTGCCCCGCTGGCCGAACCCGCCGCGACCGCTCCGGTCCTGCCGATCGCCCCGACGGCGGTCGCCGCCGCTCCCCTGACCAACGTTTCGACGCCCGAGCCGATCGCCGCGGCGCCTGTGGTTCGGATCGCCGCCCAGCTGCGCCGCGCCGCGCGG
>NZ_BSOY01000110.1 GCF_030160755.1 Brevundimonas denitrificans | reverse complement strand
CAAGGCCGGCCCCGGCCGCGACGCCCGCCCGATCCCGGAGCGCGCCTTCGACCCTCTGGCCCGCGAGCGTCCGCGCACCAGCAACAACGACCCGCGCCACACCAGCGCCCCGGCCACGGCCTCGGCCAAGCCCGACGGCGAAATCAAGCGCCGCCCGCGCCGCCGGAAGCCGTCCAACGGCGGCAAGGGCTACGCAGCCCAGGGCTGAGGCTTGAACTAACGCGAAGACAGAAGCGCCCGCCGGAGCGATCCGGCGGGCGTATTGCTTGCGCGGGCGAACAGGGCGCTCGACATACGATGACCGCGAAGTCACTCTCGACGAACGACGTTTGGCGGGGAGGACGGATGATGGACCAATTGCACAGGCGCAGGCTGATCGGCGGGCTGGGTGTCGGGCTTGTCGGGTTTGCGGCCCCCGCCATCCTGCGGGCGCAGGAGCCGGCTCGCCCTACGGCGTTCCAGATGGAAGGCCCCTTCTACCCCTACGACGACATGCCGGCCGACCAGGACTCAGACCTCGTTCGCGTGACCGGCGTCGACGCGCAGGCCATGGGTCAGGTCACCCACGTGACCGGCACCGTATGGGATCAGTTCGGCGCCCCCCGCGCCGGCGCCCTCATCGAGATCTGGCAGTGCGACCACACCGGGCGCTACCTCCACCGTGACGACCCCAACACCGACCGGTCCCGCGACGCCGGCTTCCAGGGCTATGGCAAGGCGATCACCGACGCCCGGGGCGCCTTCCACTTCCGCACGATCAAGCCGGTGTCCTATGCAGCGATCATCGACGGCGAGCAGATCTGGCGGGCGCCGCACATTCACGCCGCCGTCTCGACGCGCGGGGTCAGACGCCTGACCACCCAGTTGTATGTCGCCGGGGCACCGCAGAACGAAGCCGACATCCTGTTGCAACAGGTCACGTCCGACGAACGCGAAGGCCTCATTCGTCCCTACACGCCCGGAACCGGGTCCGAGACCGGGGCGCTGGCGGCGCACTACGATCTGATCGTGGCCGTCTGACAGCAAAACGCCCGTCGGATTGCTCCGGCGGGCGTTCTGATTTCAGCGCCGTAAACCCGAGGGGATCAGGCGGCGACGCTGACCGGTGCGGGGGCGGAACTTTCCGACGGGTCGCGCAACACATAGCCGCGGCCCCAGACGGTCTCGATATAGTGTTTGCCGCCGGCGGCCGTGGCCAGCTTCTTGCGCAGCTTGCAGATGAAGACGTCGATGATCTTCAGCTCGGGCTCGTCCATGCCGCCATAGAGGTGGTTGAGGAACATTTCCTTGGTCAGGGTGGTGCCCTTGCGGAGCGAGAGCAGCTCCAGCATCTGGTATTCCTTGCCCGTCAGATGGACGCGGTGACCGTTCACCTCGACCGTCTTGCCGTCCAGGTTCACGGCGATCTCGCCGGTGTGGATGATGGCCTGGGCGTGCCCCTTGGAGCGACGGACCACGGCGTGGGTGCGCGCGATCAGCTCGTCCTTGTGGAAGGGCTTGGTCATATAGTCGTCGGCGCCGCCGCCGAAGGTCTTGACCTTGGTCTCGATCTCCGAGGAGCCCGAGAGGATCATCACCGGCGTATTGACCTTGCCGACGCGCAGCTGACGCAGAACCTCGAGCCCGTTCATGTCGGGCAAGTTCAGGTCGAGCAGGATCAGGTCGTAGTCATAGATCTTGCCGAGATCGATGCCTTCCTCGCCGAGGTCCGTCGTGTAGACATTGAAGCCTTCCGACTTGAGCATGAGTTCGATGCTCTGCGCGGTCGCATGATCATCTTCGATAAGCAGGACGCGCATTCATGCCCCTCCAGGCAAAGCTTGACAGTAATTCCCGACATCGAATGCCGGGTAACCTTGTTCGAGAGTTAACCGAGTAAAAACTTAAGAAAGGTTAACGCCACCCCATTGAGACGAATCGTAGGCTGATTTGCGAATCGGCGTCGAGAGTCCTGAGTCAAGCGGGCCCATTTTTCAGACAGCGGGCGAGGCTTCGTCGATGCGTCCGTTTTCGACGTGTGTATAGGATTATATTCCTATCTATGCACTAAGCGTACCTGACAAATTCGGGGATACGTCCAATAATGACGTATGGAAAACTCGATTGCCGACAGGCCGGTATCCGACCCCGCAGAGACTTCGCGCCTACTCGCCGAGGTGTTAGCTTTTAGCGCCGCCGTCCAGCGACATAGCGAGGCGTTCCGCGATGTTTGCCAATGGGAGGCTGATGTTGATGGCCTCGGTCGCGATTTCGCGGACCTCGTCTAGGGTGATGGTGTGCTGCTCAAGCATATGCATCGTCGGCGTCACCTTGAGCCACGTGTAAGCCATCCAATCCGGGCCATACTCGCGAGGAGAGCCGTGGGTAAGAAGGTGGCGGCGCTTAGAAAGCGCCTCGGCCTTTTCGATGCCGTCGATTGCGGCATCCCGGAGCAGCGCTAGCCGAGGACTGACCCGAAAGACCTTCTTAAGGTACTCGGTTTTCACGCTGAACATGCGGGGCAGGTCCTTCCGGACCTCGTTTCCGCCAAAGCGATGGAAGGTTACAGCGACCATGAGGTCGATGCAGTTTTCCAGGATAGACCAGTGGATGGTGCAGGCCCCCACGGCGATGAGAATATTGTTCGAGGGCAGTTGAGGATGAGCGATGGATGACAAGGCTGAATGTCCCGATCCCACGGCTGAACGCCGCGATGAAGTGGTGAAGCGGATGCTGGCGACCCCGCCGCAACCGCACAAGCCGAAGAGGGGGCGCGAGCCGAAGCCCGCGCCGAAGGTGACGAAATGAGGATGCGGTTCTTTCGGATCGCGGTGGCGTTCGCCTTCGCCCGTATCCTTCGCATCCCCATCGCTGTTGACTATGCCCGCTTGGCGAACGGGATCAGTCCGAACAGGTCGGAGTCCTGAACGGCCCCGACCGCTCTGGCCGACTTGACGTCAGTCATGCCAACCAGCGCGAGGTCATGGTCAGGGTCGATGGCGGCTTTAACCCCCGCCGCCACATCGTCGATGTTTAGCTGGCTGTCGAAGACATAGAACGAGGTGGATTCTACCCACCACTTACCGCCCTCCGACATCGCGTGGGCGGCTTTGTGAAGGCGGTCATAGCGAGCGCCGTGGTCGCCGATGTCGGCGATGCGAAAAGTAAACCAGTACGTGGCCATTCAAGGCTCCATGAGAGCCGTGGCGCTTGACCGACCGGGGCAAATCGAGAGAGATTCGACCCGTTGAGAGACCGGCTGCCGCGCGACGGCAGTTGTTGAAACGGCGGGTGTTGGAAGCGCCCGCCGTTTCCCATTCTGACAGATTCGCGTTCTGAGAGTCCGTTAGCGATCACTCGCCCACAGGAAATGTTCTGCGCTTGTTCTTTTTGCGCCAGCGCGCGAGGCGAGCGGCCTGAAACTTAAACGTGGGCTTCGTCAGCCCGCCGATAGGTCAGGCGCTTACCGACCGTGCCCTTGAGGGCTTCGTCGGTGCGCTGGCCATCGTTGTAGCCGAGAGCGGCGCGGGTGTTGTGGCGGAAGCCGAACTCGGTGACGTAGCGGTTCAGGTGCTTCTCAGAGCAGTGCTGATACACGCCCTTCATGCCCTTCTTGAACACGCCGAAGAAGCCTTCCGCGCTGTTCGTATTCACGTCGCCACGGGCGTATTCGCCAGCGGAATGCTTCACCGTCTCATGCGAGGCGAACACGTCAGCGGAGCCCGTGTAGAGGCGGCTTTCGTCGGTGTGCAAACGGGTCGCCGGATGCACGTTGTCGCGAACCATTTTGGACACGGTCTTTTTGTCGGCCACGGCGACGTGAAAGACCTTGGCCCTGCCACCGCGCTCGACCAGAGCAACGACCGGGCGGCTGTTGCGTCCCTTCTTTTGCTTCAGGAACGGACGGCCATCGGCGCGCCTGACAGGCGTGATTGCAGGCTTGCCGAAATAGGTTTCGTCGGCCTCCACGACCTTGCCCTCGCCACCTAGCGGGGTGTCGCTGGTGTCGATCATCGCCTCGCGGATGCGGTGCGCCATGAACCAAGCCGTGCGGTAGGAGCCGAGGGCCAGTTCGCGTTGAAGCTGGAGGGCGCTGATACCCTTCTTCGAGGCGCACATGAGATGCGTCGCCAGCAGCCACTTGTTCAGGGGAACCTTGGAGTCCTCATAGACGGTGCCGATGGTTGCCGTGAACGGCTCCATGCATTCCTTGCACTTGTAGAGGCCGGGGCGTGTGCTCTTGCCCTTGAGCAGGGTGGAGCGGTCGTCACCAACCACGCCGCAATGCGGGCAGGTCCGACCCTCGGGCCAGCGCAGCTTTTCAAAGTGCGCACGGGCCGCGTCGGCGTCGTGAAAGATGGGGTCTGAAAGCGTTGCGTGGGCCATGAGCCTTTATTGCAAAGCTTGTCCGGTATGTAAAGTGCATAATTAGGATTATATTCCGTCATCAGCGCCGGCGAGACTCAATGACCGGCGCCACGGGATGACGGGAGTTTCAGATGATCGATAGCTATCGCGTGCCTGTCACGGACGCGGACCGTATCCGCGCGGGGCTGGCGTTGCAGCTGGTCGCGGCGGCGACCGGGATCAGCGTGGAGAAGATGACCGCGTCGGTGCGGCTGAAGGGACGGGCCTGCCGGGCGCGGTGGCTGGCCCTCTACACCGCCTATGTGACCTTCGGCTGGCCGCTGGACCGGGTGGCCCACGCCTTCGGCCTGAACCGGGCGACGGCGGCGGCTGCCTGCCGCTGGGCTGAGGACGGGCGCGATCATCCGTCGGTCGACGCCCTGCTCGACCGGCTGGAGTTTTGCGTGAACCAGCTTCTCGAAGCGCCCGCCTGCGAGCTGCCCGCATGACCGGCGCGGCGGCGGATGCGGGCGCCGTGGCCCGGGCGCGGCGACTGCTGGCCCGGCGCGGAGGCT
>NZ_BSOY01000109.1 GCF_030160755.1 Brevundimonas denitrificans | reverse complement strand
GTCCGCGCCGCCATCCAGCGGCTGACCGTCGCCCTGCGCCTGCTGACCCTGCCCGACGGGCGCCTGATCACCATGCAGGGCGGGGGGCCGTCGACCCCGGCCCGGATCGCCGCCGCCCGCGCCCATGACGAGGCGCCGGCCGCCGACCTGCACAGCCGGGTCGTGGCCGGCATCGCCCGGATCCGCAGCCCCTTGCTGACCATCGCCGCCGATGTGTCCGGGCCGGCCCGCGGGGTCTGGTCCGGCGCGGCCTGCGCCCAGCCGATGGCGCTGGAGATCGTTTGCGGCAAGGACCGGTTGATCACCGGCTGCGGCTGGACGCCCCGCGCCGCCGACCGTCAGGGCCTGCGTCTGCCGCCCGGCCATTCGACCCTGACCCTCGGCGAAGGCTCGACCGGCGAGCCGCTGGGCGGCTGGAAGGCCGAACTGATGGGCCACCGCCTGATCGGCCGGCCGCTGCACGTCGATGTCCAGCAGCGCGACGGCGAAGGCGCCGTCTGGCTGGAGGTCGAACACGACGGCTGGGTCCATGACTATGGGCTGCTGCACCAGCGCCGGCTGTACCTCGATCAGCGGCTGGACGAACTGCGCGCCGAGGAGCGGCTGCACCCGGCGCCCGGCCAGAAGGACGTCGTCCGCGCCATCGCGGCCCCCTATGCGGTCCGCTTCCAGCTGGAGCCGGGCGTCCAGGCCTCGCTGGCGCGGGATCGCCGCTCGATCCTGCTGCGCGGCCATTCGGGCCGGGGCTGGTGGTTCCGCACCGACGGGCCGGACGTGGCCATCGAGCCCTCGGTCCATATTGACGAGGGCCTGACCCGGCGATCGCTGCAGATCGTGGTGCGCGGCTCGGCCCGCACCGATTCCGAGACCAAGATCCGCTGGAAGCTGAGCCCGGCAGGTGCGGGAACCGACCCATCGTAGTAGCGCTGCCGCGCTTCGCGCTACTTGAGCGCGGCCGAACCGGCGCCACTTGAGACGGGCCGCCCCCGCGACCATCTGAAGCCTGCCGCGTTCCGCCTTTTCCGATACAGGATCGACTGATGAGCTTCGCCGACCCGACCGCCCTTCCGAAGGACCTGATCAAGGACGGCTCCGACGCCGGCTTCATGACCGATGTCGTCGCGGCTTCGAAGTCCCAGCCGGTGCTGGTCGATTTCTGGGCTCCCTGGTGCGGGCCCTGCCGGACCCTGACCCCGATGATCGAAAAGGCCGTGCGCGCCGCCGGCGGCGCGGTGAAACTGGTCAAGATCGATATCGACAAGGACCCCGCCTACGCCGGGCAGTTGCAGGTTCAGTCGATTCCGACCGTATACGCCTTCGTCAACGGCCAGCCCGTCGACCGCTTCCAGGGCGCCCTGCCGGAGAGCCAGATCAAGGCCTTCATCGACAGGCTGACCGGAGGCGAGAGCGCCAATTCCGACATCGAACAGCTGATGTCGCTGGGCGAGGAATCGCTGTCGCTCAACGATCTGGGCGGCGCGGCCCAGGCCTTCGCCCAGGTCATGACGCTCGAGCCGGCTCATGAGGGCGCCATCGCCGGCATGGCGCGGGTCTATCTGGCGGACGGCGACGTCGATCAGGCGCGCCAGACCATCGCCATGGCCCCGCAGGGCTCGAAGGATGCGACGGTCCAGTCGGTCCGGGCCCAGCTGGCCCTGTTGTCCGCGGCCCCGACGGGCGCGGATGACGAGCTGAAGGCGAAGGTCGCCGCCGACCCGTCCGACCATCAGGCCCGCTATGACCTGTCGCTGGCCCAGGCCGCGTCGGGCGATCTCAAGGGGGCGGTCGACAGCCTGCTGACCATCGTCGCCGCCGACCGGGAATGGAACGACCAGGCCGCGCGCAAACAGTTGCTGGTGGTGTTCGAGGCCGCCGGCGCCGGGTCGGACGTGGCGCGGGACGGGCGTCGCCGCCTGTCCTCCATTCTGTTCGCATAGGAGACGATCGTGGCGCAGGGGTATGTGAAGGCCGCCGACCTGCCGCAGGTGATCCCGGTCTTTCCCCTGCCCGGCGCCATCCTGCTGCCGCGCGGCCAGCTGCCGCTCAACATCTTCGAGCCGCGCTATCTGAACATGATCGACGACGCCATGGCGGGCGACCGGATCATCGGCATGATCCAGCCGCAGGGCGGGCCGCAGCGCCTGCCCGGCCTGTCGCCGATCGGCTGCGCTGGCCGGATCACCAGCTACGCCGAAACCTCGGACGGCCGCTATCTGATCACCCTGACGGGCTGCGCCCGTTTCCGACTGGGCGGCGAAATCCCGGCCCGGACCCCCTATCGCCAGATCCGCGCCGATTTCGCGCCGTTCGAGGCCGACCTGAGCGCCCCGCCGGTCGATGATGTCGGCCTGGACCGCGACGGCCTGCTGGACGCCCTGCGCGCCTATCTCGAGACCCGCGGCCTCGACATCGACTGGGACACGGCCGAGACGGCGCCGCCGGAGGCCCTGATCAACAGCCTGTCCATGGCCCTGCCGTTCGATCCGCCCGAGAAACAGGCCCTGCTCGAAGCCGCCAGCCTGACCGACCGGTCCGCTGTCCTCACCGCCCTGCTGACGATCGACGCGGCGACGGACGGAGACGGCGAAGCGCCGTCGATGCAGTGAGGGAGGCAGTAGGCGTCAGGCAGTAGGCAATAGAGTCCGCCGCCCTTCTTCCTACTGCCTGCTGCCTACTGCCTAACCCCTGTTCCCTCGTCCCTCGCCCCTGTACGCTTGCCCCCATGTCCGACGCCTTCCACACCCCGCCGTCCGTCGATCCCCGCCTGCTGGAGGTGCTGGTCTGCCCCGTCACGCGCGGCAAGCTGACCTATGACCGCGAGCGGCAGGAGCTGGTGTCCAGGGGCGCGAAACTGGCCTTCCCGATCCGCGACGGCGTGCCGATCATGCTGCCGGAAGAGGCGCGGGCGCTGGACTAGACGGCTTCGCCCCTGAGCAACCGCGGCAAGTCGCCGGTGGCGCCGCCGGCCTCATGCATGAAGGCGCGGCGCAGGGGGGCGATGCGGTTGACGGCGGCGATGCCGAGGTTCCGGGCCAGCCGAACCGGCGCGATGTCGTTCGAGAACAGCCGCACGAAACCGTCGAAGCCCGCGGCCAGGGCGGCGTTGTCGAACCGGCGCCAGCGGGCGTAGCGGTCCAGCACCGTCTCCGAACCGATGTCCTCGCCCAGCCGCAGCGCCTCGACCAGCACCTCGGCGAGGGCGGCGGCGTCCTTCAGCCCCATGTTCAGGCCCTGACCCGCGACCGGATGCACCGCATGGGCCGCGTCCCCGATCAGGGCGGTGCGCGGCGCGGTCAGCTGTTCCGCCAGTTGCAGTGACAGGGGATAGACGAAACGCGGTCCCACCACCGTGACGTCTTCGAGGAAGTCGCCGAACCGCCGCATCAGATGCGACTGGAAGGCCTCGTCCGACGCCGCCCGCAGCGCCTCGCCCCGCCGCGTCGATTCGGTCCAGACCAGACTGGCGCGCTGTTCCGTCAGCGGCAGGATGGCGAAGGGGCCCGACGGCAGGAAATACTCATGGGCGACATTCCCGTGGTCCCGGCCGAGGGACACGGTCGCCACGACCCCGCTCTGGCCATAACCCCAGCCGACGGTTTCGATACCGGCGGCCTTGCGCACCGGCGAAGCCCTGCCTTCGGCCCCGACGGTCAGCGGGGCTTCGATCACCGAGCCGTCGGCGAGGGTCACCCGCGACATCGCGGCGCCGGCCTCGACCCCGGCCACCGACGCCGGCGCCCGCACCTCGATGCCCGCCGCCGTCACCGCTGCCGAGAGCGCGAACCGGATGCGGCGGTTCTCGACCATATAGCCCAGCGGCTCGCCGTCGGTCCGGTCGCCGATCTCGTCGGCGTCGAAGCGCAGGAAGGCGGAGGACTGCGGTCGCGACGCCGCCCCGGGCCGCCGACCGTCGGTGACCAGAATCCGGTCCATCCGGCAGGCATGAGGTCGCAGGGCCGCACCGACGCCGAGCGCGTCCAGCATGCGGAAGGTGGAGAAGGCGATGGCCGTGGAGCGCCCGTCGAAGCTCGGCGCCAGCTGGGCGTCGAACGGCTGGGGGTCGACCAGAACCACCCTCAGCCCGCCCTGGGCCGCCGCCAGCGCGAACGTCGCCCCGGCCAGGCCGGCGCCGGCGATGATGACGTCATAGCGGTCGGTCTGGCTCATGGGGCCGTTGTCGCGCTTCGCCGCCCGCCCGTCCAGCGCCGGAAGGTCGCGGATCGACCGGCTGGTAAACAGCCTCTTAACCCTGCGCGAGCGACAACAGAGGACTGTCACGTCCGACCGGAGTTCCCGCCCGCATGTCCGCCGCCCTCGCCATCGGCCAGCGCGCCTGGGTCAGCGCCCGCATCCTGTGGGGCGCGCCGATCTCGGTGAAATTCCGCGGCGTGCTCCAGGCCCTGCTCGCGGCCCTGTTGCTGGTAGCGCTGATCTCGTGGAATCCGGCCGATCCCAGCCTCAACGCAGCCTCAGGCGCCGCTCCGACCAACTGGCTGGGCCTGAACGGCGCCCTGTTCGCCGATCTGTTCATGCAGTCGCTGGGCCTGGGCGCCTGGCCCGCCGCCGTCCTGCTGATCGCCTTCGGGCTGGCGGCCGCCATCGGCGACGCTATCCAGCAGAGACTGAAGCCCACGCCGCTCAAGGCCCTGTCGGCGACCGGCGGGGTTCTGGCCCTGTCGGCGGCGCTGTCGGCCCTCGCCGCGCCCGCCGCCTGGCCCCTGGCGGCCGGCATGGGGGGCCTGTGGGGTGACGCCATCGTCGGCCTGATCCGCATGATCTGCGACGGCCTGCGCCTGCCGGGCGCCCCCGTCATCGCCGGCCTCCTGTTCCTGCCGCTCGCGCTTTGGGGCATCGGCTACGCCGTCGGCCTGAGGTTCGCCGATGTCGCAGACGGTCTGGCCTGGGCCCGAGGCCTCCGCCAGCCCGAGCCGCCGCAGAGCAAATCCCGCCGCCCCGCCGCCAAGGCTCCGCCG
>NZ_BSOY01000108.1 GCF_030160755.1 Brevundimonas denitrificans | reverse complement strand
CTTCCGCCTCGGCGGAGGAGCGGCTGGCCGCCGGCAGGATGGCCCTGCTGGCCATCGACGGGATCGTGCCCGTCGCGGGCGGCGTGCCCATTGTGGTCGACGGCCGGGTTGTCGGGGCCATCGGCGTGTCGGGCGCCTCGTCGGCGCAGGACGACGAGGTCGGCCGGGCGGCCATCGCGGCCGTGATCGGCGGCTGATCGGCGGCTGGACCCGGCGCCGCCCGGCGGCTAGGGACCGACATGGCGTTTTCCAGAACCTATGACGGCGACGAGCCGGTCCGGATCAACAAATGGCTGGGCCAGACCGGGGTCTGCTCGCGGCGCGAAGCGGACGCCCTGATCGCCGACGGCCTGGTCTCGGTGGACGGCGAGGTGGTCGCGGACGCGGGCCGCAAGCTGGAGCCGGGGCAGACCCTGACCCTCAGCGACCGGGCCACGGCGGCCCTGGCCGAGGGCGTGACCATCGTGGTGCACAAGCCGATGGGCTATGTCTCGGGCCAGCCGGAGCCCAACAAACTGCCCGCCGTGCGGCTCGTTACCGACAACAACCGGGTCGGCGAAGGCGTGACGCCCGCGGACGAGGTCTCCCTGCCCCCTATCGGCCGGCTGGACGAGGACTCGCGGGGCCTGCTGCTGCTGTCGTCCGACGGGGTTGTGGCCAAGGCGGTGATCGGGCCGCAGTCCGATCTGGACAAGGAGTATCTGGTCCGGGTGACGGGCGACATCACCGAGAAGAAGCTCAAGATCCTGCGTCACGGTCTGATGCTGGACGGCCGTCAACTGAAGCCGGCCTATGTCAGCCGGATGGAGTCCTTCCGGCTCAAATTCATCCTGCGCGAGGGCCGCAACCGCCAGATCCGGCGGATGTGCGAGATGGTCGACCTCGAGGTCGTGGATTTGATCCGTGTACGGATCGGGCCGTTGAAGCTGGACAATCTGCCCGAAGGCAAATGGCGGATGCTGACCCCGGATGAGCGGGCGGCGCTGGTCGGCTGAAGGGTCGAAAGGGTACGGTTTCGCCCTGAAAATTGCGGGCCGAAATTCGGGACGCCGACCCCCCGGGGGTCGAAGGGCGGGCGCCGGGTCCTGGGCGGACGCGGCGGGGATGTGAAAGGCTGTCAAAGACCGGCCCGGCGGGCATTCTCCCAGTATGCATACGCCTGCGTCAGAAGCGGTCGCAGGCGCCGGCGAGCCGACGTCCGCAGGGTCGAAAGGGCGCCCGAGGGGGTGGCGAGGGGCGAGATTATACGGGGCGGGAAGACACTGTTTCCGGCGACTTCCTCCCTACTCCGGCACGCAGGTCAGCCGGATCGCCTCGCCGCCGATCCGCTCGTGCGCCGTGATCCGCAACGGCGGACAGGGCCCCGCGAAGAAGGGCGCGCCCTGCCCCAGCACCACGGGATGGATGTAGAGCCGGTATTCGTCGATCAGGGCAAGGTCGGTCAGGCTCTGGGCCAGAACCGGCCCGCCGACGTGGATCTCGCCGTCGAATTCCTCCTTCAGCCTGCGGACCGCCGCTTCCACGTCGTCGGTGATGAGCGCGGCGTTGGGGCCGACCGAGGTCAGGGTGCGCGACACGACCCATTTGCGCTCGTTGCGCCAGGCTTCCGCAAACTCACGCAGGTCGTCGGTCCAGTCGGGATCGTCCTGCTCCCAGTAGCGCATGATCTCGTAGAGCTTGCGGCCGTAGATCTGGCCGGTCGCGGTGCGCACCACCTCGATCCAGTGCCGGAAGAGCGCCGGATCGGGCATGAATTTGTCGTGGTCGACATAGCCGTCCAGCGAGACGTTCATATCGAAGACGAGGCGGGCCATATCAGGCCGCCCCGCCGACCAGCCCGGGGTTCTTGGTCTCCGCCGCCTTGAACGGCTTCAGCTGGTCCGCCAGCGCCCGTTTGAAGGCCGGGCGGGCCTCGGCGCGGGCGACATAGTCGGCCAGCGCCGGATAGTCGGCGACGATGTCGGTGTGGCGCAGGTCGCGCAGCACGTGGGTCATCAGGATGTCGGCGGCGCTGAACCGGTCATTGGCGAACCACTGGCGGTCGCCCAGCGCCGTTTGCAGATCGCCCAGACGCTTGCGCACGAAGGCCTCGACCTCGGGACGCCGGGCCCTGGCCCAGTCCTTGTCGGCGTTGAAAAGGTCGATGGTCGCCAGCTCGGCCACGAAGGGCTCGATGCTGTTCATGGCGGCGAACAGCCAGGTCATCACCATCGCCCGCCCCGCGTCGTCCGCGGGCATCAGCCGGTCGGAACTCTGGGCGATCCAGAGCACGATGGCGCCGCTCTCGAACATCTCGACCTTGCCGTCGCTGTAGGCCGGCACCTGACCGAAGGGCTGCCGCGCGCGATAGGCCGCCGTCGCCTGGTCCTCGAAGCCGATCAGGGCGTCATCATAACCCAGACCCGCCTCCTCCAGCGCCCAGCGCACGCGGAGGTCGCGCACCGAACCCTGGGCGAAGGGCGGCACCCATTTGAAGGCGGTGACCTGGATCATCGGGAGCTCGTTCTGAAGCGGTTTCTTGACAGATAAGTTGATATCAACATATCAGAAGCCATGTCAAACCCCGCGCCCTATGCGACCACCCTGCACATCAAGGATCACTGCCTCTGCCTGCAGGCCCAGCGGGCGGCGCGGGCGCTGTCGCGCCGGTTCGACGAGGCCTTCCGGCCGCTGGGGATCACGAGCGGCCAGTTCTCGCTGCTGAACGGCCTGAACCGGGCCGAGCCGCCGACCATCGGCGCGGTGGCCAGCCTGCTGGTGATGGACCGGTCGACGGTGACGGCCAATCTCAAGCCGCTCGAACGGATGGGGGCCGTGACGGTGACGGTCGATGACAAGGACCGGCGCGGGCGGCGGGCGGCCCTGACCGACGCCGGCCGGGCCCTGCTGGCGGCGGCGACGCCGGTGTGGACCGCCGAGCACGGAGCGATTGAAGCCCGGCTGGCCGGGGGCGGCGACACGCTGCGCTCGGGGCTGGGAGCCGTGACGCAAACCGCCTTCCCCGCCCGGTCATGATCTGCGGTATGGCCAAGCTGGCCAAGCCGGGCGGGAGCCTCTAGGGGTCGATCATGCCCCTGGACACCGAGATCATTGACGCGGCCTTCGTGCGCACGGTGCTGGCCGCCTCCAACGACTGCATCAAGGTGCTGAGCCTCGACGGCGACCTGACCTTCATGAGCGAAGGCGGGCAGCGGGTGATGGAGGTAAGCGACTTCAACCAGCTGCGCGGCTGTCCCTGGTCATCCTTCTGGGAGGGTCAGAGCAACGCCGAGGCGACGAAGGCGGTCGCGGAAGCCCGCGCGGGGCGCAACTACCGTTTCCAGGGGCCCGCGAACACCGCCATCGGCAATCCGCGATGGTGGGATGTGCAGGTCACCCCCATCCCCGGACCGGATGGCAAGCCCATCCGCCTGCTGTCGGTGTCCCGCGACATCACCGAACTGAAGCGCTCCGAGGACCAGCACCGGCTGCTGGCGCTTGAGCTGAACCACCGGATCAAGAATGTCCTGGCCATGGTGCAGGCGATCGCCAGCCAGACCTTCCGCGCCGCCTCGGACCCCGTCGAGGCCAGGGCCGCCTTCATCGACCGGCTGGCCGCCCTCGGTTCGGCCCAGGATCTGCTGACCCAGACAACGCTGACGGGCGCCCGCCTGGCCGACATCGTCGCCGACGCCTTCCGTCCGCATGGACGCGAGGGTCAGGTGACAGCCACAGGACCCGACGTCGACCTGTCGCCACGCTGCGCCCTGGCGCTGTCCCTGGCGCTGCACGAACTGACCACCAATGCGATCAAATACGGCGCCCTGTCGGCGGACGGAGGGCGGGTGGCGGTGACCTGGACGTTGACGCCGGGGCCGGACGACACGGCCTTCGTCCTGACCTGGACCGAAAGCGGCGGCCCGCCGGTCACCCCGCCGACGCGCACGGGCTTCGGCACGGGCATGATCCAGCGGGCGCTGTCCGGCTATGTCGGCGGGGCCACGACCCTGACCTATCACCCGGCGGGCGTGGTGTTCACCCTGACGACGACGCTGGCGGCGTTGACGGCCGAGGTGAACTGAGGGGGCCTACATCGCCCCGACCAACATCCACACGGCCATGCCGACCATCATCACATTCTCCGTCAGTGAGACGAAGCCCAACGGGACGTTCGAAGAGCCTCCGACGCAGGCGCATTTGAGTTCGCGTTTGTCGACATAGACGGCCTTGAACACCGAGACCGCGCCGATCCCGCCGATGAACAGGGCGACGGGAGCCGACAGCCAGGTCAGCGCCCCGGCCAACATCAGCACGCCCGCGCCCAGTTCGGCGAAGGGATAGATGTAGCCGTAGGGAGCCCAGCGCCGGGCCAGCAGGTCGTAGTTGAGGAACATGGTCGAGAAGCGCTCGACATCCTGCAGCTTGAGCATGGCCAGCAGACACATGGCCGTGGCGATGAAGTTCGGCAGGACCATCGCCGTGATCGCCCGCATCGACAGCCAGTCGATCGCCACGGCGATCAGGGCCGCGACGGCGAAGACGGCCAGCACCGGGGTGTAGCTGGTGGCGCCCGGCTCCGGCACCTTCTGGCCGAAGAAGCGGCGCAGGTCGTCGTAGCCGCCGATGCGGACCCCGTCGATGAAGGTCTGGGGCGTGGTCGCCACGCCGTGCTCGGCCTTGAAGGCGTCGGTCTCGGCGCGGGTCTTCAGATGGTGGTCCTCGACGGCGTAACCCTTGCGGCGCAGCAGCCAGAGGGCCTTCTGGCCCGAGGGGCAGAGGTGGTCGGGCAGCACCATGCGATAGAGGACGGCGGTCTTCTGGGGGGCGGACATGGGCGAGTCTCCTGTTGCCGATAATGATCCGCGCCCTATCTGGGGTCCGTACCATGGTCCGGAGTCAAGCGATGTCCCCTTCCCGTTCCGACATGACCATCGCGCGCCTGGCCGAGGCCGGCGGCGTGGGCGTGGAGACGGTGCGCTACTACCAGCGGCGCGGCCTGCTGCCGACGCCGCCACGGCTGCTCAGCGGCGGGCTGGGCGGCGGCG
>NZ_BSOY01000107.1 GCF_030160755.1 Brevundimonas denitrificans | reverse complement strand
GTCGGCCTCGGCGCGCCGGGCCTCGAAGGCCCCGCCCACGGCCGCCAGCAGTTCGGCCGGCCGCACCGCCCGCCAGGTGCGCGGCTCGCCGTCGTCGAACAGCACCGCCCCCTTCTGCGTCAGGCTGGCCAGCCCCTGATAGACATTGGGCGGCGCCTTGCCGATGCGCTTGGCCATCCGGTAGCCGGTGGCCGGCCCGCCCTCCAGCAGGGCGCAGTACAGCCGCCCTTCAAGCTCGGTGAAACCCAGCCCGGTCAGGGCCAGTTCGGCGACGGCGGTTTCCGATAGTGTTTGCATTCACAAACACTATCGTCCGCATGACCCCGCCCGCCAGTTAAATCGCGGTAAGACGCCTCAGCGGTTCAGCGCCGCCCGCGCCGCCTCGGCATAGCGGTGGCCCGAGGCCGCCCCCTTGGGAAAAACCGCCTCGATGCGCGCGAGGTCCTCGGGGGTCAGCACCAGGTCGACCGCCGCCGCATTCTCTTCCAGCGTCCGGATGCGCCGCGTTCCGGGGATCGGCACAAGCGTGTCGCCCTGCGCCAGCACCCAGGCGAGCGCCAGCTGCGCCGCCGTCACGCCCCTGTCCGTCGCAATGGCCGCGACGGCGTGGACCAGGTCGATGTTCTTCTGGAAATTCTCACCCTGAAACCGCGGGTTCGAGCGGCGGAAATCGTCGGGGGCCAGGTCCTCGACCGACTTGATCTCGCCCGACAGGAAGCCCCGGCCCAGCGGGCTGTAGGGCACGAAGCCGATGCCCAGTTCCTCGCAGGTCGCCAGCAACCCGTCCTCGGGCTCGCGGCTCCACAGCGAATATTCGGTCTGCAGGGCGGTGATCGGATGCTCGGCGTGACCGCGGCGCAGGGTCTCCGGCGAGGCCTCGGACAGGCCGAGGAAGCGCACCTTGCCCTCCTTCACCAGCTCGCCCATCGCCCCGACCGTCTCCTCGATCGGCGTGTCGGGGTCGACGCGGTGCAGATAATAGAGATCGACGTGGTCCATCCCCAGCCGCTTCAGGCTGCCCTCGATGGCGCGGCGCACATTGGCCGGCGAACCGTCGACGGCCAGGGCCGTGCGGTCGGCGTTGTAGCCGATGCCGAACTTTGTCGCCACGAAGGCGCGGTCCCGGCGATCCGCCAGCGCCTTGCCGACCTGGATCTCATTGGTGTGCGGCCCGTACATCTCGGCCGTGTCGAGGAAGGTGACGCCGAGGTCGAGCGCGCGGTGGATCACCGCCGTCGCCTGCGTCTCATCCGACGCCTGGCCGTAGAAGGCCGCCATGCCCATGCAGCCGAGGCCAATGGCCGAAACCTCGGGGCCGCCGCGGCCGAGTTTGCGCGTCTTCATGACCGCTCTCCTTGAAATTCGGGGAGCCGGCGAAGCCTCCGCCGGCTACCGGGAGATGGGCGCCGTTCGGCCTTATTTCAAGGGAGCGGCCTGGACCTTCAGCCAGTCCAGCACCTCGCCGTCCAGCAACGGCCCGACCTTGGCCAGCACCTCGGCGTGATAGGCGTCGACATAGGCCCGCTCGTCCGCGGTCAGCAGATCGACATCGATCAGCTTGCGATCCAGCGGCGCCAGGGTGAGCTGTTCGAAGCCGTGCATCGGCCGTTCGCCGCCCGGGATCGGCGTCGGCGGCGTCACCACCTGCAGCGTCTCGATGCGGATGCCCCAGTGACCCTCGCGATAATAGCCGGGCTCGTTGGACAGGATCATGCCGGTCAGCAGGGGCTGGCTGTTGACCGCCTTGGCGATCCGCTGGGGACCTTCATGGACGCCCAGATAGGATCCCACGCCATGCCCGGTGCCGTGGTCGTAGTCGAAGCCCTGCATCCACAGCGGCAGACGCGCCATCGCGTCCAGCTGATGCCCCGTCGTTCCGGCCGGGAAGCGCACCACGGCCATGGCGATATGCCCCTTGAGCACAAGGGTGAACATGCGCCGCTGGTCGGCGGTCGGCTCGCCCACCGCAATCGTCCGCGTCACATCGGTGGTGCCGTCCAGATACTGGCCGCCGCCGTCGACCAGCAGCAGGCTGCCCTTCTCCATCCGGCGGATGGTGCGGGTCACGGGCTTGTAGTGCGGCAGGGCCCCGTTCGGCCCGCACCCCGCGATAGTGTCGAACGACAGGTCCTTCAGCGCCCCGGTCGCCTCGCGGAATCCCTCCAGCGCCTCGGCGATCTGACGCTCGTCCGGCAGGGTCTCCTGCCCCACGGTGTCGACCCAGTGCAGGAAGCGGGTCAGGGCCGCGCCGTCGCGGATATGCGCCTGACGCGTCCCCTCGATCTCGACCGGGTTCTTGCACGCCCGAGGCAGGGTGCAGGGATCCATGCCGCGCACCACGGTCGCGCCAGTCGCTTCCAGCCGGTCGAAATACCAGGCCGGCGACTGGCCCGGATCGACCAGCACCTTCTGGCCCGATAGTCCGTCCAGTACGGCGTCCAGCGCGGCGGGCGTTTCCAGCGTCACCGCATCGCCCAGCCAGCCGGGCAGTTCATTGGTCACCTTGCGCGGATCGAGGAACAGTTGCGCCGTGCCGTCGGCCTTCACCACCGCCTGCCCCAGCGGCAGGGGCGTGCGGATCACGTCGCCGCCGCGGATGTTGAACAGCCAGGCCAGGGATGCGGGCGCGGTCAGCACCGCCGCGTCGGCGCCGGCCTTGGCCACCGCCTCGCCGATGCGGGCGCGCTTCGAGGCGCTGGTCTCGCCGGTGTATTGGTCCTCATGCGGAACGACCGGCGCGGTCGGTTGCTCGGGACGCTCCTCGGCCCAGGCCAGATCCAGCGGATTGGGTTCGACCGGCTTCAACTCGGCCCCGGCCTTCTTCGCCGCCCGCTTCAGCGTCGCCAGCGCGTCCGGGCTGTGCAGCCGCGGGTCATAGCCGATCACCGAGCCCTTCGGCGCCCGCTCCAGCCAGGCCGGAACGCCGCCGTCGACGAGGTCCAGAATTTCGAACTGCGCCGGGTCCACCTGGGCCCGGACCTGCACCGTGTAGCGGCCGTCCGCGAACACGGCGGCGCGGTCCATCAGCACCGCGCCCGCCCCGGCCGAACCGGTGAAGCCGGTCAGCCAGGCCAGCCGGTCGTTGGCGGCGGGCAGATATTCGTTCTGGTGCTCGTCCTCATGCGGGACCAGCAGGCCGTCGAGCCCCTGCTCGGCCATCTTCGCGCGGACGCGGGGAAGATGCTTCGCCCCGAAGGACGGATCGGTGGTTTCATCGAAGGACTGGCGCATGGCCGAGGCATAGCACCCGCGTCCCCCTCCTGTGGAGACGCTTCCTTCTCCCCCGGAGGGGAGAAGGCATTCGGCGTCTAGTTCTGCGGCGAGGTCGGCGTGACCACCGCGACGCCGCCGCTCGGGGCCGGGACCTGAACCTCGCGCTCGATGACCACCGGCGTCGAAGCGCGGGCCTCGGCGGCGCGCGCTTCACTGGCGGCGCGGATGGCGTCGGCCTGCGAGCGGGCGGCGTCGGCGCGGGCGATGTCCACGCTTGCCTGGGCCCCGGCGACCTGACCCTGGATCAGGGCCGAATCCGCCTGGGCCTGGGCGGCCGCCGCGTCCATCTGGGCTTCCAGCAGCGCCTCGTCCGTCTGCGTGTCGGG
This sequence comes from Brevundimonas denitrificans, assembly GCF_030160755.1. Classification (GTDB taxonomy): domain Bacteria; phylum Pseudomonadota; class Alphaproteobacteria; order Caulobacterales; family Caulobacteraceae; genus Brevundimonas; species Brevundimonas denitrificans. The sequence continues at coordinate 1,535 of NZ_BSOY01000107.1, read as the reverse complement.
ACCACGCGCGAACAGGATCCAGAAGACGGCGATCAGCACGACCCCGCCGAGGATGCCGGCGATCCACCAGCCGGTGTTGGACTCCCGCACCACGACCGTTTCGACCGTCTCGGTCACATGGGCCGGCGAAACGACCGTCTCGGTGATGATCGTCTCGCGTCGCTCGGGATCGTTGTTCGGATCATAGTGGGTCACGGGCAGTCCTCCATTGAACTGCCGCAACGGTTGCGGGCGACGCCCGTTCCGCCGTTAACCCACCCGCCTCAAAACCAGCGCGCTCCACGCATCACGATGGATGCGCCGCTCCAGGATGAAGCCGCGCGACAGATAGGCCGCCGACACCCGCCGCTCCTGGGTGCGCAGCAGGCCCGACAGGATGGCGACGCCGCCGAGGCTCAGCGCGTTCTTGATGTCCTGCGACAGGGAGACCAGCGGCGGGGCGAGAATGTTGGCGAACACCAGATCATAGGGACCGTGCTGGCGAACCTTGCGATCGTTCAGCCCGAAGGCGTGGACGAAGCGGGCGTCGGCCATGTTCAGCTTTGCGTTCTCGTTGGCGATACGAACCGAGGGCTGGTCGATGTCGGTGCCGACGGCGACCTTCGATCCGGTCTTGGCCGCCGCGATGGCCAGCACCCCCGTGCCGCAACCGACGTCCAGAACCCGCTCGAACCGTTCCCTCTTCAGCAGTTCGTCGAAGGCGATCAGACAGCCGACCGTGGTGCCGTGGTGCCCGGTGCCGAAGGCGGCGCCGGCGTCGATCTTCAGATTGATCGTGTTGTTCGGAACGATGCCCTGGTCATGGGCGCCATAGACGAAGAACCGTCCGGCGCGCACCGGCGGCAGGCCCGACAGCGACATGGCCAGCCAGTCAGCGTCAGCGAGCTTCTCCACTATGACCGTCAGACCGTCATGCGCCTTCAGTCGGGCCTCGATGCCGCGCGCATCATCGGCGTCATTGGGAAAGGCGTCGATGCGCCAGATGCCCTTGTCCTCGTCCTCTTCGAGAATCGAATAGGTCGCCCCCTCGAGCAGGGGATCGGAATCGAGCGAGACGGCGGCGGCCTCGGCGATCGCGCGCGGTCCCCGCGCGATTATTTGAACTGCGGACTCGGACATTTCTCAAACACCGCTATCATTGCGAATCGAGACGCGCGCTGGCGTGCTCTCCTGCGCCAGCATCAACCAATTGAACCGAGGGGTCGGGGAATTCATGGCCAAAGCACCATCCAAGCCTAAGGCGGCCGCAAAACCGAAGGCGGCGCCCGCCGCTTCCAAGCCGAAACCGGCGGCAAAGTCGAGCGCCGCGCCGAAGGCCGCTGCAAAACCTGCCTCGAAGCCCGCCGCCAAACCCGTCGCTCCCAAGGCCGCCGCCAAGCCTGCCGTGAAGGCTGCGCCGAAGCCCGCCGCCCCAAAGCCCGCAGCCAAACCGGCCGCCAAGCCCGCCCCGAAGGCCGCCGCAAGGCCTGCCGCCAAGGCGGCCCCCAAGGCCGCCGCGAAACCGGCGGCGAAAAAGCCGGCTGCGGCGCCGAAGC
>NZ_BSOY01000106.1 GCF_030160755.1 Brevundimonas denitrificans | reverse complement strand
CGCTCGCCTGGCCGAAGCGGCCCAGGCGCCGCTGACGATCAACGGCGCCCCGGTCGACATCGCCCTGACCGCCGGCGTCGCGGGACGGGGCGAGGCTAGCTCCGACCTCGCCTCGCCGGTCGACCGCGCCGCCATCGCCGTCGATCAGGCCCGCGCGGCCCGTCGTCTGGTCGCCGCCTTCGACGAGGCCGCCTACGGCGACCCGGGCGACAACCTGTCCCTGATTTCCGAACTGATGACCGCCCTGCACGACGGCGATGTCGCGCTCGCCTACCAGCCCAAATACGATTTCCGCGCCGAGCGGATCACCGGGGTCGAGGCTCTGATGCGCTGGTCCCATCCGCGCCGCGGCTTCGTCTCGCCGGACCTGTTCATCGGCATGGCGGAGGAGACCGGCCACATCCGGCCGCTGACCGAATGGGCCATCCGCCGCGCCATCGCCGACCAGAAGACCATGGCCGCGGTCGGCCAGGTCCTGACCGTCTCGGTCAACATCTCCGGCCGCCTGCTGTCCGACGAGAGCTTCGCCGAATTCGCCCTGGCCGAGGTCGCCGCCTCGGCGGCCGACCTGTGTTTCGAGATCACCGAGACGGCGGTGATGGACAACCCGGAACTGGCCCTGCACATCATCGCCCGCTTCGCCGAGGCCGGCATCGCCGTTTCGCTGGACGACTACGGCGCGGGCCTGTCGTCGCTGACCTATCTGAAACAGATCCGCGCCGACGAGTTGAAGATCGACAAGAGCTTCATCCTGGGGCTGGACCATTCCTCGCGCGACGCCCTTCTGGTCAAGTCGACCATCGACCTGGCCCACAGCCTGGGCCTCAAGGTCACCGCCGAGGGGGTCGAGACCCCCACGGCCCTCGCCCTGCTCCGCGGAATGGGCTGCGACATGGCCCAGGGCTATCTGATCGGCCGACCCGTGCCGCTCGCCGTCCTGACCGAGCAACTGGCCGCCCCGACCGTGGACGTCGATCTCGCGCGTCAGGCCTGAGCCGCCGCGACCTCCTTCATCGACACCGCCCGGTCGGCCAGTTTCACGGCGTCCACCGCCTGCCCCCGTGAAATCATCTGCCGCCCGGCCATGAACTCCGCCGGGGCGTTGACCGCCTCGACGCAGACGATGCGGTCTCCGGCCAGATGGAAGACGGCGAACGCTCCGCCCTCGACATCGCCGCGCACCACCTGTCGATCCGCTCCGTCGGGCAGGCCGGCGATCTGCAGCTTCACCTCATACTGGTCTGACCAGAACCACGGGACCTCGGGCGTCGGCGCCGGGCGTCCGGTGATCGCCGCCGCCGCCTGTTTCGCCTGTTCCAGCGCATTGGGCACGCTCTCCAGCCGATGCCGGCGCCCGCCGTGAACCGGGATCGGCCGGAAGGTCATGTCGCCGATGGCCCAGATCGCCGGGTCGGAGGTCCGCGCCGCCTCATCGACCACGACCCCGTTGCCGCACGCCAGGCCCGCCGCCCGCGCAAGCGCATCATTGGCCAGCGCCCCGACCCCGACCAGCACCGCGTCGGCCGCAACCAGCCGCCCGTCGCCGAGCCGCACCCCGCCGTCCTCGAAGGCGACCACGTCCGCCGAGGTCAGCACCTCGACGCCATGCGCCCGGTGATGGGCTGTGAAGAAGGCCGACAGGGTCTCTGACGCCACCCGCGCCAGCACCCGATCCATCCGCTCGATCACCACCGCCTCGGCCCCCAGCGCCCGCGCCGAGGCCGCCGCCTCCAGCCCGACATAGCCGCCGCCCACGACCGCCAGCCGCTTCCCCGGACCCAGCGCCGCCTTCAACCGCTCTGCATCCGCCAGCGAGCGCAGCTCCAGCAGGTCCGGCCGGTCCGCCCCGGGGATCGACAGCTTCCGCGCCGTCGATCCGGTGGCCAGGATCAGGGCGTCCCAGGTTTCCACCGTCCCGTCCGCGAAGGTCACGGTCTTTCCCGCCGGGTCGATCGCCGTCGCCGTCACGCCGGTGCGCAGCTCGATGTCGTGCTCGGCGTAGAAGACCTCGGGCCGCAGCAGCAGCGCCTCCAGATCGGCCTCGCCCTTCAGCCATGCCTTGGACAGGGGCGGTCGCTGATACGGCGCCGCCGGCTCCTCGCCCGCCAGCACGATCGGTCCCTCATGCCCGTACTGCCGCAGCAGGGCGGCCGCCGTCCCGCCCGCATGGCCCGCACCGATGATCACAACCTTGGTCATGGGAGGGAGATAGAGGGGGCAGGGGAGCGAGGGAATAGGCAGTAGGCGGTAGGCAGTAGGCAGTAGGTGGGACAACGGGCGGCTGGGCACGACGTCGGGCAGTGACGTCTCTTCCTATTCCCTACTGCCTACTGCCTACTGCCTGAACGCCTCTTGACCGTGCCACTGTTACAGCATAGTGGAACGCGCATGAACGACACCCTGCCCCGCAAGGCCGTGCACAAGGCGGCCGACGACCGGCTCGCCCTGTATGACGCCCTGCTCTGTCTGAAGACGCGCGAGGAGCTGGACGCCTTCCTCTCGGACCTGTGCACGCCGTCGGAACTCCGCGCCTTCGCAGAGCGCTGGGCGGTGGCGCGGTTGCTGGATCAGCAGGTCCATTCCTATCGCGAGATCGCCTCCACCGCCGGAGCCAGCCCGACCACCGTCGTCCGCGTCGCCCGCTTCCTCAGGGAAATGCCGCACCAGGGCTACCGCCTGGTGCTGGACCGCCTGAAACAGAAAGTCTGAGTACACCGTCATGAGCACTGTCCAGGGTCGGCTGCGTATCGCCGTCCAGAAATCCGGCCGCCTGTCCGAACGCAGCCTCGACCTTGTCCGCGACGCGGGCCTGCGCGTGGTGAAGGGCAACAACGACCTCCTGTACCGGGTCGAGAACTATCCGATCGACCTGTTGCGCGTGCGCGACGACGACATCCCCACCTTCGTCGCGGACGGAGTCTGCGACCTCGGGATCGTCGGCGAGAACGTGCTGGAGGAGGTCCGCAACGGCGGCCCCACGGCCGAGGTGCTGATGCCGCTCGGCTTCGGCCGCTGCACCCTGAAGATCGCCATCCCGCCGACCCTTGCCTATGACGGCCCCGCGTCGCTGGACGGCCTGCGCATCGCCACCTCCTATCCGAAGATCCTGCGCCGCTGGCTCGACGAGCGGAACATCGCGGCCGACATCGTGACCATGCGCGGCGCCGTCGAGGTCGCCCCCCGGCTCAAGCTCGCCTCGGCCATCTGCGACCTGGTTTCGACCGGCGCGACGCTCGAGGCCAACGGTCTGGCCCCGAAGGAGACGGTGCTCGACAGTCAGGCTGTCCTGATCAAATCCCCGGTCGCCCCGGAGGCCGGCCTGCAGCACCTGCTGGACAGCATCATCGAGCGCATGGCCGGCGTGGTGTCCTCCCAGGGGGCCAAATACGTCATGCTCAACGCCCCCCGCTCGGCCTTGGCCGCCATCACCGCCATCCTCCCCGGCGCAGGCGCCCCGACAGTGATGCCGCTGGCGGGCCGCGACGACGCCGTCGCCGTCCACGCGGTCTGTCAGGAGGCGGTCTTCTGGGAGACGCTGGAACGGCTCAAGGCCGCCGGCGCCTCGGCCATCCTCGTCCTCCCCATCGAGAAGATGATGTGATGAAACGCCTCGACTGGAGCACGCTCGACGCCGCGGCCCGCCGCGAGGCCCTGGCTCGCCCCCGCCGCCGCACCGAGGTCCGCGTCACCGACACGGTGCGCGAGATCATGGACGACGTCCGCACGCGTGGCGGCGCGGCCGTCACCGAATGGAGCCTCAAGCTGGACGGCTCCGCGCCGCGCCGGCTCATCCTGACCCCCGACCGCGTCGCTGCGGCCCGAGACGCCCTGCGCCCCGCCGACACCCGGTCGATCCGCATGGCGGCCGAGAACATCCGCATCTTCCACGAGGCGACCCGACCGGAAGACACGCCCGACGTCGAGATCATCCCCGGCGTTCGCTCGCGCCTCGTCTGGCGGCCCCTGCGCTCGGCGGGGCTCTATGTGCCCGGAGGCTCGGCGCCCCTGTTCTCGTCGCTGTTGATGCAGGCCATCCCGGCCGCGGTCGCCGGCGTCGGCCGCCGGGTCACCGTCACCCCGCCTCCGGCCTCGGGCGAGCCCCACCCCGCCATGATCTTCGCCGCCGCCGAGGCCGGACTGGACGAGCTCTGGCTGATCGGCGGAGCCCAGGCCATCGCCGCCCTGACCTACGGCGCCGAACTGGACGAGGGCGTCATCGCGCCCTGCGACAAACTGTTCGGACCGGGCAACGCCTGGGTCGCCGAGGCCAAGAAGCAGGCCGCCGCCCTGCCAGGCGGCCCCGCCGTCGACATGCCCGCCGGCCCGTCGGAACTGCTGGTCATCGCCGACCGGGACGCCGACCCGGAGATCGCCGCCGCCGACCTGCTCAGCCAGGCCGAACACGACGCCGACGCCCAGGTCATCCTCGTCTCCGAGAGCCGGGCCAATATCGACGCCATCCTCGCGGACGTGGATCGCCAGCTCGAGACCCTGCCCCGCGCCGACATCGCCCGCGCCTCCCTCGCCGAGGGTCGCGCCATCCGCGTCCGCGACGTGGCCGAGGCCTGCGAGGTGGCCAACCTCTATGCCCCGGAGCACCTCGCGCTGCAGACCGTCGACGCCGACAGACTGGTCAGCCGCATCTCCGCCGCCGGGGCCGTGTTCGTCGGAGCCTTCGCCGCCGAGACCCTCGGCGACTACGCCGCCGGCCCCAGCCACGTCCTGCCCACCGACGGCGCCGCCCGCACCATGGGCGGCGTCACCACCGCCAGCTTCATGACCACCATGTCGGTGCAGGTCGTGACCGAGGCCGGGGCAGCCGCCCTCGCCCCCGTCGCCGCCCGCCTCGCCCGGCTGGAGGGTCTCGAAGCCCACGCCCGCGCGGCCGATCTGAGGACCGGCGCATGAACAACCTGCCCGCCCCCTTCCCCCCGCTGGTCGCCGGCGGGGACGGTCTCGACCGCTATCCGGCCGAACCGCGCGCCCTGGCCGCCCGCATGGCCCAGATCTATGGCGTGAGCGCCGAAAGCGTTCTGCCGGTCCGCGGCCTGACCCACGGCCTCGAACTGGTCCTCCGCCTCGCCGCCCGCGATGGCCTGCGCGTCGAGGCGCCCGACGCCGAGCCATACCGCGCCCTCGCCGCCCTCTACGCTGCGCCCG
>NZ_BSOY01000105.1 GCF_030160755.1 Brevundimonas denitrificans | reverse complement strand
CCGGCGACGGGCGCCGCGCCTTCAACGGGAGCGGCGGCGGCGGCGGCGGCGCCAGGCTGGCGGGCCGGATCGGGCGCCGGAACGGCCATGCCGGTCGAACCCTGCGACCGCAGCCAGGCGATCAGGTTCACGCGGGTGGCGGTGTCGCGGATGCCGGCGAACGACATCTTGGTGCCGGGCACATGGCGGCCCGGCGCGGTGATGAACAGGTCCAGCTCGTCCAGCGTCCAGGTCGGGTTCGTCCCGGCGTGGGCCGTCATGGCGTCGGAATAGGCGAATCCGGCATGGCTGGCGGTGGCCCGCCCGGCGATGCCGTACAGATTCGGGCCGATGCCGTTGGCGCCGCCGGCGTCGATGGTGTGGCAGGACTTGCAGCGGGCGAAGGCGGCCTCGCCGGCGGCGAGATCAGCCGTCGGCATCACCGTGCCCCAGTCGGGCGGCAGGATCGCCTCGGCGGCTCCGCCCGCGGCCTCTTCCGGGGCGTCAACGAAATAGCCCATCTTTTCCGGGGCTTCGTTGTGGTAGATGAAGGCCGTGCCCTCGCGCACCACCAGAATGACGAACACGGTCGCCAGACCGGCGCCGATGATCTTGTTCCACTTCAGATCGCCGCTCATGCGCGTCGTCTCATCCCGTTTCTGAGGCCCGGCCACAGACGCGGCAGGGCGAATTCTTGCGTGGGCGTCTCTTACACGCTAGCGCGGCCTTCGCAACCGGCTGAAGCTCGGTCCGAGCGTCGCAGGCGTGACCTGTTTGGGATTTGAACGTGAACCCGCTGATCCTGATCCCGGCCCGGATGGCCGCGACCCGCCTTCCGGACAAGCCGCTGGCCGATATCGGCGGCGTGCCGATGATCGTGCGGGCCTGGCGTCAGGCCGTGCTTTCCGGCCTGCCGGTGGCCGTGGCCGCGGGGGATCGCGAGATCGTCGACGCCATTGAGTCGGCCGGCGGCGTGGCTGTCCTGACGGATCCGGACCTGCCGTCGGGCTCTGACCGCATCCGCGCCGCGCTCGAGGCTGTCGACCCGCAAGGCCGCCACGACGCCGTCATCAATCTGCAGGGCGACATGCCCTTCGCCGACCCCGGCCTGGCCCTGGCCTGCGCCGCCCTGCTCCATGGCGAACCGGCCTGCGACATCGCCACCCTGATCGCGCCCGAGGCCGACGCCTCCGACCGTTCGAACCCGGACGTAGTGAAGGCGGTGGTGGCGTTGGCGGAGGGCGGGCGCCATGGCCGCGCCCTCTATTTCACTCGCTCGACCCTGTTCGGCGACGGACCTGTCTGGCGCCACATCGGCCTCTACGGCTACCGCCGCGCCGCGCTGGAGCGATTCTGCGCCGCCCCGCCGTCCCCGCTGGAGCGCCGCGAAAAGCTGGAACAGCTCCGCGCCCTCGAAATGGGTCTGCAGATCTGGGCCGCAGTGATCGATGAGGCCCCGCTGTCCGTGGACAATCCGGATGATCTGGCGGCCGCGAGGGCGCTCGCTCGCTAGGCTTGCCGCTCATCCCGGCGCAGCCGGGAATCATTCGATCCCGGTTCATCGATGAACCTTCAAGCCTTGGACAAAGGCCCTCGAATGCCGGCTACGCCGGATCGCGGCTCAAACGTCGAACCCGTCCACCCACGCCTGAAGCAGCGTCCGGGCGATGGCGATTCCGGGCGGAGCCTTGATGCTCGGATGGGTCCCCTCAAGACAGGCCCGCGCCTCGTCCCGGGTCAGCCACGCCACCGCTTCCAGCTCGGTCTGATCGGGCGTCGCCTCGCCGGAGTCGACCTCGCAGATCAGCCCGATCATCAGCTGTGACGGAAACGGCCACGGCTGGCTGGAGTGATAGCGCACCGCCGTCACCGTCAGGCCGGCCTCCTCCTTGATCTCGCGGGCGCAGGCCGCCTCGATGGTCTCGCCGGGCTCAAGGAACCCCGCCAGCGCGGACATCCGCCCCTCGGGCCAGGCCGCCTGCCGCCCCAACAGGCAGACCGGCTCCGCCCCGCCCTTGAAGACGGCCAGCATGATCGTCACCGGATCCACGCGTGGGAAATGCTCGACGCCGCAGGCCGGACAGACCCGTTTCCAGCCGCCCGAGGCGTTCTCGCTCTCCACCCCGCAGGCGGCGCAGAAGCCGTGCCGCCGCCGCCAGTCGAACAGCGACTTGGCCGTTCCGGCCATGGCGGCGTCCGGCCCCGGCAGAATCGCCGCCGCCTCGCGCATCTCGTGAAAGGCGCCCAGGCCCGCCAGCGGTCCTGCCGCCGGATCAGCCGATCCCTCGACCTCGACCGCGAAACACGGCGCGCCCTTCCACAGGCCGAGGAACAGTTCGCGATCGGGAACCACCGCCCGCGCGTGGCTCAACGCCAGCCAGGCCAGCCGCGGCTCGCCCGCTTCCTCGACCAGAGGGCGGCCCTCCCACAGCACCATGGCCATGGCGTCCGGGCTCGCGCCCTGTTCGGCCAGCCAGTCGGCGTCGTCCCGCCGGTCCCCCGCCCGATCAAGCGGATTGCCGGCGAAGGTGTTCAGGACGGGGAGGGGCATGACGCTGTCTAGCAAGCCCGGTCTTGCATCCGCGAGCCGAAATCGTCATATCGGCCTCGGAGATCGCGGGCGAAGGCTTCGCCAACCTGGTCAGGGCCGGAAGGCAGCAGCCACAACGAATTCCCCTTCGGGTCGCGGTCTCCACCTCCGCCTCATGCGCCGGTCAGTCGACCGGGCGAATGGCGGCGAACAGCAATCCCGAAAAGTCTTCGCCCAGCAGCCCGGCGATATACAGGTCCCGCTGTTTCGCGGCTGCGGACAGCTGATCGTCAGGCAGGTCCATCAAGTCAGACTCGGACCGGAAGCCGGATCCGGCGCGGGAGAACACCCACAACGGGTCTGCACCGGACGATTTCGCGCCAAAGCCCAACAGCCGGTCGAGCCGGCCCGCCCAGGAGGCGGAATCGCTTGTCTCGGAAAGCAGGACGACAGCGCAGGCCTCCATCTCCAGGCTGGTGACGCCGAGCAATTTCTCGCTGTCGCCCCGGCCGACCATGATCATTCGAAGGTCGGCCGGCATGCCGTTGGGGTGGTCTTCGGGATCGGCGCTCAGAAACGCGACCGTGTCGCGAAACTCTCCGTCGTCGGGCAAGGCCTCCGCGGGAAGGCGAAACCAGCCTCTCTCTTCCGCCTTGGCGATGACGACTTCACGCTGTCCGTCATTGTTGACGCAGAGATTGACGAAGTCGTCGAACGGCTCGGCAGCGGCTGCAGGGCTGACGAAGCAGAGAACGGCGATTGCGCCTGCGGCGACCCAACGAAACATGGAACACTCCTCACCCCCACCGGGCGGAGGACCCTAACAGGACATTTCTCGTCCAGATAGATTGTCTGCGCGGAGCGACGTCTGGCGAGCAAACGAGCCCGGACCGCGCCGGACGGATCAGGGCGGAACCGTTGCCGTCGCCAGCCGCTGTGAAGGCTTCCCAACCCACGGAGCGGACATGAGCATTCTCGGCAACATCCTCGGCAGGATCTTCAAGCGGCGCGAAACCCCGACCCCCGCTCCGGCCGCCCCGACCGCGGCCCCGACCCCCGCACCGACCGCCGCCCCCGCCGCGGCCCAGCCGGTCGACGTCGACGGCATCCTCGACTTCATGAATGAGCAGCACGACCAGAAGCTGAACTGGCGCACCTCCATCGTCGATCTGATGAAGCTGACCGGGATGGATTCGACCCTGGCCGAGCGCAAGGAGCTGGCGGCCGAGCTCGGCTACACCGGCGACACCTCCGACACGGCCTCGATGAACATCTGGCTGCACAAGCAGGTGATTGCGCGCATCCGGGCCGACGGCGGCCAGATGCGCGACCTGACCGACTGATCCATCCCCGCGAAAGCGGGCAAGCCTTGCGGCGAGGGGGTGCGCGATGCGGCCCTCTCGCTGTAAGACGATGACATGAGCGACGCCGATCCGAGTCTCGAAGGCCCTCCCTGGGAGGAGGACGCTGCCGACGCTGATGTGGTCGAGCGCGATCCCGACACCGACGACATGTTCGGCTCGCCGGAACCCGCCGGCATGCGCGAGGCCGAGGCCGCCGCGGCCCCCGTCGTCGCCGCCGGGGTGAAGACCGCCGCCCCCGCCGACGCCGGCCCGCCCGCCCATGTCGACGACGGCGAGGCCTATACGGTCCTGGCCCGCAAATACCGGCCGCACACCTTCGAGGACCTGATCGGCCAGGAGGCCATGGTCCGCACCCTGACCAACGCCTTCGCCACCGGCCGCATCGCCCACGCCTTCATGCTCACCGGCGTCCGCGGCGTCGGCAAGACGACCACCGCCCGACTGCTGGCCCGCGCGCTGAACAACGAGACCGATACGATCGACCGCCCGTCGCTGGCCCTGACCGACCAGGGCCGCCACGACGCCTCCATCATGGCCGGCCAGCATATGGACGTGGTCGAGATGGACGCCGCCTCCCACACCGGCATCGACGGCATCCGCGACATCATCGAGAGCGTCCGCTACGCCCCCGTCGAGGCGCGCTACAAGGTCTATGTCCTCGACGAAGTCCACATGCTGTCGAACCAGGCCTTCAACGCCCTGCTGAAGACGCTGGAAGAGCCGCCGCCGCACGCCAAATTCATCTTCGCCACCACCGAGATCCGCAAGGTGCCGGTGACCATCCTGTCCCGCTGCCAGCGTTTCGACCTGCGCCGCGTCGAGCCGGAAATCCTCGTCGAACACCTCGCCCGCATCGCCGACCGCGAGGGGATGAAGATCGAGCAGGATGCCCTCGCCCTGATCGCCCGCGCCGCCGAGGGCTCGGTCCGCGACGGCCTCAGCCTGCTGGATCAGGCGCTGGTGCAGGGCGACCGCGGCGAGACGGTGAAGACCGAGGTCGTGCGCGACATGCTCGGCCTCGCCGACCGCAGCCAGACCATCGCCCTGTTCGAATCGATCATGGCCGGCCGCACGCCCGAGGCGCTGGAATTGTTCCGCACCCTCTACGGCTATGGCGCCGATCCGGTGCAGGTGACCAACGACCTGCTCGAACACTGCCACGCCGCCTCGGTGGCCAAGATGCTGGGGCCGCAGGCGACCCGCCTGCCCAACGACCAGGCGCAGAAGCTGACGGCGCTGGGCGCGGTCATTTCGGCCGGCACCCTGGCCCGCGTCTGGCAGATGCTGCTGCGTGCGCTGGACGAGGTCCGCCGCGCGCCCAATCCGGCCGACGCGGTCGAGATGGCCATCGTCCGCCTCGCCTACGCCGCCGACCTGCCGGGTCCGGAAGAGGCGCTCAAGGCGCTGCGCGACGGCGAACCCATGCCCGGCGGCGCGGCCCCGCGCGGACCCTCGGGCGGGGGCGGGG
>NZ_BSOY01000104.1 GCF_030160755.1 Brevundimonas denitrificans | reverse complement strand
CCATCGACGGGGCGGCACGCGGGGCCTCGGCCTGAACCGGCGCCGGAGCCGGAGCCGGAGCCGGAGCCGGGGCGGCGCGCGGGATCATCGAGCCGGTCAGTATGCCCGGCGACAGCTGCATGCGCGGCGGCTCGGGCAGGGGCGGCAGGCCGCCGCCTTTCGGCAGAGGGCCGGCGCGGAATACGGTCGCGGGCGGACGGCCCCAGATCACGGGGCGGCGGAAGGGCTCGGGCGTGCCGTTGAGCTTCTTGTCAGTGTCGGTGGGCATCAAAACTCCCGCGCCGGATCAGGCGCGCTACATCAAATGCGGCGAGGGGCCAAGGTGTCCGCCGATCTGGCCCGTTTCGTGGCCCCAGGCTGAAGACCTCAGTTCTTCAGCCGGTAGCCGGTGCGGAATATCCAGCTGACGACCGCCAGGCAGACGAACAGGAAGCCCAGGGTGGCGGCCAGGCTGACCCCGATGCCGACGTCGCCCGAGCCGTAGAAGGTCCAGCGGAAGCCGGAGATCAGATAGACCACCGGGTTGAACAGGGTGATCGTCCGCCACACCGGCGGCAGCATGTCGATCGAATAGAAGGAGCCGCCGAGGAAGGTCAGGGGCGTGACCACCAGCATCGGGATCATCTGCAGCTGTTCGAAGCCGTCGGCCCAGATGCCGATGATGAAGCCGAACAGGCTGAAGGTGGTCGAGATCAGGATCAGGAAGGCCAGCATCTCGATCGGGTGGAGGATGCGCAACGGCACGAACAGGGCCGCCGTGGCGAGGATGATCAGTCCCAGCACCGCCGACTTGGTCGCTGCCGCCCCGACATAGGCGATGACGATCTCGAGCGGCGACACGGGCGCCGACAGCAGCTCGTAGATGGTGCCGGTGAATTTCGGGAAGTAGATGCCGAACGAGGCGTTGAAGATCGACTGGGTGAACAGGCTCAGCATGATCAGGCCGGGCACGATGAAGGCGCCGTAGGGCACGCCGTCGATCTCGGTCATGCGGCTGCCGATGGCCGAACCGAAGACCACGAAATACAGGGCGGTGGTGATCACCGGGGTGACGATCGACTGCCAGACGGTGCGCAGGGCGCGCGCCATCTCGAATTTGTAGATGGCCCAGACGCCGTGGCCGTTGAAGGTCAGGGAATTCATGCCGCGGCTCCCGTCCGGTCGCCGGCCCGGTCCTTGTGGACCAGGCTGACGAAGATGTCCTCCAGCGAGCTCTGGCTGGTGTGCAGGTCCTTGAAGGCGATGCCGAGGTCCGACAGCCTGCGCAGCAACGAGGGCACGCCGGTCTTCTCGAGATTGGAATCGAAGACGTATTCCAGCTCGTTTCCCTCGGCCTTCAGCGTCGGCGACCATTCGGCCAGTTCCGGCGGCACGGCGGCCAGCGGCTCCTGCAGGTTCAGGGTCAGGGTCTTCTTGCCCAGCTTCTTCATCAGGGTGGCGGTCTGTTCGACCAGGATCAGCTCGCCCTTGAGGATGACCCCGACCCGGTCGGCCATCTCCTCGGCCTCCTCGATATAGTGGGTGGTCAGGATGATGGTGACGCCCTTGTCGCGCAGGCCGCGCACGAGGTTCCACATGTCGCGGCGCAGTTCGACGTCGACGCCGGCGGTCGGCTCGTCGAGGAACAGGATGTCGGGTTCGTGGCTCAGGGCCTTGGCGATCATCACCCGGCGCTTCATGCCGCCGGACAGGGTCCGGAGCTTGTCGTTGCGCTTGTCCCACAGGCTGAGGTCGCGCAGCAGCTGTTCGATGAAGGCCGGATTGGGCGCCCTGCCGAACAGGCCGCGGCTGAAGCTCACCGTGGCCAGCACCGTTTCAAAGGCGTCGGTGGTCAGTTCCTGCGGCACCAGGCCGATCTTCGACCGCGCCGCCCGATAGTCTTTCTGGATGTCGTGGCCGTCGGCCGTCACCGTGCCGGCGGTCGGGGTGACGATGCCGCAGGTGATCGAGATCAGCGTCGTCTTGCCCGCGCCATTCGGACCCAGCAGGGCGAAGATCTCGCCCTTGCCGATGGTCAGGTCGATGGGTTTGAGGGCCTGCAGCCCGGACTTGTAGGTCTTGGTCAGACCCGTGATTTCGATGACCGGGGCCATGGCGTCTCCTGCGACATCCGGTCGCCGAGGGGAATATGGCGCCGATCGCCCGGCGCTCAAGGCGAAGACCTCACGATTGCGCCGACCGAGCCCTGACGTTGACCACGCCCATCCCGGGGACGGCCGCGTGGACCATGGCGTCGCCGCGCCGCCCCGGACGTCGATCCCGAGAAGCGGAGCCTTTGCCCCGTCCGGGTGTTTCAGGGCCTCCCCGTTCCCCGGAGCCCAGACGCCGCGTGACCGCCTTCACCGACGCCCGCCATGAAATCCGCCGCCGTCTCGCCGCCCTTGGCGCGGCGGGCCGCAAGCGCTCCCCCCTGCTGCGGCGCGTGCCGGCGCTGGACCGGCTGATCGAATGGGCCGCGCGGGTCGGCTATGGGGCCCTCGGTTTCGTCTATCTGTCGGCCGGAGTGCTGACCTTCCTGGCCGCCACAGACCGCATCCGCAACGCGGCCGGGTCAAAGGAGGCGACCTTCTGGCTGGCCGAGCAGCCCCTCGGGCGCCTGTGGCTGATCCTGCTGGGACTGGGGCTGCTGGCCTTCGTGCAGTGGTGCGTATTGCAGGCGGTGTTCGACGCCGACCACGCGGGCACGAAGTGGAAGGGGCTGATGAAACGGGCCAGTTACGCCGGCAACGGCCTGTTCCATGGCATCCTGGCCTATTCCGCCTTCGGGCTGCTGATCAAGGAACCGGTCGATCCGAATGCGGTCGAAACGGCGGCCAACCAGGACAAGGCGGCCATGGTGCTGAGCCTGCCGTTCGGCGACTGGCTGCTGATCGCCATCGGCCTGGGGATCATCGCCGCGGGCGTCAGCAATATCGTGAACGGGCTGCGCGCGGATTTCACCCGGAAGCTGTCCTGCTCGGCCAGGCTCTGCCGCCGCGTCGCGCCCCTGGCCAAGGCGGGCAATGTGGCGCGGGGCGTATCGTTCGTGCCGCTGGGAATCTTCGTGGTCATGGGCGGCCTGCGCTCCCGGGCCTCGGAGGTGCGCAGCTTCGGCGACGCCCTGGACGGGCTGGAGGCCCAGCCGGGCGGGCCGTGGATCCTGGCCTTCACCGCCCTGGGGCTGATGGCCTTCGGCGCCTTCTCCTTCATCGAGGCCCGGTTCCGCCGCATCCAGCCGCCGCACGACCTGAATCCGCTGAGCTGACGCGTCCGGCCGGAACCGGGGGCGTATCTGCGCTATTCCCCTTCCGCCGGAGACGTTCATGTCCATGCGAACCCTGCTCGCCGCCGTCGCCGTCCTGTCCGTCGGCCTGTCGACGTCCGCCTGCATCACGGCGCCCTCGCCGGATGAGGCGCGCGCGCCGGCCCCGAGCCGCGCCGTCGACCTGGAGCGCTTCTATGCCGGCCGCTGGCTGGAGATCGCCCGCCTGCCGATGCGGCTGACGGACGGCTGCGTGGCCGGCGCCACCAACTATGTCGTGGTCAGCCCCACCCGCGTGGATGTGCGCGACACCTGCCAGGTCGGTACGCCCGAAGGGCGGGAGAAGGCCATCGGCGGACGGGGCGAGGTCCTCGATCCGGGCGTGAACGCCAAACTGCGGGTCCGCTATCTGGGCGGCCTGATCACCTGGGACTACTGGGTGCTGGATCACGCCGAGGACTACAGCTGGTTCATCTCGGCCGATCCGACCTTCGACAAGCTGTGGATCTACACCCGGGAGGTCCCGGACGCCGCGGAACGCCAGGCCCTCGTCGCGCGCGCCGCCGCGCTGGGGTATGACGTCAGCCGTCTGGAGTTTCCCGAATTCTGACCCGCCGCCCCTGGAGGACGTCATGTCCCGCCTGCCCCTGATCGCCGCCTCGGCCCTGTTGTTCACCCTCGCCGCCTGCGGCGGCAATGAGGTCGCTCTCGACCCCGCCCTCGGCTACGGCCCCAATCCGACCCTGCCCGAGCCGTCGCCGCAGCGGGTGCCGACCGTGAAGGTGGCCGAGGCCGTGGGCTGGCCTGCGGGCGGGGCGCCCACGCCCGCGCCGGGCTTCCGCGTCCAGGCCTTCGCCAGCGGCCTGGACCATCCGCGCTGGCTGTACCGCCTGCCCAACGGCGACATCCTGGTGGCTGAGACGAACGCCCCGCCCAAGCCCGAGGGCCAGTCCGGCGGCATCCGCGGCTGGGTCCAGGGGCTGTTCATGAAGAAGGCGGGCGCCCGGGCGCCCAGCGCCAACCGCATCACCCTGCTGCGGGACGCCGACGGGGACGGCGTGGCCGAGACGCGGACCGCCTTTCTCGAAGACCTGACCTCGCCCTTCGGCATGGCGCTGGTCGGAGACACGCTCTACATCGCCAACGCCGACGCCGTGGTCGCCTTCCCCTATCAGACCGGCCAGACGCGCATCACCGCGGCCGCGCGCCGGCTCGCCGCCCTGCCGGCCGGCCGCAACCACCACTGGACCAAGAGCCTCGTCGCCAGCGCGGACGGAACGCGGCTGTATGTCGGGGTCGGGTCCAATTCCAACATCGCCGAGCACGGCATGGCCGAGGAAGAGGGCCGCGCCGCGATTCACGAGATCGACATCGCCACCGGCGCCGATCGCGTCTTCGCCTCGGGCCTGCGCAATCCGGTGGGTCTGGCCTGGCAGCCGGACAGCGGCAAGCTGTGGGTCGCGGTCAATGAGCGCGACGAGCTCGGCAACGATCTGGTGCCCGACTACATGACCTCGGTGACGCCCGGCGGCTTCTACGGCTGGCCGTGGAGCTACTATGGGCAGATCGTCGACGCCCGGGTCGAGCCGCGCAATCCGGAGATGGTCGCCCGGGCGCTGCGGCCCGACTACGCCCTGGGCGCCCATACGGCGTCGCTGGGTCTGACCTTCGGCGAGGGCGGGCTGTTTCCGGCCCGTTATCGCGGCGGCGCCTTTGTGGGCCAGCACGGGTCGTGGAACCGGACGCCGCGAAACGGCTACCGCGTGATCTTCGTGCCGTTCGCGGCGGGTGTTCCCGCGGGACCGCCGGAAGAGATTCTGACCGGCTTCCTCAACGAACAGGATCAGGCGATGGGTCGTCCCGTCGGAGTCCAGTTCGATGGCGCGGGAGCCCTGCTGGTGGCCGACGACGTCGGCAATGTGATCTGGCGGGTTTCGCCGGCGGCCTGACGCGGACAGGCAAAGGCCCCGGCGGATCGCTCCGCCGGGGCCTTCTCGTCAGGTTCGAAACGCGATCAGCCGACCGGTTCGACGATGATCACCGGAGGCGTCGGAGCCGGCGCGGGCGTCGCGGGCGCCGGGGTTGCGGGCGCCGAGTTCAGCGTCACGGTCGAGGGCGCAGCCGGGGCGGGCGTATAGGACTGCGGGCCGGCCGGGACGGTCGGCGCGGGAGTCGCGATGCGGGGCGTAGCCGCCG
>NZ_BSOY01000103.1 GCF_030160755.1 Brevundimonas denitrificans | reverse complement strand
AAGGCGCCCTCGGCCGCGCCGCGCCCGATCTTCCTCGGGCCGTCGGCGTCGCAGATCGCGCCCGCGCCCGGCGGAATGGCCAGCGCCGGCGGCAGGGCCAGCCAAGGCTCGGCGCCGGTCAGGGCGGAGGCTGAGGTGAGGGAGTCGGTGGACACGACCGATAGATAGCGGTTCGGGACGTGAAACGGAACGGGAACATGCTATAGGCGCGATGTGACGCCGCCGCCCGCTCCCGCAACGCTTTCGCCCCAGGAACTGGCGCCCTTGTTCGCCGACTGGTTCGCGTCGCGCGGCTGGTCGCCGCGACGGCACCAGCTGGAGATGATCGCGGCGGCCGAGGCGGGGTCGCACGCCCTGCTGGTCGCGCCGACCGGGGGCGGCAAGACGCTGGCGGGGTTTCTGCCGTCGCTGGTGGAGCTGGCGGAGCGGGGGCCGAGGCCGGCGTTCGGGCCGGGGTCGGGGGTTCACACCCTCTATCTGTCGCCGCTGAAGGCGCTGACGACCGACGTCGAGCGCAATCTGATGACGCCGATCCGCGAGATCGGGCTGAACATCCATGTCGAGAGCCGCACCGGCGATACGAAACAGTCGAAGAAGGCGCGGCAGCGCGAGTTTCCGCCGGACATCCTGCTGACCACGCCGGAACAGCTGGCCCTGTTCTGCGCCTGGGACGGCGCGCGCGAGTATTTCGCCGATCTGAAATGCGTGGTGCTGGACGAGGTCCACGCCATCTGGAGCGGCAAGCGGGGGGATCTGCTGTCGCTCGGGCTGGGTCGGTTGCAACAGTTCGCGCCGGGGATGCGGCGGGTGGCGCTGTCGGCGACGGTGGACGATCCGGAGATGATCGCGGGGTGGCTGAGGCCGGGGCGCCCCTCCACCGCTGCGCGGTCCCCCTACCCATTTCATGGGGAGGGGACGGCGCGTCCTGTCTCCTCCCTGTCGCGAAGCGATGGGGAGGGGGACCATGCGAAGCATGGTGGAGGGGTAGACCGCGACGTCACCATCGTCCGCGGCGACCCCGGCGCGCCTCCCGTGATCGATGTCCTCGTCTCCGAAGGCCACGTCCCCTGGGCCGGCCACACCGGCCAGCACGCCATCCCCGAGGTCTATGAGGCGCTGAAGCGCTCGGGCATGACGCTGATCTTCGTCAACACGCGCTGGCAGGCGGAGTTCGTCTTCCAGTCGCTGTGGGCCATCAATGAGGACGACCTGCCCATCGCCCTGCACCACGGGTCTCTGGCGGCGGAGCAGCGGCGCAAGGTCGAGGCGGCGATGGCGCGGGGCGACCTCAGGGCCGTGGTCTGCACCTCGACGCTGGATCTCGGCATCGACTGGGGCGACGTCGACCTGGTGATCCAGCTGGCGGCGCCCAAGGGGGCCTCGCGTCTGGTGCAGCGGATCGGCCGGGCCAACCACCGGCTCGACGAGCCGTCCCGCGCCCTGATGGTGCCCGCCAGCCGGTTCGAGATGCTGGAATGCCAGGCCGCGCGCGAGGCGGTGGCCGCGAACGCCTTCGACTGGGAGCCGGTGCATACGGGCACGCTCGACACCCTGGCCCAGCACGTCATGGGCTGCGCCTGTTCCGAACCGTTCGCCATGGATGATCTGTATACGGAGATCACCGGCTGCGGCCCCTATCGCGGGCTGACCTACGAGCAGTTCGAGGAGGTCGTCGATCTGGTCGCCACCGGCGGCTACGCCCTGCGCACCTATGAGCGGTTCGCGCGGATCGTCCGGACGCGGGACGGCAAATGGACGGTGCGCAACGCCCAGACGGCCCAGCGGCACCGGATGAATGTCGGGACGATCGTGGCCGCCGCGACCCTGAATGTGCGCATCGCCTCGCGGCGGGGGGCGTCTTTGGGCGGCGCCTCGAAACAGCTGATCGGCGGGCGCAAGGTCGGCGAGGCCGAGGAGAACTATTTCGAGCAGATGTCGCCCGGCGACACCTTCGTCTTCGCCGGCCAGGTCTGGGCCTTCCAGGGCATCAACGGCATGGACGCGCTCGTCACCCACGCCCAGGACAAGGACCCCAAGATCCCGTCCTGGGGCGGGTCGAAATTCCCCATGTCGACCTCCCTCGCCGACCGGGTCCGGGCCATGATCCAGGACCGCGACCACTGGCGCGTCCTGCCGCCCGACGTGCAGGAGTGGCTGGAGCTGCAGGCGGCGCGGTCGGTGATCCCGGATGCGGAGACGCTACTGGTCGAGACCTTCCCGCGCGGCAGCCGGCATTTCCTCGTCGCCTATCCGTTCGAGGGCGGGCTGGCGCACGGGACCTTGTGCATGCTGTTGACGCGGCGGCTGGATCGACTCGGGGTCGGGCCGCTGGGCTTCGTCTGCACCGACTATTCGCTGGCCATCTGGTCGATCAAGCCGATGGACGGTCTGGACCTCGGCGCCCTGTTCGAGCCCGACATGCTGGGCGACGATCTGGAGAGCTGGCTGGCCGAGAGCTTCATGATGAAGCGGACCTTCCGCAATTGCGCCCTGATCTCCGGCCTGATCGAGAAGCGCCAGCCGGGCAATGAGAAGACGGGACGGCAGGTGACCTTCTCGACGGACCTGATCTACGACGTGCTGCGCCGCCACCAGCCTGATCACCTGCTGCTCAAGACCGCCCGCGCCGATGCGGCCGCGGGTCTGCTGGACGTGGCGCGGCTGGGGCAGTTGCTGACGCGCATCAAGGGCCAGATCCGCCATGTGCCGCTGGAGCGGCCGTCGCCCTTCTGCGTGCCGGTGCTGGTCCAGATCGGGCGCGAACGGGTCGGTGGAGGCCAGGCGGCGGAGATGATCCTCGACGCGTCGGCCTACGGCTTCGACGAGGCCGATCTGATCGCCGAGGTGATGGCGGATGCGCCGCCCGAACTGGCGGGGGCGGAATGAACGCGGCCCTCAGACAGGCCCTGTCCCCCGCCCGATGCCCCAGCGGCGGCCTGCGGGTTCATATCGAGGGCGAACCGTGCGTGCTGCGCTGCTCGGGCGCCCTGTGGGTGCTGAACCACCGGACCCTGATCGCCGCCGACCTGCATCTGGAGAAGGGCTCGGCTTTCGCCGCCCGCGGCCAGATGCTGCCCCCCTATGACAGCCGCGCCACCCTCGACCGGCTCGAAGCCGAGATCGACGCCCTGCAGCCGGCGGCGGTGGTCCTTCTGGGCGACAGCTTCCATGACGCGAGGTCGGTGGGGCGGATGGCGGCGGACGACAAGGCGCGGCTGGACCGGCTGGCGGCGGGCCGCGACTGGATCTGGCTGGAGGGCAACCATGACATCGCCGCGCTCGCGGGGGCCATGGACGACCTGGTCGGCGAGGTGGTCGAGACCATGGCGCTCGGCTCCCTGCGCCTGATTCATGAGCCCCAGCCGAGCGTGCAACCCGGCGAGATCGCCGGCCATCTGCACCCGGCGGCGCGGGTCGCGGCCCATGGACGGGGGGTGCGGCGGCCGTGTTTCGTAACGGACGGACGGCGCGCGGTCCTGCCGGCCTTCGGGGCGTTCACGGGCGGGCTGGACGTGAGGGATCCGGCGATCGCGGGCCTGTTCGCGGAGCCGCCTATGGCTGCGGCGCTGGGACGGGATCGGGTGCACGCGCTGGCATGGGAGACGCTGCGATAGGGTCCCTTGCCAGCAGGGCGTTCGACGCCCCCTCGATCCGTTCCTCCAGCTGCTCCATGAACTCAGCCCGCTTCAGCCCCGCCGGGATGGCCGGCAGGAATTCATAGACCACCGTCCCCGGATAGCGCCGGAAGCCGTGCGCGGGCCAGTGAACCCCGGAGTTCGTCGCCATCGGGGTGCAGGGGCAGTCGAGGTCGCGGTACAAGGCCGCGATGCCGGGCTTGTAGTCGGCGGGGGCGCCGACCGGCGCGCGGGTGCCTTCGGGGAAGATCAGCATCTGGCGGCCCTCGGCGAACCGGGCCCGGGCCTGTTTGACCATGTCCTTCAGCGCCTTCGAATGCGCGGAGCGGTCGACGGCGATCATCTTCGTCTTCGTCGCGAACCAGCCGAAGAAGGGCAGGGGGGCCAGCTCCTGCTTCATGATGAAACAGTTGTCGGGCAGGACGGCGAACGGGGCGATCACGTCCAGCATCGACTGGTGCTTGCCGGCGATCAGGGCCGCGCCGGTCGGGCGATGCTCCAGCCCGCGGAACTCGACCTTGACCCCCGCGATCCAGCGCAGGCCGAACAGGCAGAATTTCGACCAGCTGCGGATCACCCACATCGACTGGCGGTAGGGCATCAGCAGCGCCGGCGACAGGCCGACGGCGAACAGGGCCATCGACAGATAGAGCCAGGCGACGAACAGCAGCGACCGGATCGTGGTCACGTCAGGCGGCCTTTTCAGCCGCTGCGTCGGCTGGAGCTTCGGTCGTGTCGGCGCGACCGCCGCCGACCGTGGCGCGGGCCAGGGCGGCGAGATATTTCATATATTCCAGCGTCATCCGCCGCGCGGTGACGGCGGCTTTCCACCAGCGGGAATTGTCCAGCGACGGGGTCTCGACCGCATAGGGCGTCAGTTCGATCCCCGGCGCGGCGGCGCGGATCTCGGTCAGGGCGCGCGGCATGTGGTAGTCCGAGGTCACCACGATCAGGCTGTCATAGCCCTTGGCCTCGGCCCAGGCGGCGATCTCCTGGGCGTTGCCGACGGTGTCCTCGGCCTCGAAGCCCAGGTCGACGCAGCAGTTGAACAGGCGGTTGGAGCCCGGCGTCAGGGCGCGCAGTTCCTGACGGCGGACCTCGCGATTGACGCCGGAGATCAGCACCCGCTGGCCCTTGTCCTGTTCCAGCAGGCGGATGGCGGCGTTGACCCGTTCGGCCGAGGGGCCGGTCAGGGCGACGATGGCGTCGGCGCGCGCCGGCTCGGGCGCGGGCGTGAAGCCGCGCACGCGATCGGCGAAGGCGAACAGGCCGATCGTCCAGATCAGCACCAGAATGGCGATGAAGGTCAGAAACTTCATGCGCTTAACCTAGTGACCCTGCTTCAGCCGCGCCAGCGCGGTGAATCGCGCGGCCACAAGCGCCACCGTAGCCGCCAGCAGCGGACAAGGCGAGAGAATCAGCAGGTCGCTCCAGGCCAGCGGCAGGGCGGGCGTCACCCCCTCGGCCCCGCCGAGGAAGCGCAGGCCCGCGACCAGGGCCATGGCGACCACCGCCCCCATGGCCCCGGCCCCGGCGGCCAGCAGGCCGTAGCGGAGCTGAAACAGACCCGCGATGGCGCTGTCGGAAGCGCCGTTCAGGCTGAGCGTGCTGATCACGCCCGACTGGGCCGCCATCCCGGCGCGGGTGGCGTAGGCGACGGCCGCCCCGGCCGCGCCCGCGGTCAGCAGGAAGGCGGCGGCGGCGAGAAGGGTGATCAGGCCCGCCGACCGTTCGACCTCGCCGCGCCACAGGCTGTGGTCGTCGATGGTGGCGTCCAGCCCGGCCTCGGCCAGGGCCCGGCCCAGGGTCACGGCGC
>NZ_BSOY01000102.1 GCF_030160755.1 Brevundimonas denitrificans | reverse complement strand
CGGGCGGCGGCGGCGGCGGCGGAGGCGGCGGAGGCGGCGGCGGCGGCGGCGCCACGACCGGCGGCGGGACCTGGTCCTGCATCGCGGAACAGCCCGCCATCGGCAGGGCCAGCCCCGCCAGCAACAGCATCAGGACGATCCTCAGACGGCTCATGCCCAGCGGCTTTCAGTCAGGGTCAGCGACAGATCGAGCGCCACGCCTTGCGCCGGCGGACGGCGGGAGTCGGGATCGAGGTCTTCGGCCGCCACGACGACGGTGACCGGCTGATCCTGGTCCCCGATCAGGTTCAGCACCTCCTCGCCGAAGCGGAACGGCAGGCTGTAGGCCCCGCGATGTCCGGCATGCTCCCCTTCCACCAGATGCAGGAAGGTCGGCGAGGCGCCCAGGGACACGGTCCGTCCCGCGCAGGTCATGCGGATTTCGATCGACCGGTCGAGAAGATTTTCCGTCGCCGCATAGGCCACGGACCCCGCGCCGCTGATCATCAGCGTATCGTCTGCGGCCCGCATTCGCGCCAAGGCTTCGGCGGGCAGAGACACGCTCATGCGATCGCGCCCCGCCTCCCCTTCGGCGCGCATCCGGTAAACCACCCCGCCCAGCGGCTCGCGCCGCGTCGCCCCCGGAGGCCCCGCGTCCGGCGCACTGAACACGGGGAAGGGAAACAGGTGATCGTAGGTGTAACCCAGCGACCGGGTCTCCAGCACGTCGCCGACGCGCCAGTCTCCGGTGTCCTCGCCCCGGGCGCCGACGAAACCGGCCAGCGTGCGCGCCGTCCAGTCGGCCGGATAGACGTTCGCCGCCTGCCGCGCATGCCAGGTCGCCCAGACCCGGTCGACATTGGCGTGATGCAGCCAGAAAACCGGATCATTGGCCGCCGTCGCCAGCCGCTTCATCAGACCGCCGACCAGCTCATGGATGAAGTTGTGGCCGTAGCCCTCGACCATGCCGGCGCCGTCGGGAAGCCGGCCGGCGAAGGTCTCGAACCCGTCGGATGTCAGTCGCGAGACATGGGGCGATCTCGCCCAGCGGGCGGCGCTGAAGTCCAGCGTATCGACGCCCTGGGCCCGTTGCCGTTCGTATAACGGCGCGTCTGTTCCGGTCACCCATGACGGCAGGGTCTGGTGCTCCTGGGCGTCCCAATAGGGCATGGCGAAAGCCGCATGCCCTGTCAGCTCGGCGATGATCCGCTCGAGGTGCGCCAGCTGGAGCCTGTGCCAGGGCAGGAAGAGGCCGTTGTTGTGCTGGCCGTTGCGGGCGTGGAGGGTGTTCTGGCGCGACCATGACCGGGCGTCGCTGCGGCGCTTCATCAGGGCCATGCCCTCTCCGAACGCCACCACATCATCGCTGGTCGCCGAGAGGCTGGAGGCCCCGCGCCGCACGCGCCGCGCCGTCTGGCTGAAAGCCGGCCCGGCTCCAAGGCCGAGCATCGCGGCGCCGGCCAGCGCCCTGCGTCTGTCGATCTTCACGAAGCCCCCGCTCCCCAAGCCGTCAGGGAAGCCCCGACGCAGCCGCAGGTTTCACGAAACTCCGGCCGCTGTCGAGCCTGCGGCCGCCGCCGGTTCCTGCCCGATGAACCGCGCGTCACGGGCCGCCATCCAGGCCTCGCGGGCGCCCTGTCGCGGCATGTCCACGCCGAACACCGCCAGCTGGCCCACCCAGACCCCGGACAACTGCTGGACCGTGCCCTGCAGCCAGGAGGGCGGCTGCTGCCGCGACCAGTTCAGGGGCGAGACGGCGTTGAACACCAGCAGGAAGGCCGCGACCACGACGATCGTCCGGCTGGTCCAGCGCCGGTCGCGGGCCGCCACGCCCTCATCGTCCAGCGGCGGGGCGGGCGGAAAGGCGAACCGCCCCAGCGCCGCCAGCCGGTTCTCGCGGGTCGGCAGGTCGTGGGCGTCGGCGCTCTGGATCCAGTCGCTGGGCGGATCGGCCGGCCCCGGGGGCAGGCTCTCGTACAGCGGCGGAAAGGGCGATTCCGGCCGGTGAACCGGAAACGGCTCCAGCGGGATTTCGGGAGGATCGCGCTCGTCGTTCATCGCCGTCTCAACGCCTCAGAACTGGAAATAGATGAAGGGGGCCACGCCTTCGGGACGCACCGCCTCGATGAGCAGGAAGGCCGCGCCGACCAGCAGGCCGAGAGTCAGCGACGGCGCCGCCTTCAGCCGCTCGGCCACGCCCTCGATGGCGCGCGGCGGCAGCCAGTGCATGGCCAGACCGCCGATGATCAGGGTCAGCAGCAGCGGCGTCAGCGCCGTGACCGGCCCGATCCGCGCCAGCCCCTGCAGCATGGCCATGGCCAGGTCGAAATTCTCGGCCCGGAACAGGATCCAGCCCAGGCAGACGATGTGGAAGGTGACGAGCACCCCGACCACGGTCGGTACGACCTTGCGGTCGCCGAAGGCCGCGCGGCCCAGCCGTTCAATCACCTGCACCCCGCCGTGCAGGGCGCCCCAGGCCAGGAAGGTCCAGGCCGCCCCGTGCCACAGCCCGCCCAGCACCATGGTGATGAAGACGTTGATGCAGCTCGAGATCAGTCCCTTCCGACCGCCCCCCAGCGGCACATAGAGGTAGTCGCGCAGCCAGCTGGACAGGCTGATATGCCAGCGCCGCCAGAAGCTCTGCATCGACGACGCCCGGTACGGCTGGTCGAAATTGCGCGGGAAGGAATAGCCCAGCAGGGCGGCGATCCCGATGGCCATGTCCGAATAGGCCGAGAAGTCGCAATAGATCTGGACCGCATAGCCATAGACCGCCGCGGCGATGTCGATCGCCCCATAGGCCGACGGATCGAAGAACACCGGATCGACCAGGTTCACCGAAATCTCCGACGCGATCACCGTCTTCTTGAACAGGCCCCAGACGATCAGCAGCAGGCCGTGCGTCGCCATCGCCCGCGTCAGGCGCGGCGTCCGGTCGAACTGCGGCAGCAGGTCCGAAGCCCGTACGATCGGCCCCGCCACCAGATGCGGGAAGAAGCTCATCAGCAGCATGACGTCGAGCAGGCTCTTCGCCGGCGGCGTCTTCCCGCGATGCACGTCGACCACGTACGATATGCCCTGGAAGGTGAAGAAGCTGATCCCTACCGGGAGCACGATCTGCAGCAGCGGCAGGTCCCGCTCCCAGCCGAACCGCATCAGCAGGTCGCCCGCCTGTTCGATAAAGAAGCCGTAGTATTTGAAGAAGCCGAGGATCAGCAGGTTGGCCGCGACCCCCAGCCCGACCAGCCAGGCCTTCTTCGCTCCCGGCTGCCGCGCGATCAGCGCGCCGACGCCCCAGTTCAGCACCGCCGACCCGATCAGCAGGGCGACGAAACGCCAGTCCCACTGGGCGTAGAAGAACCAGCTGGCCAGCAGCAGGAACAGTTTGCGCCGCCCGTTCTCGCGGTCCAGCGACCAGGCGGTGAAATAGACGAACAGGAAGAAGACGCCGAAGGCGAGCGTGGGGAACAGCATCTATTCGCCTCCCCCGCGTCGCGCCGACCAGGCCTCATAGGCGGTCATCAGATCGGCGTGCAGGACCCCGCCGATCCAGTCGGCGCCGGCCGAGCTGAAATGCACCCGGTCGCGCAACATGAAGGGCTCGCCCCTCATCGCCAGCCGATCCGCCGAACAGTCGCCGCCCATCCGTCCGTGCCAGTCCCAGAACGCCACACCCATGTCGGCGGCGACCCGGCGTTGCACATCCCGCACCACCGCCAGCGACG
The DNA here is from genome assembly GCF_030160755.1 of Brevundimonas denitrificans. Lineage (GTDB taxonomy): Bacteria > Pseudomonadota > Alphaproteobacteria > Caulobacterales > Caulobacteraceae > Brevundimonas > Brevundimonas denitrificans. The sequence continues at coordinate 1,769 of NZ_BSOY01000102.1, read as the reverse complement.
GCGCCGGCGCGCGCAGTCCGTCGGCGCTGCAGCCGTTCACGACCCCGTTTCGCAGGGCGTCGGGCGCGCCCAGGATCATCAGCGAGGCCGCCGGCGCCAGTCGCCGCAGGCGCGTGATCTGTCCGCGCAGCAGCGCCTCATAGGCCCGCGCGTCCAGTCTGTCGTCGAACCCCTCATTGGCGCCGAACGCCAGTATGATCAGCGCCGGCCGCCACGCCGCCAGCTCGCGCGCCACCACGCGCTGGTCCCGCGCCGCCAGATCCCGGATTGTCGCCCCGACCACGCCGAGGTTGGACAGCTCCACCCCCGGCGCGATGTTGGTCAGGCGCACGTCGTGCAGGGACAGGACCTCGTCCAGCGCGCGAAGCTCGACCTGTCGCGGACTCCCCCCGGCGTACAGGGTCGCGCAGCGTTCCTCGCCGAAGTCCACGGTCCAGCTCTCGTCGTCCGCCGCCACCTGCAGCCGACCAGGCCCGTCGCCGCACAAACCGATCCGGATGAAGGCGGGCGACAGCGACTCCCGCCGGAACGTCAGGCTGCTGCCCGGCTGCACGGTGATGGCCTGCACCCCGCTCAGCCCGACTCCGGCCCGGACGTAGCCCGCTTTGCCGGCCAATGGCGCGAGCATGGTCGTCCAGCCGCTCGTGGCCACCTCGACCTGCAGCGGCGCATAGCCGTCATAGGGCACGCCCGGCGGCAGCACCCCGCGGCCGCCATCCCCGAACCGCGCCTGCAGCGCCGCTCTCAGCTTGCCGGTGATGCGGTCGCCCGCCGTATGGCTGTCGCCGATCTGGAGGATATGCACCGGCTCCGTGCCGCGGCGGGCTTCCGCCCGGGCGAGCGCCTCGAACACGCCGTCCAGCGCCTCCGGCTGGCACAGGCCGTTCGGACAGACGGAAGCGCCCGGGGCGAGCGTGTCGGCGGGTCCATAGGGAACCTGGGCGGCCGCCGCGGACGCCAGAACAGCCGCGACGAGGGCCCCGGCGAACGCCTTCATGCTCAGGCGGCGGGCGAGACGGGCGGCGCGGCCGCTGAAACCGGTCCCGGCGTCGCCTGCGGACGATCCAGTCCGGCGTCGCGCTTCAGCCGCGCGGCGACCGGGGCGCTCATGCGCAGATAGCCGGCCATCGACATATGGATGCCGTCGCCGGCGCGCATCAGCACCCGGCGTCCGCCGTCGGTGGGCAGATAGGCTTCATAGCCGCCCCCGGCGTTCGAGGTCAGACCCACGGTCTCGATATAGGGCACGCCCAGCGCCCGCATCCGGGCCTCGACCACGCCGTTGATCACCATCATCTTGCCGTCGAAGCTGTCGCGCTTCATGCGCGGCAGGCCGACCCAGTAGACCGCCACATTGCGGCTGCGCAGAAGGGCGACCAGATCGTCGATCCGGCGGCCATAGGCGGCCTTCCAGCCGTCCGTGCCGAACATGTGCACCACGCCGCCGGTGTCGATGCCCTGGGCGTCGTTGGTGCCGAACAGCATCACGGCCACATCGACCGGATGCTCGTCGAGCTGGGCCTGGGTCTTGGCCTGGATGTTCACATAATCGTAGCGGCTCAGCCCGGTCGAAACCTGCGAGAATTTGGTCACCGAGACGTTCGGCTGGTCCTGAAGGTCGCGGTACAGGCCCGCGTACAGGCCGTCGGCCATGGAGTCGCCGAACACCCCGATCCGCAAGGGCCCCTGGGCCAGCCGCGCGTGCAGCGGCGTCACGCGGGCCATGGCGGGGACCGGGGCGGTTGCCGGGGCGGCGGCGACCGGCGCGG
>NZ_BSOY01000101.1 GCF_030160755.1 Brevundimonas denitrificans | reverse complement strand
CGGCGGACCCGGCCGCCGCGCGCATCGACCTCGCCGCCTGGCTGACCGCGCCGGCGCCGCGGCCGGTGGTCGACGGCCCGGCCATCTTCGCCATTGAAGGCTTCCTGCCCGATGCGGTCTGCGACTGGTTGAAGGACCGGTCCGAGGCCGTGACGGAGCCGGCGCTGGTCTATGATCCCGCGACCGGCGAGGGCCGGCGCGAGAGCGTGCGGACCAACGCCGCGGCGCAGTTCACCCTGGAGCAGATGGACGTGGTTCTGGCCATGGTGCGCGAGCGGATCGCGCGGGCGGCGGGGCTGCCGGTGCCCGGACTCGAGTGGACGCAGGTGCTGCACTATGCGGTCGGCCAGACCTTCGACTGGCACGTCGACTGGCTGGACCCCGCCCTGCCCGGCTACGCCGCCGACCTCGCCGCGCGGGGCCAGAGGATCGCCACCTGTCTGGTGTTTCTGAATGACGATTTCGAGGGCGGGGAGACGGCCTTCGAGGCCGGCGGCCTGAGGCATCGCGGCCGCAAGGGCGACGCCCTGCTGTGGGCCAACACCCTGCCCGACGGGTCCGTCGACCGGCGCACGCGCCATGCAGGCCTGCCGCCGACGTCCGGCGAGAAATGGGTGCTGTCGCAGTGGCTGCGCGGGCGGGCGCCGACCGGCTGAGCGCCGTCAGATCGGCATCCGCATGATCTCCTGATAGGCCTGGATCACCTGATCGCGGACGGCCATGACCGTCTCCAGCGAGGCCTCGGCCGAGGAGACGGCGGTGACCACGTCGATCAGACTGCCCTGGCCCTGGACGGCCGACGCCATCTGGGTTTCGGCGGCGCGCGAACTGGCGGTCATGTCGCCCATGACGCTGCTCAGCATGTCGGCGAAGCCGGACTGTCCCACGCCGCCGGCGGGCGACGCCGGCATCTCCGTGCCCTGGATCGCCGAATAGGCGCGCGCTGCGGCCAAGGGGTTCATCGATCAGTCCCTATTTCTTCAGCAGGTCGAGGGTGCGGGCGTCCATGGCCCGCGCGGTCTCGATGATATTGAGGTTGGCCTCATAGGCGCGCTGGGCCTCGCGCATGTCCATGGCCTCGACGAGGGTGTCGACATTGGGCCGCAGCACATAGCCCTCGGCGTTGGCCGCCGGATGGCTGGGATCGTATTCGGAGCGGAAGTCGCCCTGATCGACGCGGACCTCCGCCAGGGCGACGCCCGTGACCCCGTTGATCTCGCGCGCCTGGAAGACGGGGATCTGGCGGCGATAGGGCTGGCCGCCGGCGACCGGGGCGGTCGATTGGGCGTTGGCGATGTTCTCGGCGATGATCCGCATGCGCGACTGCTGGGCCTGCAGGGCGCTGGCGGCCACGGCCATGGCCGAGTTGCGGGGCGGGATCGGGTCGGGCATCGGCTATTCCTCGATCAGCGGCCGGGCGGGCGGGCGGCCATGCGCAGCATCTGCATGGACTTCTGGTAGAAGCCGATCGCCGCGTCATAGGCCATGCGGCTCTCGGCCATCTTGAGCATCTGTTCCTCGACGACGACCGAATTGCCGTCGAGGGTAGTTTCCGAATCAGGCGCCGCCCGGCTTTCAAACCGGGCCGTGGCGCCGGCCGGGGCGATGTGCATGGCGCTGGTGCGGACCATGCGGACCCCGCCGCCGCCCTCGGCCAGCGCGCGGGCGAAATCGGTCGGCTGGTTCAGGTCGCGACTGACGTAGCCGGGCGTGTCGGAATTGGCGACGTTCTGGGCGATGACGCGCTGGCGCTCGTCCAGCCAGGACAGGCGGCCCTTGATCTGGCTGAGCAGTGGCAGGTCGGCGAAGCCCACGGGCGACTCCCAATCCCGTCGCGAGGGGCGCGGATCGCCCTTCCGAGATGGGCAGAAACTGCCGCCTGCATGGTTAACGGGGGGTTATCTCAATGCGGCGTTAACCATGTCGGGCGAAGTCTGCCGCATGAATTTCCTCGACCTCGCCCGGGCGATCTTCGCCCTCGCCATCACCCTGGGCATCATCGGCTTCGCTGCATGGGCCTCGCGGCGATACCTGCCGCAGTTGCTGGCCCGGATCAGCGCCGAGCGCGGCGAACGCCGGATGACGGTGATCGAGACCCTGGTCCTGGACCCCGCGCGACGGCTGGTTCTGGTCAGGATCGACGATGAGGAGCGGCTGCTGATTCTCGGCGAGGGCCGCGAACTGATCGAACCGCGCGGGCCGGAGGCGGCCAAGTGACCCTGAAGGGCGTCTTCGTCATGCCCAGCCGCGCGGAGCTGAAGCGCGCGGCGATCCTGTCGCTGATCACCACCGGCTTCTGCCTGCTCTGGCCGCTGGCGGCCCTGGCCCAGGACGTGGCGGCGGCGGGCGGACCCGGCGCGGCCATCAATGTCGATCTCGGCACAGGCTCCGGCCTGACCGAACGGGTGGTGCAGCTGGTCGGTCTGATGACCGTCCTGTCGCTGGCGCCGTCGATCGTGATCATGACCACCAGCTTCGTCCGCATCATCGTCGTGCTGTCCCTGCTGCGCACGGCGCTGGGCATGCAGCAGTCGCCGCCGAACGCCGTGCTCGTGTCCCTGGCCCTGTTCCTGAGCGCCATCGTCATGGCCCCGACCTGGCAGGACGCCTATGATTCGGGCATCCGACCCCTGCTGGACCAGCAGATGGAGCTGCCCCAGGCCTTCGATGCGGCGTCGGAACCTGTGAAGACTTTCATGCTGGGACAGGTGGACCGGGACGACCTGGCGCTGTTCGTGCGGCTGTCCAATCTGGAGGCCCCCACGGCCGCCGCGGACCTGCCCCTGAGGGTGGTCACGCCGGCCTTCATGATCAGCGAGTTGAAGCGGGCCTTCGAAATCGGATTTCTCCTTTTCGTTCCGTTCCTTGTGATCGATCTGGTGGTCGCCAGCGTGCTCATGTCCATGGGCATGATGATGCTCCCTCCGGTGGTGATTTCCCTGCCGTTCAAGCTGATCTTTTTCGTGCTCGTGGATGGCTGGAGACTGGTCGCCGGAAGCCTGGTCGAGAGCTTCCAGCGAGCGTCCGGTACCGGATAAATCCCCACCCCGTGGGGGTTACAGCGGCGAAGTCGCTTGCCAAGGGAAGAAAAAGCGGCGTCAATCCGTCCGTCATCGCCCCTGAATCGGGGCGAGCTTTCATCGGGAAACGACCCACATGACCACCCAAGCAGAACTCATCGCCTCCGTCGCCAAGGACGCCGGCGTCAGCCAGGCTGACGCCGGCCGGATGCTCGACGCCCTCGTCAAGAACATCCACAAGTCGCTGATCGGCGGCGGCGACGTGCGCATCTCGAACCTCGGCGTGTTCGACACCGCCGCCCGCGCCGCCCGTGAAGGCCGCAACCCGGCCACCGGCGCGACCATCAAGATCGCCGCCTCGAAGGCCGTGCGCTTCCGCGTGTCGAAGCCGCTCAAGGATGCGGTGAACAAGTAAGATCTGTTCCCCTTTCGGGGGGATGCCTTACGCAGGACGGGCGGGCGCCGCGGGTCGGTTCCCGCCCGTTTTCGTCCTGAGCTCGGCCTTCATCGCCGCGACCCAGCCGGCGAAGGTGTCGGCCGAGGCGGCGAGGCCCGCGAAATCGCCCGGAGACGCGCCGCCGCCCACGCCGTCGTCCAGGGCGATCGCCAGGGCGGTCTTCGCCCGTGCCCCGGCTACGAACGGCCGGTAGTTGCGCGACAGCCGGGTCAGGGCCGCGCTGTCCTCGCCCAGGGAATAGCCGACCCCGGCGCGGATCAGCCGGGCCTCCTCGGCGAGCGTCAGGGCCGCGGGATTGCGGAAGCGGTCGCCCAGCAGCCCCTCGTAGAGGACGGCGGCCGGGCCCCAGTTCCGCTGTTTCCAGAACACTTCGGCGCGGACCGCGCGAGCCTCGGGCGAGGCGTCAGCGCCCAGCACCTCCAGCGCATGGTCGAAGCGGCCCAGGTCCATCAGGGCGCGGGCCTCCAGCGCGCGGCGCTCGGTGTTCAGGGCGCTGGGCAGGATGGTCGTGCGCGAGTTCCAGATGGCCTGCAGGGCCGGCTCGGGCTGGCGGTCCATCAGATAGATGGCGGCGAGATCCGTCGCGACCTGGGCCTTGGCCACGCCGTCAAGCCGGTTCTCGACCTGGTATTTGAGCAGTTCGGCGGCCTGGTCGAGCAGATCGACATCGACCAGACGGCGGGACAGGCGGCGCACCATCTCGTCGCCGTCGGCGCCGATGGGAGTCAGTTCGCGGAAGTCGTAGAACAGGCCGAGCGCCTGCACGGGCTGGAGGCCGTCGGCGCCGCCCTCGAGGAACAGCATGCGGAAGGCGGCGCCCAGGTCAGCCTGGATTTCGGCCGCGCCTTCGAGGCGGTTCAGATTGGGTCCGGCCCCCTTCAGGGCGGTCAGGGCCTCGCGATACAGGCCCTGCGACAGATAGAGCTGGCCCAGCTGGCGGATGACGGCCAGTTCGGTGGCGTCGCCGCGCCAGCGCCAGCGCAGACCTTCGAGCTCTCTCGCCGCCGCATCGGCCTTCATCGTCCCCTTGGCCAGCGACAGGCGGACGACGCCCAGTTTGGCCGGCACCGAAACAGCGTCCAGCGGCGCGCGGCCGATGGCGGTGTAGACCGCCAGCGCCCGATCGGACTGGCCGTCCAGCTCGAACAGTCTGGCCTGCACCAGACGGGCGGTCAGCTGGTCCGCAGCGGGAGCGTCCTGGCTGAAGCTGTAGGCCAGCAGGGCGCGGGCGGCGTCGAGGTCGCCGGTCTCCAGCGCCGCCATGGCGTGGGCGGCGCCGAAGCGCGCGCGCCAGGGGGCGGGAAATTCGTCAACGGCCGAAGCGCCGGCGGCGAAGGCCTGCCGGGCCGACTCCCAGTCGCCCTGGGTCGAGGCGATATAGCCGCGCCAGACCGCCGAGGCGGGGTCGGAGGCGACGGCGGCGGAGGCGAAGTCGCCCTGGGCCTCATCCATGCGGCCGATGGAGGCGCGGGCGGCGCCGCGCAGACCGCGCAATTCCGGTTCCCCGGCCATGTTGGGGGCCTGGGCGACGATGCTGTTCAGCACTCCGACGGCCTCATAGCCGAGGCCGGAGCCGACGAGGAACCGGGCCAGGGCGAAGCGGGCCTCGGCCGGGGCGCGGGGATCGTCTCCGGCGGCCATCGACTCGCGGGCCGCGGCATCCTGCAGCTGGCGATAGCGGGCGGAGAAGCCGTCGTGGCCGGGCTCGGCCCACTCGGCCAGGATCAGGCCCGGATGTTTCGCCCGCCGCGGCGCGCCGTCTTCCGCCGAGGCGGCGTCGAGGGCGGCGGAGGGCGGCGACAGGATCAGGCCGCCGGGTCGGCTGAGGGTGACCAGGTCGCCCTCGGCCTGGATGGCGAGGTCGCTGGCCAGGGTCTCGACCGCCAGACCGTGGGCGGTCGGCAGCAGGGCCAGATCGACGGTCCGGCGGCGATCGGCGAATCCCTTGCCCGGCGCGAGCGCGGTGACGGCCGCGAAACGGTCGCCCGCCAGCGGATCGGTCAGCCAGACAGCGCGGGTCGCCCCGGCCATGCGGGCGACGAGGGCCGGCTCGCCGTCATCCTGACGGTCGATGGCGACGCCTTCGACGGCGACGGGCTGGCCGCCGATGGTCACGGTCCAGGTGGAGCCCCGGGCCGCCGCCGAG
>NZ_BSOY01000100.1 GCF_030160755.1 Brevundimonas denitrificans | reverse complement strand
GCCGCGCCGACCGCGCGGCCGGGCGCGGGTCCTGACCGGCCCCCCGGATCGGGGGCGGCGCGGCGGCGGGGGGTTTCGGCAAGGGTGCGGGCATGGACGATCCGGGCGCCGGCATGGTTCATCGGCGTCGTCAGATCAGCATCCGTCCGCGTCAGGATCGTGGCGCGCTTCGCCAGTCATCGTTATGTAGAAACGATATGATTTTGACGGATCGACGGCGCTTTGCTGAACGCATTGATCGCTCCAACAATATGCAATTGCATACAGCCAAGCTGACACCTTATCGCCCACAGCGGGCCATCACGGCGCCATCACGGCTACGGTACCTGATGAACTGCGCATGCCCCCGGGAGTAGCGCCCCGACTGAACAAAGGCTCATCCCTTGACCAGAATAACTTCCAGAACGGCGATCATGACCGGCGCCCTCCTCCTCGTCGGCCTGACCGCCGGCGGCTGCGCCAGCCACAAATTCGTGCGCGAGAATCTCGCCGTGGTCGACGAACGCGTCGCCGGCGTCGACACCCGCGTCACCGAGGTCGCCGGCACGGCCGGCGAGGCCCTCGCCCGGGCGAACGCCGCCCACAAACTGGCCGAGGGCAAATTCCTCTATGAAGTCGTGCTGTCGGACGACTCGGTCAAATTCCCGGTCAATCGCGACGAGCTGTCGCCCGAGGCCGAGGCCCGCCTGGCCGAACTGGTGCAGCGGCTGACCAGCGAGAACCGCAACGTCTATCTTGAGATCCAGGGCCACACGGACGCCAGCGGCGACGCCCGCTTCAACGAGCAACTCGGCGAGGCCCGGGCCGAGGCGGTGCGCCGCTATCTGAGCCGGAACAGCATCGCCCTGAACCGGATGGCGACCATCTCCTATGGCGAGGATTCGCCGGTGGCCTCCAACGACACCCCCGAGGGCCGGGCCCAGAACCGCCGCGTGGCGATCGTGGTGCTCAGCTAAGACCGCGCGGGGCGCGGTCCCTTGTCATCCCGGAAGCGCCGCAGGCGCTATCCGGGACGGGAAGGTATCCCCACCCTGATCCTCCCGGACAGCCCGCAGGGCTGAGCCGGGAGACGGTTGGCCGCTGGCACGATCCCGGGAACGGACGCTCGGAGGGCCGCCCTGCCTGTCTCCCGGACATCCGCTGCGCGGATTCCGGGAAGCGCTGACTGGCTTGTCAGCCCCATCCCGGATCGCCGCTTCGCGACGTCCGGGATGACAAGGCTCCGAGCCTAGACCGGCGCCGCGCCTTCGACGGTGTCCCCGAACACCCGCCGGAAGCTGGTCTTCAGCGCCGCGTCCGCCTCATCCATCGTCGCCGGAACGCCGAGGTCGACCAGGCTGGTGACCCCATGTTCGGCGATGCCGCATGGGACGATGCCTGAGAAATGGTCGAGGTCCGGCTCAACATTCAGGCTGATGCCGTGGAAGCTGACCCATTTGCGCACCTTGACGCCAATGGCGGCGATCTTGTCCTCCCGGGACCATCCCGGACCCTTCCGTTCGACCCAGACGCCCACCCGGCCCTCGCGGACGTCGGCCGGAACGCCGAACTCGCCCAGGGCCCCGATGATCCACTGTTCCAGCCCGCGCACGAAGGTCCGCACGTCCTTGCCGCGCTGGTTCAGGTCCAGCATGACATAGGCCACCCGCTGGCCGGGCCCATGATAGGTGAACTGCCCGCCCCGGCCGCTGCGGTGAACCGGGAAACGGGCGGAGTCCAGCAGGTCGTCGTCCTTCGACGAGACACCGGCCGTGTAGAGCGGCGGATGCTCCAGCAGCCAGACCAGCTCCCCGGCCTCGCCCGCCGAAATCGCCGCCGCCCGGGCCTCCATGGCCGCGACCGCCGCCTCATAGTCCACATAGCCTTCGGACGCCGCCCATTCGACCGGACGGCCGTCGGCGCGGACCAGTTTGGATATGGTTTCGCTTAAGGCTTGGGAAAGCATGACGCCTCCAATGTGGGGGCCGGGAGCGCCATGCAAGCCAAGATCGCCCAGAAACCCGCCTCCTCAGAGTCAGCGTCAGAGTATCCAGTGAGTCAGATCGAAGCCGTCGATATCGAAATTTCGGTCGTCCTGGGGCGTTCTGTCCTGCCGATGAGCCAGCTGCTGCGGATGGGCCGCGGGGCGGTGATTCCGCTCGACGCCTCGGAACATGACGAGGTCTGGATCCTGGCCAACAACCACCCGGTCGCCCGCGGCGAGATCGAAATCCGCGACGACCGCATCGCCATCACGGTGACGCGGGCGGCGGATGTGTATGACTTCATGGCGGGGGCGGCTTAGGTCCCGAAAAGTTTACGCCGGAGTTCCGGACGGACTCACTCGCGTCGCAGCGGTAGCCAACTCCTGATTCAGCACCGCCACGCGAGCCTTTATATCCACGACGGTGTCAGAAAAGGAATTCCGAGGAGGCTGCTTCGGTAGGTGCCTTTCAATTGTGTTGAGCCCTGTTATCAGCGTTTCAAGCGCAACGGTAAGTGCCACGGCTTGTTTTCGGCTGATCTCGGTCGGAAGACTTCTCAAGTGAACAGAAGAAAACCCTGTGAGTAGACGCGTCATAACACGTCTTTGGTAATCAACATGATCGTGCATCCAAGTGCCCGCTAGGCATCGGTTACGGAATGTGTCCCCAGACTCGACACAGCCAAGAGCAAAAATGCACAAGGTCGAAAGCTCCCGATACTCGAGATCCAGCTCTGCTTCCCGGATTTGGCTGCGCGTGCGAGCGGCCTGGTCGGCAGCTACCCAGATCGCAATCGCAATCGCTCCGATTGACCCAATTGCTTGGACCCATGCGGCCATGGTCTGAGACCAGAGAGCTTTCAACAAATCATGGTCTGGTAGGGCGATCCAAAGGACCGCCAATACCCAAGCACCCGATAACGCACCGATGAAGGTGTTTGCCCGCGAGCTTGGTGTACCAAAAAGGCGGTAAGTCACTTCTTCGGCGTAGCTGGCGGAGTTGGCTGCCGAGGCGGCTGTTGCGGCGTCGGTCGTTGCGGCGCGCTCTTACCTGCGTTGTCGCCGACATTCGTGCGACGATCTGGCGGACGTGTTGGATGCGAGGGAGCCATCGTATGACCCGAGATCAGTTGCTCAAAGCTAAGCCCGGCATCGTAGGGCTGATTCGGGAGCAGGCGGAAAAGCGTCTTGAAGCCCAAGGAGAATCCGCCGACGCGCAAGATGTAAAAGGTGCGGCTTTCCTGACAGCCGGCGCGTCGCTAGCAGCTGCTGCAACTGCCTTGGCGGCTGCCTCTATGGCGTTCAAGCCCCTCCCGATCTCTGCAATTTTCGGGGCGTCGTTGGCCGCAGTTGGCTTTACCGCGGGATCTGCTTTGGCGGCTTGGTCTCTTCGATCGGTGGGCTTCCATACCTGCGGTTGGTACCCACAAGACTTCGCGGGGGACCTTGAACAACGCCTTTCACCTAAGGAGGTGGAAGCAGACTTCGTCATCGCGCTCCAGAGTCGCTTGTCGGAGAATCGACCCATTCTCGAACGGCGCGGAGACCGACTGAACTGGTCTTCATACCTAATGTTAGCGACCCCCATTGCAGCTTTGATTTGCGCGATAGTCGTCGCCTGACGAGGGATTGATTGCTGAAGGCAGGGTCCCGAACCGAGCCGCAAACTTCCCGACCAAGGAGACGAGTTAGGCCGCGTGCTCCACAGCCTGATCGCGAAAGCGCAACACCGTCCAAGTTTTCCGATGGGCCTACCGGCCTGCTGCCTCTTGCCTGGCGCCTGCTGCCTCGAACGACCCCTTCCCTTCCGCTCCGACCTCCGCTATCAGCCCCCCTCCGATGCGAGCGGTCGTGGCGGAATTGGTAGACGCGCAGCGTTGAGGTCGCTGTTCCCTAACCGGAGTGGAAGTTCGAGTCTTCTCGACCGCACCATCGAAACAACAGGGCGAATCTCGGCTAGAATTGAGCTGACATAAAATCGGGGAGGCCGAGCGTGACGATCACCGCAAAAGCCTCCCTGACGCCTTCCCAGACCGAAGAAATCGACCACGTCGCCCTCGACGAGGACTATGTGCTGACGGCGAGCTTCGTCGAGAAGGTCGTCGACGCCTCGGACGCCGGCGACGGACTCAAGCTCCGTTCGCTGCTGGAAGACCTTCACCCGGCCGACGTCGCCGACCTGATGGGCTTCCTGACCGCCGAGCACCGCACCGTCGTGGTCCTCTGGCTTCCGCCGGACCTGCTGGCCGAAACCCTGCCCGAGCTGGACGACAACATCCGCGAGGAGGTGCTGGAGCGCGTCCCGCACCTGACCCTGGCCGAGGCGCTGCAGGAACTCGATTCCGACGACGCCGCCGCCGTGGTCGAGGATCTGGAGGACGACCAGCGCGAAAAGGTGCTGGCGGCCATGCCCGAGGTCGATCGCGCCGCGATCGAGAACTCGCTGCGCTACGACGAGGATTCCGCCGGCCGCCTGATGCAGCGCGAGGTCATGGCCGCGCCGTCGTTCTGGAACGTCGGCGACACCATCGACCACATCCGCAAGCAGGGCGAGGACCTGCCCGAGCTGTTCTTCGACATCTACATCGTCGATCCGCACAACAAGCCCGTCGGCGGCCTACCGGTCAGCGGCCTGCTGCGCGCGGCGCGCACGATCGCCCTCGTCGACATCATGGAGCCGATCAATGCGATCGCCGTCGACCAGGACCAGGAAGAAGTCGCCTACATCTTCGAGAAATACCACCTGATCTCGGCCCCCGTCGTCGACGCGGCGGGGCGGCTGGTGGGTCAGATCACCGTCGATGACATCGTCAACATCATCCAGGAAGAGAACCGCGAGGACATCCTGCGCCTCGCCGGCGTCTCGGATGAGGACCGCGGTTCGTCCGTGTCCGAGATCGTCCGCGGCCGCGTGCCCTGGCTGGCCATCAATCTGGGCACGGCGGTGCTCGGCTCCATCGTCATCTCGTGGTTCGAGGCCACGATCGCCCAGATCGTCGCCCTGGTGATCCTGCTGCCCATCGTCTCGGCCATCGGCGGCAACGCCGGCACCCAGGCCCTGACCGTGACCGTGCGCGCCCTGGCGACGCGCGAACTGAACAGCTCCAACGCCGCCCGCACCTTCCGCCGCGAGCTGGCGGTGGGTCTGGCCAACGGCTTTGTGCTGGCGCCCCTGATCGGCATGGCCGCCGGCCTGTGGTTCCAGGAATGGCGCATCGGGGCGGTGATCGGCATGGCCATGGTGCTGAACCTGCTGGTCGCGGCCACGGTCGGGGTTCTGACCCCCCTGACCCTGTCGCGGCTGAAGTTCGACCCGGCCGTGTCCTCGGCCGTGTTCGTGACGGCGACAACGGACTTCTTCGGCTTTTTGATCTTCCTCGGTCTCGCGAGCCTCGTCCTGTTGTAGAGCGGCGCGTCCCTTGCTGGCTCTCTCTTCGGGCCAGCGCGCCCGTCTCGATTTGGGTCAATCCGTGTCCGAAACGCCCACACCCCGTCTGAAGGTCTCCCGCGAGGGGATGGTCCTCATCAAGAGCTTTGAGGGATTCCGGCCGCGCGCGGTGCGGGAAGAGAACGGCCGCTGGGTCATCGGCTACGGCCACACCGCCTCCGCCCGCGAGGGCCTGACCGTCGCCGAGGCCGACGCCGAACTGCTGCTGCAATACGATCTGATGCCGGTGGTGAAGGCGCTGAACGAACAGGTTCACAGCCCGCTGAACCAGCACCAGTTCGACGCCCTGGCCAGTTTCGCCGTCTCCGTCGGCGTCGACCGCTTCCTCGCCTCCGACGTCCTGCAAAGACTGAACGAGGGTCATGCCGGCCAGGCCGCGGACGCCCTGATCGGCTGGCCCGAGGACGCCTCCGCCGACGCCCGCCTGCGCCGCCGCGCGGCCGAGCGCGCCCTGTTCGTCGCTGATCCGGCCTCGCCGGTCACCCTCGCCGAACTGCTGGCCGCCC
>NZ_BSOY01000099.1 GCF_030160755.1 Brevundimonas denitrificans | reverse complement strand
TCGAGGCCCGGCTCGGCGAGGTCCGCCCCGCCGGCGCCGTCTGGCTGGCCGAGGTCGAGGTCCGCAATCTCGGCGACGAGACCGCCGCCGGCGTCGAGGTCGAGGGCCGCCTCGGCGAGCAGACCGCCGGGGCCACGCTCGACTACGTCCCCGCCCACGGCCGCGAGACCGTCACCCTCGCCTTCGACGCCGACCCCCGCGGCGCGGTCGAGCTGTCCGTCCCCGGCTGGTCGGAGCCCTGATCCGCGATTGAACCCGCCGCCGCCGGGGGGTAGGGTCGTCCCGTTCTCCGGGGGGTCGCACGCAGCGGCTGAGATTGGCGTATCCGCCTGACCCGTCGAACCTGATCCGGGTCATGCCGGCGAAGGGATGGGAAACGCTTCGGTCCACGCTACAGGACCCCCCTGCCGACGCCGGCGGACCTCACACCGTTTGAGGCCGCCATGAACATCGCCGTCACGCCCCCCGCCCTGCCCGAAGAGCCCAATGTCGATCTGGCTCTGAAAGACGCCCGCGAGCAGGTGATGCAGGAGACCGGGACCATCCCGACCGGCGAACGCGCCGGGTCGCGCAAGGTCTATGTCGCCGGCGAACTCTACCCCGATATCCGCGTCCCCTTCCGCGAGGTCGCCGTCCACCCGTCGGCCAATGAGCCGCCGGTGACCATCTATGACTCCTCGGGCCCCTACACCGACCCGACCGTGACCATCGACATCAAGCGCGGCCTGCCGCTGGTCAAATCCAGCTGGCAGCTCGACCGCGGCGACATCGCGCCCGTCGAGAACCCGCGCGAGGTCAAGCCCGAGGACAACGGTCACGCCAGCGGCAAGAACCTCGCCCCCCGCTTCGACACCTCGCACCACAAGGTCTTCAAGGGCGTCGAGGGCCGCCCCGTCACCCAGTACGAATATGCGAAGGCCGGCATCATCACCCCCGAGATGGAATACGTCGCCATCCGCGAGAACCTGCGGCGCGAACAGACCGCCCCCTGCATCCGCGACGGCGAGGATTTCGGCGCCAGCATCCCCGACTTCGTCACGCCCGAGTTCGTGCGTCAGGAAATCGCCCGCGGCCGCGCCATCATCCCGCACAACATCAACCACCCCGAAGTCGAGCCGATGATCATCGGCCGCAACTTCCTGGTGAAGATCAACGCCAACATCGGCAACTCGGCCGTCCTCTCCAGCGTCGACGACGAGGTCGACAAACTGGTCTGGGCCACCCGCTGGGGCGCCGACAACGTCATGGACCTGTCGACCGGCCGCAACATCCACAACATCCGCGACTGGATCATCCGCAACTCCAGCGTCCCCATCGGCACGGTGCCGATCTACCAGGCCCTGGAGAAGGTCAACGGCGTCGCCGAGGACCTGACCTGGGAGGTCTATCGCGACACCCTGATCGAACAGGCCGAACAGGGCGTCGACTATTTCACCATCCACGCCGGCGTCCGCCTGCCGTTCGTGCCGATGACCGCCAAACGCGTGACCGGGATCGTCTCACGCGGCGGCTCCATCATGGCCAAGTGGTGCCTGTCGCATCACCGCGAGTCCTTCCTCTACGAGCATTTCGAGGACATCTGCGACATCATGCGGGCCTACGACGTGTCGTTCAGCCTCGGCGACGGCCTGCGCCCCGGCTCCATCGCCGACGCCAATGACGAGGCCCAGTTCGCCGAGCTGCGCACCCTCGGCGAGCTGACCAAGGTCGCCTGGGCCAAGGGCTGCCAGGTCATGATCGAGGGCCCGGGCCATGTGCCGATGCACAAGATCAAGGCCAACATGGATGAGCAGCTGAAGCACTGCCACGAGGCGCCCTTCTATACGCTCGGGCCGCTGACCACCGACATCGCCCCCGGCTATGACCACATCACCAGCGCCATCGGCGCGGCCATGATCGGCTGGTTCGGCACGGCCATGCTCTGCTACGTCACGCCCAAGGAGCACCTCGGCCTGCCCGACCGTCAGGACGTCAAGGACGGCGTCATCACCTACAAGATCGCCGCCCACGCCGCCGACCTGGCCAAGGGCCACCCGGCCGCCCGCCTGCACGACGACGCCCTGAGCCGCGCCCGGTTCGAGTTCCGCTGGGAAGACCAGTTCAACCTCGGCCTCGACCCCGAGACGGCCCGCAAATACCACGACGCCACCCTGCCGAAGGAGGCCCACAAGACCGCCCACTTCTGCAGCATGTGCGGCCCGAAATTCTGCTCGATGAAGATCAGCCAGGACATCCGCCGGGATGCGCAGGCGCAGAACGACGCGGGGGGTTCGCTGCTCGACGCCGAGGCCGGGATGGCGGAGATGAGCGCGAAATTCCGGGCCGGGGGCGGGGTGGTGGAGGTGAAGGTGTGAGCAAGCCGTTTCTGCAGAAGGGCAACGGCCATCAAATCGCCAACAGGCGAAAGGCCTTGGAGTTCGTCCGGGTGCACGTTGAGGGTTTGGAGGTTCTCAATGAGAATACCATCCGCCTCGAGCCCTACGGCGTCTGCCATTTTTCCGCTTACACGGATGATGTGGGAGCCATGATCAGCACACCGAATCGAGGGGACGACACCTTCGGTTCGGCGGACTGGCACTCGCGCGGGCGCATCATGATGTTTCGAGACTTCGGTGATGGCCGGGTGATGTTCTATATCTGCCCGATCAAACCGCTCTTCGAGCTTCGAACTATCGGACACCACGGCGTACGCTGGCCCGCCGTGCAAGACGTTGCGGAGATGAAGCAGGTGTTCAGAGCGTGAGCCGACACGACCGGGATTTGCGAATCGCGCCGAATGCCCGATTAATGTCCAATGCCTTTGGACCTGATTGAAATTTCCGCTGAAGACGCCGCTGCCGTAATTCAAACGGCAGAGGGCCAGTTCTCTGATGTGAAGAGCATCGGAATATCGCCAGCCAACTTGACCAAGACCATATCGGCGTTCGCGAATGCCGATGGGGGCGAACTATTCATCGGCGTCGACGAGGTTGGACCAGAAAAAACCCGCCGCTGGCGTGGTTTTGCGGATCAAGAGGCCGCAAACGGCCATATCCAGGCTTTCGAGCAGTTCTTCCCACTGGGCACTGATTACCAGTACGAATTCTTGGCTGCGCCTGATGGCGGCGGCATCATTTTGAAGGTGCAGGTCGCGCGGACCCAAGGGATCTCTTCTGCATCCAACGGTACGCCTTACGTTCGACGGGGCGCTCAGAACCTCCCCGCAAACAACCCGGAAGCGTTGCGCAGGCTGGAGTATGACAAAGGTGTCGCGTCGTTCGAAACGGAACTCGTAAATGTCCCGGTCGAGGTCGTTGTCGAGTCCGAGATCACCCAGAGATTCATAGCGGGCGTCGTCCCCGCCGCTGAGCCCGCGGCTTGGCTAAAGAAGCAAATTCTCATTCGCGACGGCCGTCCGTCCGTTGCGGCAGTTCTAATGTTTTCAGACGAACCGCAGGCCGCGCTTCCCAAGCGATGCGGCATCAAAATCTACCGTTACAAAACGAAAGAGGCTGAAGGCTTTCGAAAGGCCTTGGCCTTTGATCCCGAAACAGTTGAAGGGCCGCTTTACGATCAAATTCGTAATGCCGTTGAGCTCACAACTAAACACACCGAAGCCATTCCCAAAATGGGAGGAGCCTCTCTTGAGGCCATCAAGTATCCAGCAGAAACTCTGCACGAAATAATCACGAATGCTGTCCTCCACCGAGATTACAGCATCGCCGATGATGTCCACATCCGGATCTTTGACAACCGAATTGAAATTGAGAGCCCCGGTCGTCTCCCAGCACATATCACCGTGGAAAACATTCTCGCCGAGCGGTTTGCGCGGAATGGCGCTGTGGTCCGCGTGCTGAACAAGTTTCCCGAAGCCCCCAACAAGGACGTCGGCGAAGGCTTGAACACGGCATTCGCAGCCATGCATGAGCTAGGTCTGAAGGAACCAGTCATCGAGGAGCGGGACAACTCGGTTCTAGTTTCGATCAGGCACGAAGCGCTTGCGTCGCCCGAAGAGGCGATCATGAAATTCTTGGACGACAACGAAACGATAAAGAACTCGCAAGCTCGGGAAATCACTCACATCCGAGCGGACTACCAGATGAAGAATATTTTCGGTCGGATGGTTGACCGAGGCCTTATCGAACAGGTCCCCGGCACACGCACGAGCAACACGGCATATCGGAAAAAATAGCACCGGAGGTCAGTTCACCCCTCCCCCGCCATCCTCCTCAACGCCTCCTCAAACACCCCCGCCGGCTGCCCGCCCGAGATCAGCCACTTCCCCTCCACCACCACGGCGGGCACGCCGTTGATCCCGCGCGAGACCCACAGCGCCTCCGCCGCCCGCACCTCGGCCGCATAGAGGTCGTCGGCCAGCACCTCGACCGCCTTCGCCCGGTCCAGCCCCGCCGCCTCCGCCGCGTCGGCCAGCACCACCGCGTCCGTCATCGTCCGGCCGTCGGTGAAATGGGCCGTGAACAGCGCCGCCTTCAGCGCCCTCTGTTCCGCCGCCCCGACCGTCCCCGCCCAGTGCAGCAGCCGGTGGGCGTCGAAGGTGTTCCAGATCCGGCTGTCCGGCCCCATCCGCATTTCGAAGCCCGGCCAGGCTTCCGCCGCCCGTTCGGTGATCATGGCCCGGTTGGCCGCCGACTGTTCGGGGGTCGAGCCGTATTTGCGGCCGATGTGTTCGACGATGTTCTCGCCCTCGGGCGGCATCTGCGGGTTCAGCTCGAACGGCTGGAAATGGATCTCCGCCTCGATCCCCTCGGCCTTCAGCGCCGCCAGCGCCGCTTCCAGCCCGCCCAGCCCCACGACGCACCAGGGGCAGACGATGTCGGAGACGAAGTCGATGTGCAGGGTGCGGGGCATGGGGACACCATAGCAGTCCTCCCCCGATGGGGGAGGGGCAGGGGCGCGCTAAAGTCCTCCCCCGCCGGGGGAGGTGGCGCGGCGCTTCTTCAGCGCCGTGACGGAGGGGGCCCGACGCGGGGCTAGCGCCCTCGGTCGCGACGCGCCGCCGGCCCCCTCCACCATGCTTCGCATGGTCCCCCTCCCCCGAGGGGGGAGGACTTTTCGGGTCGCGACGTTCGCGTTAAACTGGTATGATGTATCCGCCGAAATCCACCATCGCGCGTGCACGGAAGCTCCGGCGGACCCTCACCCTGCCGGAGGTCATCCTGTGGCAGGCGATCCGGAGGCAAAGGCTCGGCGCCCGGTTTCGCCGCCAACACCCCGTCGGCCCCTACGTGCTGGACTTCTATTGCGAGGCGGCGCGTCTGGCGGTCGAGGTCGATGGGGTGAGCCACGAGCATCCCGACCGCATCCGGCATGACGCCCGGCGGACGGCCTGGCTGAACCTGCGCGGGGTTGCCGTCTGCCGGATTGCGGCCCGTGACGTGCTGGGCAATCTCGAGGGCGTTATGGTCAGTCTGAAGGCGCGCACCTGTCCTCCCCCACCGGGGGTGGAGGAAGGATCGCATGCGATCCGACGACGGGACCATCCGAAGGATGGTGGAGGGGGCTGACCACCCGCAGCGCGTCCCCCCTCATCCCCACGCCTTGCTCGCATACCGCTGATCGCCTACCCATTGAGGACCATCCTGGGGAGGATCCGATGTTCAAGCGCGTTCTGGCTATCGCAGCCGTCGTCCTGGCGCTCGCGGCCTGTGTGCCGGCGGGCGGCATTCCCGGCGCCGGCTTCATCGGCACCTTCGGCCAGCCGACGGGGGATCATCCTTCGCAGGTCAACGCCGTCATCACCCGCGTCGACGCCGGCGCCGGCGCGGCCCAGGCCGCCAGCTGCAGCGCCGCCCCGACCGGCGTCTGCGGCGGCTGCACCGCCGTATGCCCCGTCGGACAACCGGCGCGGTGCGCCTCCGGCGTGACCCGCTACGCCGCGCCCACGTCCGGCGCCCCCTCGATCTGCACCCGGGAAGCCGTCTGCGCGTGCGGCTAGGCCTGGTCGAACCCCTCCGACCGATTCTGACGCACCCCGCCCCTATCCTCCCGCGCCATCAACGAGGGGAGGACCGCGGATGGCTGACGGAACACGTTACGACGACATGGAAACTCGCCCGGGCGAGGGTCGGTGGGCCGCGCCCGAGGAGGTCTGGGCGGCGGTGCGCGTGGACTATCTGGCCGGGATGTCGGCGCCCGAGGCCTGCCGCCGCTACGGGGTCGGGCTCAGCGCCATGCGGGCGCGGGCGGCGCGCGAGGGC
>NZ_BSOY01000098.1 GCF_030160755.1 Brevundimonas denitrificans | reverse complement strand
GTGGCCGTGTGCCGCGCCGCGTCAGAGGCCGCAGCCGCCGCCCGGTCCAGGCTCGTCCGGCGGCCGGTCCGTCGCGCGTGCTCGCGCCACAGGGCCGAGGCCCGCATCCAGCTGTCGAAGGGATGGGCGCTGGACACGCGCCCGGCCTCGATGCCGAGCGACTGCGCTTCGATCGCGACCAGGTCGGCCCCGATCAGCTCCAGCCAGCCGAGGTCGTCGCTCTCGCGCGCCTTTTCGAACAATTTCCTCAAATCCCGGCCGAATTCGAACATGGGGGCTGGCGCTCCGGTCGTCCCGCTTCGGGACCAATACGCGTCCCTTGGGCCCAGACTAGCAAACGCGACGCCGCGTCGGAGGTTCGACCTGCCCGTGGCCGTTCCGCAAAACGGCGCGGCGATCGTCGCCGGCGCTCAATCGCGCGCGTACCGTTGGAAGCGCGCCTGGGCGGCGTGGACCCGATAGTCGGTGGAATCGGCCTCCAGCGCGCGGCGCAGGAACTCCCGCGACAGATCCCACTGCCGCGTCTGCTCGGCCTCATCCGCCGCATCCGCCCCGCGCTCGGTGGAAAGGTCCGCCATCAATAGCAGGCCCTCGACGTTGTCGCCCTCACGCTCGAGCGCGCGGGTCAGGGCGGCCTCGGCGGCGGCAGGGTCTCCCCAACGTTTCTCCGCGCGGCCCAGGGCGACCAGGGCCAGGGCATCGTCGGGGAAGCGGGCGCCGGCCGTCCTCAGCGTGGCCAGAAGCGCCGGGCCGTCGATCTGCTCGGGATTCCAGGAACGGGCGTTGATCATCGGCAGAAGAACCGCATCGGCCGCGGGCGACAGGGTCGTCACCGTGATGGCTGGATTGATGGGCGGCATGTCGAGCTTGGCGTAGGAGAGACGCCCGCGGACATAGGCGCGCAGCTGGGCCGCCAGCTGATCCGGCGTCATGGCGAAGATCGCCTGCCAGGCCTCGACCGGGTCCCGGCCGCCGTTCACGGCAGCGACATAGGCGGACAGGTTTCTCACCCGGACGGAGTCGGTCAGCAGCCAGTGGGTCAGGGCCCAGGACTGGGCGTAGTACATGCCCCGGCCTGCCGTGCTGTCGATCCCGAATGAACTGTCGGCCCGCAGCACTGTGTCCATGGGCAGCCAGCGGTTCTGCTGCAGGGCGTACTGACGGCCCGGGTTGGGCAGGCCGAAAGAGGCCTCGCCGCGCTCGGTCACGGTCGCTGTGGCGAAATATTCGGCGAAGCCCTCACGAAGCCACCCCGGATATCGCATGTCGCCGCTCCGGGCCATGACGTGATGGCTGTATTCATGGAGCAGGAGGTCGTCGCTTTCGCCCCGAACCAGAACGGCGAAGACGTCGATGTCACTGGCGGAATAGTAGCCGTCGATCCCTTCCGGAAGGCCGGGAACGGCCACACGCAACGCCCGGCCGTCTGCCACCAGATAGACCGGAAGCCTGCGGATC
Source organism: Brevundimonas denitrificans (assembly GCF_030160755.1). Taxonomy (GTDB): domain Bacteria; phylum Pseudomonadota; class Alphaproteobacteria; order Caulobacterales; family Caulobacteraceae; genus Brevundimonas; species Brevundimonas denitrificans. Next base: position 5,245 of record NZ_BSOY01000098.1, on the reverse strand, counting down.
TCCGCGCTCGCGCCGCCGAAGCGGGAGGCCAGAAGCGCGTCGAAACGCTCCAGCTTGGCCGTGTATTCGCGCAGCGAGCGCTCCGAGCCGTCGCTGTAGACGATGAAGTGCGGACTTTCCGCGCGCCGCCACTCGGCGAGGGCGGCGGCCGGCGTCAGCGCCAGCAGCGCCAGGGCGAGCAGAAGACGATGGACAACTGACGACAAGACGGACCTCCCCCGGAAGCCGTCACCTAAGCCTTGTTTGTGGTGCGTGGTCCAGCCTGAGGTTGATCCGGGTCCCGACTGCCACGAGGCTCAGCCCCGCTCCTTCGTCTTCGTGAAGGCCACGGACGGGAACCGCTCCATCACATAGCCGGTCTCCCAGCTGGACTTGGCCAGGAACACCGGGTCGTCGTCGATGTCGCGGGCCATCTGGCCGCGGTATTTGCCCATGAAGTCCTCGAGATCGGCCTTGGTCCCGCCGATCCAGCGCGCCTCGGCCCAAGGGGAGGGTTCGAAGAGGACCTCCAGGCCGTATTCCTCGCCCAGACGGTCGGCCATGACCTCGAACTGCAGCTGGCCGACGGCGCCGACGATGAAGTCCGAGCCCATCTCGGGACGGAACAACTGGGTCACGCCCTCCTCGGCCAGGCCGTCCAGCGCCTTCTTCAGGTGTTTGGCCTTGAGCGGGTCCTTGACCCGCACGCGCTGGAGGATTTCGGGGGCGAAGTTGGGCAGGCCGGCGAAGCGGATCAGGCCGCTCTCGGACAGGCTGTCGCCGACGCGCAGGACGCCGTGGTTGGGAATGCCGATGACGTCCCCGGCATAGGCGTCCTCGGCCAGTTCGCGGTCGCTGGCGAAGAACATGATGGGGGCGTTCACTGACAGCTGCTTGCCGGTGTTCTGGACCTTCAGCTTCATGCCGCGCTGGAATTTGCCCGAGGCCATGCGGAACATGGCGATGCGGTCGCGGTGGTTGGGGTCCATATTGGCCTGGACCTTGAAGACGAAGCCGGTGACCTCGGCCGCGCCCGGCTCGACGGTGGTCGCCACGGGCTCTGCGGCGTTGCGGGTTCCGGCGGGTGGGGCCTTGTGCGCCTTCATCGTCTTGGGCGGCGGGGCCCATTCGCCGATGGCGGCCAACAGTTCGTCGATGCCGAAATGGCGCAGGGCCGAGCCCCACAGCACCGGCGTCATATGGCCCTCGAGGAAGGACTGGCGGTCAAAAGCCGGATAACCGCCCTCGACCAGTTCCTGCGCCTCCAGCAGGGCTTCGTGTTCGCCCTCTTCGAAATACCGCGCGGCGTCGGCCAGCGGCAGAGCCTCGGGGTGGGGGACGTCCTCTGCCGAACCGGCGGGCTTGCGGGCGTAGGGCTGGAACCGGCCCGTGCCCATTTCGACCATGCCGCGCAGGCGATTGCCGCTCTGCGCCGGCCACCAGATCGGGGCGGGGTCGAGCTGCAGCCGGCTGGCGATCTCGTCCAGCAGGGCCATCGGATCCTGGGCCTCGCGGTCCAGCTTGTTGATGAAGGTGATGATCGGAATGTCTCGCAGGCGGCAGACCTCGAACAGCTTCAGCGTCTGCGGCTCGATGCCCTTGGCGGCGTCCAGCACCATGATGGCGCAGTCGGCGGCGGTCAGGGTGCGGTAGGTGTCTTCCGAGAAGTCCTCGTGGCCGGGGGTGTCGAGCAGGTTGAACATCTTCCCGTCGTGCTCGAACGTCATGACCGAGGCGCTGACCGAGATGCCGCGCTCCTTCTCGATCTTCATCCAGTCGGACTGGGTGCGCCGGTTCTCGCCGCGCGCACGCACAGCCCCGGCCGCGCGGATGGCGCCGCCGGCCAGCAGGATGTGCTCGGTCAGCGTGGTCTTGCCGGCGTCAGGGTGCGCGATGATGGCGAAGGTCCTGCGGCGCAGGGCCTCCTGTTCAAGAGTGAGCTTCGACATGTTCTATCCGTTGGGCCGCGCGAGGTAGCGCGGACGGGGCCGAATGTCACCCGTCGGGGCCGGGCCACTGGTCAGACACGCGCATCGGAGTCATCCTGCGGCCGGCGAGACGACCCGGTCACGCAATCGGGCGCCGCCTTGGAAACGCAAGGAACGGCCATGGCTCCGAACCCCGCAGACCCGCCGCCGCCCCACACCGGGCCGCATCCCGCCCTCAGCCTGATCCTCGGCTTCGGCGTCATCGTGCTCGGCGCGACGGTGGTGCACCTGGTCTTCAACGTGCTGGTCTAACGGCCCGGCCGGCGTCAGTCGGCCGTGGCCGCCTCGGCCTCCACTGAGGGTTCCGCCTGATCCTCGGGCGGGGCCTCGAACGTCTCGACCGCCAGCCCCTGGGCTTGACGGGCGGCGGCGATCATCTCCCGCGCGCGGCGGGTGTAGATGCTCCGGTGAGGGCTGTTGGAGACCGGCAGCAGGATCACCACGGCTTCGGCGTTCTGCCCCCGCGACATCAGGGCTTCACCCAGCCGCAGCCGCGCTTCGAACGACTGCGGGGCGAGGCCGACCGCCGCCTGCAGGGTGGCGAAGTCGTTTTCAGTGGGATAGCTCGCCAACCCGCGGCGCACATCGTTCAGGCTCAGATAGGTGCGGAAGTCCATCGGATCGGCGTCCATGGACCGCGCCAGAAAGCCGCTCGCCCGTCGTTTCAGGCGAAGCGCGGCCTCAGGGTCCGTCTCCTTGCCGGCCTGGTCCAGCAACGCCCAAGCGGCCACCCGCAACGCATCGGCGTCCGTGGAGTCGGAGCCGACAAGCGGCTCGAGTGTCGTCAGCGCTGCCGCGGGATCGAACGACAGGCGGTAGGCGCGCGCATCGACAAGGCGGGCCATCCGGTCGCCGGGATGACGCGCGGCGGCGGCGTGGGCGTCGCGGATCAGGTCCGCGCGCATCTCGGCGCGTTCGCGGGCTTCGCGCGCCTTCTGCGCCTCGGACTTGCGCGTCTGGCCGTCCTCTTCCTCCGGCAGTTCGATGACGTCGATATTGTCCAGCCGGATGTCGAGCCAGATCATGTCCGCTTCCGCCCGGGGCAGTGTGGCGATGGTCACCTCCGGCTCCGGCACGGTGATCTGCGGCGTCCAGATGTTGATCGACCCGGACAGATACCGACGCACATCGTTCTGCAGTTCCTCGGGCGTCCGCCCCGTGGCCGCCTGCATGGCCGCGACAGAATCCTCGCCCCGGACCACGGCGGCGAGGTATTGGCCGAGCATCCGCGTCCGCTCGGGCGTGCTCATGAAATAGTGGGTCATGCCCCACGCCTGGGCGTAATAGAGATAGGCGGGGTAGCGGCCCGAGGGCGTGTAGCGCCACTTCAGCACATCCTCCATCCGGGCCCAGCTGTTGGCGCCCAGGTTGAGAACGTCCATGCGCCCGGGGTGGTGACGTCCGAACTGGATGCGGTCGGGGCGCACCTCGGCCGTGGCGTAGTACTCCGCGAACCCTTCCACGAACCACGAGGGGTAGGCGTTGGAGCGCATCTGGAACATGAAATGGTGAGCGTATTCGTGGAACAGCACCACGTCGCCGATCACGACGGTGGTGTTCACCACCGCATAGATTCGGCCGCTGTTCGAGGAGTAGAAGCCGGCGACGCCGCCGCCGATGCCGGGATAGACCCGGTTCATGTCGCGCGAACCCTCAGCCAGATAGATCTCCAGCTTTGGCGTCTCGTACTCCGTCTCGATCGGATAGTAGGCCCGCAGGAAGGCGTCGAAACGCTCGATCCGCTGGGCGAAGGCGCGGATGTCGCGCTCCGAGGTGTCTCCGTAGACAATGAAGTGCGCGGTCTCCGCCTTGCGCCACTCCGCCCGGGCGGGCGCGGCTGCGAACAGGATCAGGGCCGTCACAGCCATGACGGCCGTCTTCAGAAATGTCGGAATATGCATGGCCCCCCGGCTCCCCGGCTCAGGCCACAACCCTAAACAGCACAGCCGGGTGGGTTCAAGCGCCGCCGTCAGGCGGCCATGCGCATCCACACCGCGCGGTCGGCGGCGAGGGCGTTCAGCTGGCCCTTGGCGGCGCGGGTCTTCAGCTGGCGCATGATGGCGCCGGGCAGGGCGCAGAATTGCGGCTCGACCAGGGTCGGATCGCAGCCGGCGGCGGGGGCCGCGAACAGGGCGGCGTTCACTTCCGGGGACCGGTCGTGGATCAGCCAGGCCAGACGGCGCGCGCGCTGCGGGTCGTTGAGGTGCAGCAGCGGATCCTCGGCAAACAGTTCGCAACCGAGTTCCAGGACATAGTCGAGCTCAAGGCTCTCAAAGCGGCGCGCGTCGCCGGGCGTGACCGGGCAGGCCTCGTCCAGGTCGAACACCACGTCGTTGAGAAGAAAGAGCATCGACAACACCCACCATCGCTCCGGGCTCATTGCGGCCCGTTGAAGCTGACCATAGGCGCCTCCGCTTGAGGTTCCGTGTGCGAACGTCGTTAAGGATTTCGCACTGGCGGCGGGGGGTGGTCACAGGTGGTTAGGGGTGGCTGGTGGCCAGTGGCTAGTGATTGGCCGCCAGCGGGGGTGTGGCGCGAACTGCGCCGCCCTTCCGCCGCCAGCGATGCGATCAGCCACTGGCCACTGGCCACTGGCCACTCGCCACTCGCCACCCGTCACTCCCCGCCGCCCGCCACCTTCTCTGTTATAAAGTGCCGCCCCTGGCGGTCCTCGATCTCGACGACCCAGAGGTCGGGGTCGTAGCCGATCTGGCGCTGGATATAGGCGTCGAGTTCGCTCTCGAACTCGCTCTCGACCGGCTGCATCCACAGCCGTTCGCCGTCGGGCCCGAAGGCTTCACTATAGAGTCGGGCGCGGCGGTTGGAGGTGTCGAAGGCCTTGACGATGACCGTGCCGGCGCGGGCGTCGCCCTTGCGCGCGACGGTGGCGAAGGCTCCGCCCAGCTCGGCGCGGCGGATCAGGGCGGAGACCCACAGGTCGCTCGACAGAAGCATTTCGATAACCCTGCTCGGAAACCGGACCGGAACGCGTGATGCGTAAGGTGCGGTCCCATGACGATAGGCCAGACCGCCTCGAAGACCAAAGCCGCGCTGGCGGTCGCCGCCGTGCTGGGGTTGCCGACCCTCGCCTGGGCCGGGGCCGCCGACACCTATTATGAGCGCGCCTTCGTGGTCGCCGCCGACGCCCGTTGCAATCTGTTCGCGCCGCAGATCGACGCCGCCCTGAACGCGGCCACGGCCCAGGCCCGGGGCGCCGCCCTGCGTTCGGGCGCCGCCGAATCCGAACTCGTCGCTGCAGCCGGCCGCGCCCGCGCCCG
>NZ_BSOY01000097.1 GCF_030160755.1 Brevundimonas denitrificans | reverse complement strand
GCCACCATCGGCATCAACTTCCGCTAAAACCGGAAGGCCGAAGGCCAGCAACACAGAGCCGCCGCCTCCCGTAAGGGGGGCGGCGGTTTTGCTTTGGGCGCTTGATCTGAAACCGCCACGGCGCGACGATCGTATGTCGGTCATGGCGCGGGCCCCGTCGCGCAGCCGGAGAACGCCCCCATGTCGCGCCGCGCCGTTTGCAGTCTCGTCATTCTCGCCCTCGCCGCCTGTTCGCCGGGCGCTCCGGCCGAAAGCGCGCCTTCGGGTCCCCAGGCGCGGGACAGCGGCCGGCGCGAGGTCGCGGTCTTCGCCGGCGGATGCTTCTGGTCCGTCGAAGCCAATTTCGAGCGCATGCCGGGCGTGGTCGCGGCCGTATCCGGTTTCGCCGGCGGCCAGGCGGCCAATCCGACCTATGACCAGGTGGTCCGCGGCGGCACCGGCCACCTTGAAGCGGTCCAGGTGACCTTTGATCCGGCCCGCATCACCTATCGCCAGCTGGTCGACCGTTTCTGGCGGACCATCGATCCCACGGACCCTGACGGGCAGTTCTGCGACCAGGGCGCGTCCTACGCGACCGCCGTCTTCGCCAGCCCCGCCCAGAAGCCGGCCGCAGAGGCGTCGCGTCGGGCGGCCGCGGCCCGGATCGGCGCCGCCCGCTTCGTGACCCCGGTCCGCGACGCGGCGAGATTCTGGCCGGCCGAGGCGTATCATCAGGACTTCGCCCGGCTGAATCCGGTTCGGTACGCCGGCTACAGCCGATTCTGCGGTCGGGCCGCCCGCTTGCGGGCGGTCTGGGGCGAATAGGGGTCTCCCGGGGCCCGCCAATCGTTCCGGACCCGGAAGAAATGGTCCGCGACCGCCCGTGAAGCGACCGATGGCGGAATCATCCACAGCTTCGGCCCGGGCCGGGTGTGTCTCTGACGCCACCTGGCCCGGCTGTCATATCACTGTCACACGAATGTCGTCCCACTTTCCGATGGCACGCCTAGAGGGGGCGGGAGATTAGCCGGCTGCCGCCGGTTGCCGGGCGCACGCGCTCTTCTTCATCGGGGATAGATGACAATGACGAACCGCAAACGCGTGTTCTGGGCGACCACCGCCCTCTTCAGCGGCCTTCTGGTCGCAGGCGCCGCTTCGGCCCAATCGTCGGGCACGGTCGCGACCGAAGCCACCGAACTGGACACCGTGGTCGTCACCGGCGTGCGCGGACCCTTCACCACCGACGGCACGCTGGTCGCCGAGACGGTCGCCAAGACCCGCTCGACCATCACCCAGGAGTTCATCGCCACCCAGAACCCGGGTCAGACGATCCTGCAGACCCTGAACCTGGTCCCCGGCCTGAATTTCGTGAACGCCGATCCCTACGGCAACTCGGGCGGCAACATCCGTCTGCGTGGCTTCGACGGCAACCGCGTGTCGCTGACCTTCGACGGCGTGCCGCTGAACGACACCGGCAACTACGCCACCTACACCAACCAGCAGCTCGACCCCGAGCTGATCGAGCGGGCCTCGGTCAACACCGGCACCACCGACGTCGACAGCCCCACGGCCTCGGCCACGGGCGGCACCATCAACTACACGACCGCTCGCCCGCTCGAAGAAGCCGGCATGCAGTTCAACGGCTCGATCGGCGAGTTCAACTATCTGCGCGGCTTCGTGCGCGCTGACACCGGCGCCTTCGGCCCCTGGGGCACGACCGCCTACGTCGCCTACTCCTACACCAACTATGACAAGTTCAAGGGACCGGGCGAACTGGAGAAGACCCAGTTCAACGGCAAGCTCTACCAGGACCTCGGGGACGGCAATTTCGCCAGCGTCTCGGCCCACTGGAACGTCAACCGCAACGATTTCTACAACAACTTCATCACCCAGGCGCAGTTCAACTCGGGAACCTACCTCGAACAGGACCAGGCCTGCTTCCTGCCCAATGGTGGCGCCGGCGCCCAGAACGAGAACACCCAGGCGAACTTCGTCCGCTCGGACGGCACCACCGGCACCGGCAGCTGCACCAACTACCATGGCCTGCGCATCAACCCGTCGAACACGGGCAACATCCGCGGTCAGTTCAGCTACGGCCTGACGGACAACATCCGCTTCACCTTTGACCCGTCCTTCCAGTACGTCATCGCCAACGGCGGCAACTATTCCTTCGCGGCCGAGCGTGACAACCGCTTCGACCAGGACGGCACCAACACCACCGGCGTCGGCTTCGACCTGAACGGCGACGGCGACGTGCTCGACACCATCGCCCTCTATGCCCCGTCGAACACCAACACCCACCGCTATGGCATCATCAGCTCGCTGATCTGGGATCTGAACGAAGATCACCGTCTGCGCGCCGCCTACACCCTGGACTACGGTCGTCACCGTCAGACCGGTGAAGCGACCCTGTTCGGCCGCGACGCCGAGCCGATCAATGTGTTCGGCGGCCAGGAGCGTTGGGGCAGCCCGGACGACCGCGTGTTCGGCCGCGACGGCTCCTTCTATCGCTCGCGTGACCGTTTCTCGATCGCCGAACTGCAGCAGTTCGCCATCGAATACCGCGGCCAGTTCTTCCAGGACGCGGTCACGATCAACATCGGCGCCCGCGCTCCGAATTTCCGCCGTGAGCTGAACCAGTACTGCTACTCGCTGAACGGCACCTCGACCGTCCGCTGCACCACTGAAGCCACCACGCCGGACCTGACCCGTCCGGGCAATGTGACCTTCGTCGGCACCACGGGTTCGTGGATCGCGCCCTACCAGGCCGAGCTCGAGTATAACGACATCCTGCCGAGCGGCGGCGTGAACTGGCGCTTCGCCGACGGCCACAGCGTCTACGCCAGCTATGCGGAAGGCATTTCCGTGCCCCGCACCGACAACCTCTACCAGCCCGTCCGCAGCACGACCGGCGTTCTCGACTTCTCGGCGGTGCAGCCGGAAACGACCAAGTCCTATGACCTGGGCTATCGCTTCCGTAACGACATGTTCCTGGCGCAGGTCGCGCTCTGGTACACCGAGTACGAAAACCGCATCGTGTCCTCGCGCGACAACGATCCGGCCTCGCCGACCTTCGACCTGACCATCGACCGCAACGTCGGCGCGGTCATTCAGTCGGGCCTCGACGCCCAGTTCGGCTGGAACGTCTCTGACACCCTGTCGGTCTACGGCTCGGCCTCGTACAATGAGAGCGAGCTGCAGGACGACCTGTTCCTGGGCAACTTCACCTGCACCAACGCCACCCAGGTCCCGGGTTCCACCCCGCCCTGCGGCCTGGCGCCGGGCATCGTGATCCCGACCTTCCTGCAAACCGCCGGCAAGACCCTGGTCGAGACGCCCGACTGGACCTATTCGGCCCGCATCGACTGGGACGCCACGGCTGATCTGTCGCTGGGCCTGCAGGCCAAATACGTCGGCGACCGCTTCGCCTCCGACGTCAATGACGAGGTCGCTCCCGCCTATACGGTCGTCGACTTCGACGCCCGCTACGACCTGACCAACACCTTCGGCATCCGCGACGCCTATGTGCAGGTCAACGTCACCAACCTGCTCGAGGAAGACTACCTCGGCAACATTTCGACCGGGAACAACTCGTTCGCCGCACCGATCAGCACCGACCCGCGGGTGCCGCTGCGGAGCGGCCAGACCCGGACCTATTCGATCGGCGCGCCGCGCACCGCGGTCATCAGCCTGGGCCTGAAGTTCTAGACCCTTCGATCGACACAGACTGAAGGAGGGGCGGTCCGGCGACGGACCGCCCCTTTCTTTTCGCCCGCCATGCCGTATCCGCGGCGAACCCCGGACGTCCGCATGAGTTGAAGTCGGGGTCCGGCGTGTCTATCTGGCGCGGTCGCCCCCGCCGCCGTTCAGGACGCCCCGCCCCCATGACCATCCTCATCCCCGCCGAATGGTCGCCGCACCGCGCCATGTGGGTCGGCTGGCCCAGCCATGGCGAGCTGTGGGAGGACAATCTCGAACCGGCGCAGGCCGAGGTCGAGGCCCTGGTCCGCGCGCTCGCCGGGCCGGGCCGCGAGATCGTGAAGCTGATGGTCGGCAAGCCCGAGGCCCTGGCCGACGCCCGGCGCCGCTTCGAAGGGGTCGCCAATGTCGAGGTCGTGGACGGCCGGTTCGGGGACATCTGGCTGCGCGACACCGGCCCGATCTTCGGCGCCGGATCGGCCACCGCCTCCGCCTTCCGCTTCAACGGCTGGGGCGGGAAGTACGAGCTCGAACACGACGACACGGTCGCGGACCAGATCGGCGCGGCCTCCGGCGTGCCGCTGGACCGTCATGACTTCATTCTTGAGGGTGGGGCGCTGGATCATGACGGGCAGGGGACCATCGTCACCACCCGCCAGTGCCTGCTGAACCCGAACCGCAATCCTGGCTGGAGCGAGGCGAAAGCTGAGGCCGCGCTTACGGAATCGCTCGGCGCCCGCAAGGTGCTCTGGCTGGGCGACGGCCTGCTCAATGACCACACCGACGGCCATGTCGACAACCTCGCGCGTTTCGTCGCGCCGGGGGTGGTCGCCTGTCCGATCGCCTGGGGCCGGGGCGATCCCAATGACGAGGTCTATGACGCGGTGGCCAGGGCGCTGTCGGAGATGACGGATGCGACGGGTGCCCCGCTCAAGGTCCTCCGCCTGCCTTCCCCCGGATTCATCGGCGACGAGGACGAACGGCCCGTTCCGGCCAGCCACATGAATTTCCTCATCGCCAACGGCGCGGTGATCGTCCCGACCTACGGCAATGATCGCGCCGCCGATCTGGTCTGCCAGGGATTGAAGACCGTCTTCCCGGACCGCGAGATCATCGCCCTGCCGTCCATCGCCATCCTGTCGGGCGGCGGATCCTTTCACTGCATCTCCCAGCAGGAGCCCGCCTGATGGCCCGTACGATCACCGTCGCCGCGCTCCAGACCTCCTATGGCGAGGACCTGCGCGCCAATATCGACAAGACCATCGCCTTGGTGCGTGAGGCGGCGGGCCGCGGCGCGCAGGTGATTCTCCCCAGCGAGCTCTTCCAGGGTCCGTATTTCTGCGTCTCGCAGGAGGAGAAATGGTTCGCGGGCGCCCATCCGTGGCGCGAGCATCCGTGCGTGACCGCGCTGCAGCCCGTGGCGGCCGAACTGGGCGTCGCCATTCCCGTCTCGATCTTCGAGCGCGAGGGGCCGCACTACTTCAACTCCATGGTCATGCTGGACGCCGACGGATCGGCCCTGGGCGTCTATCGCAAGAGCCACATCCCGGACGGCCCCGGCTATCAGGAGAAATACTATTTCCGGCCGGGCGACACGGGGTTCAAGGTCTGGAACACCCGCCACGGCCGCATCGGGGTCGGCATCTGCTGGGACCAGTGGTACCCGGAGACCGCCCGCGCCATGATGCTGCAGGGGGCCGAGGTGCTGATGTATCCGACCGCCATCGGCTCGGAACCGCACGACAAGGAGCTGGACACCGCCGAGCCGTGGCGCCGCGCCATGCAGGGTCACGCCGTGTCCAATATCGTGCCGGTCGTCGGGGCCAATCGCATCGGCCGTGAACAGGTCAATGACGCCGGGCAGGTCTTCTACGGCTCATCCTTCATCGCCGACCACCGCGGCGATCTGGTCGAGAGCTTCGGACGGGACGAAGAAGGCGTGCTGGTGCATGCCTTCGACCTCGACTTCATCGACCGCCACCGCGCCGCCTGGGGCTTCTTCCGCGACCGCAGGACCGACCTGTACGGCTCGCTGGTCAGCCCGCGGCCGGCGTAGTCGCCGCGGGCGCGCTCCACTGCCGCAGCGCGCGGCGTTCGGCGGCGCAGGACGGCTGTGTCAGCCCTTCGACGCGGGCGGCGGCGACCTCGGCCCTGGCGGCTTCCAGCTCGGCCTGGAATTCCGGCTGTGCGGACGCGCGGGCGAACAGCCTGGCGCCTTCGCCGATCCCCGCCTCGACGTCGGAGGCCCGGTTGACCCGGCAGACCGCGCGGCTCCAGGCGATCTCCCGTCCCATGCGGCGCGCGCCCTCAGCCCTGTCGGGCGCGAGCTCCGCGAACAGTTCGCCATAGGCCGCGGCGACGACCGCCCCGCCCGCGGGCCAGGCCGAGGCTGAGCGCGCTTCGGGGGTGAGCCGCTGGCAGGGCTCCAGGCCCTCGATCAGGGCAACAGGTCGTTTCGGGGCGGGAACGGGCGTCAAAGGAACCATGGCCTGGACCAGCGCGTCAGCATCAGCCAGCAGCCGGCTCATGATGCGCGTGAGAGCCGGGCGCGGATGCTGGTTCAGGCGGGTCTCCAGCAGACAGTCGAAATGCTGGGCCGCTTCCGGCGCGCGCAGTTCGGCATGGGCGGTGGCCAGCCACCAGCGGTCTGTGCCCGGCGATACGGCATGGGCCAACGCCAGATCGTTCGCGCCCGGACTGGACATGGCGGGAATGGAGAGCGCGGCCATGCGGCCGACTTCCTGGGCCGAAAGGTAGCCGGAGGGCGGCGGGATCAGAGCCGAAGGACCGCCTGCAGCGGCGCACCCGCCCATCAGAAGGCAGGCGGCCAGGGCGGCGGCCGGTTTCACCGGCCGTTGGTCCAGTCCAGCTGCACGCTGGTCGGGCCGCCTTCGACAGGCGTGGCGACGACGTGCAGCAGCTTGCCGCTGCCGTCCCCGGCGGCGGCGCCATAGGCGCGGGCCTCGCCCGTGTTCATGGCCATGACCGAGGCCAGGCCGGCCGCCTCGGCGCGCTGGCGATAGAAGGCGACCACGGCGTCCGGTGTCGCCTCGGTGGTGAAGCTCAGAATGCCGCCGGGTCCGTCAGGACCGCGCGCGACGGTGACCGGCCCCAGGGCCGTGCCGCCCGGATAGACGACGGCGAAGGCCGGGGCTCCCGGGGCCGCCGGGGTCGCGGCGGCGGAGGATTCAGTCGGGACGGCGGCGG
>NZ_BSOY01000096.1 GCF_030160755.1 Brevundimonas denitrificans | reverse complement strand
CGCCGCCTGCACCACCCGCTCGACCGGCAGGGCGTCCCCGTCCGGCCAGCCCAGCGCCCAGGCCACGCCCGCGCTCGTCGTCGCCACCGCCTTCGCCCCCAGCGACGCCACCAGGGCCGCCGAGCCGCCGTCCCAGGCGTTGGGCAGGATCAGCAGGCCGTCGCGATGCAGGGCGTGGAAGGGGGTCATGAACGGGTCTCCGGTTGCGCCCCGATACTGCCGCGCTCGTCCCGCTTCGTCTCGCGGTTTTCGGACCGTCACAGCCCGCCCTGCTGACACCCTGCTGTCAGCAGCCTCCGCCGCCCCCGCGCGTTCACTGGCGAACCCGCCCCCCGCGTCCTAGATTGCGTTCATGAACCGTTCCAGCTCGCCCAAGGGCGCCGCGCCCCGCACCGCCAAGCCGGTCCACGTCCGCGGCGAGTCCGTGGCCGAGGCCCCGACCGCCTTCCTGCGCGACGACGACGGCGCGGCCGCCCGCATGCCGGTCAAGACCCCGCACATGCCGATGTTCGCCCCCGTCGCCGGCCCGCGCCTGACGCCGGAGGAGGCCCCGGGCAAGCCCTCGGACTGGACCCCGCACCGCCCCGACCGGCCGCAGGACCGCAAACACATCCCCTTCCGGCTGGAGACGAAATACACCCCCGCCGGCGACCAGCCCGCCGCCATCAAGGAGCTCGTCGCTACGGCGAACACCGGCGAGCGCGACCAGGTCCTGCTCGGCGTCACCGGCTCGGGCAAGACCTTCACCATGGCCAAGGTCATCGAACAGACCCAGCGCCCGGCCCTGATCCTCGCCCCCAACAAGACCCTCGCCGCCCAGCTCTATTCCGAGTTCAAGAGCTTCTTCCCCGACAACGCCGTCGAGTATTTCGTCTCCTACTACGACTACTATCAGCCGGAAGCTTATGTCCCGAAATCAGACACTTACATCGAAAAGGACTCGTCCATAAACGAGCAGATCGACCGCATGCGCCACTCGGCGACGCGGGCGATCCTCGAGCGGGACGACGTCATCGTCGTCGCCTCGGTCAGCTGCATCTACGGCATCGGCTCGGTCGAGACCTATACCGCCATGACCTTCACCCTGAAGGTCGGCGACCAGATCGACGAGTCCAAACTCCGCGCCGACCTGATCGCGCTCCAGTACAAGCGCAACGACCTGAATTTCGACCGCGGCATGTTCCGCAAGCGCGGCGACGTGCTGGAGATCTTCCCCGTCCACATGGAGGACCGCGCCTGGCGCATCCAGCTGTTCGGCGACGAGCTGGAATCCATCCAGGAGTTCGACCCCCTGACGGGCAAGAAGACCGCCGACCTCACCGAGATCACCGTCTACGCCGCCAGCCACTACGTCACCCCGCGCCCGTCGCTGAACCAGGCCATCACCGGCATCAAGGCCGAGCTGAAGGAGACGCTCGACTGGATGGTCGAGAACGGCAAGCTGCTGGAGGCCCAGCGCCTCGAACAGCGCGTCCGCTTCGATCTGGAGATGATGGAGGCCACCGGCTCCTGCGCCGGCATCGAGAACTACAGCCGCTGGCTGACCGGCCGCGCGCCCGGCGAGCCGCCGCCGACCTTCTTCGAATACATCCCCGACAACGCCCTGCTGTTCGTCGACGAGAGCCACGTCACCGTCGGCCAGATCAGCGGCATGTACCGCGGCGACTACCGCCGCAAATCCACCCTGGCCGAATACGGCTTCCGCCTGCCCAGCTGTATCGACAACCGCCCGCTGAAGTTCGACGAATGGGACGCCATGCGGCCCCAGACCGTCTTCGTCACCGCCACCCCCGGCCCGTGGGAGATGGAGCGCACCGGCGGCGTCTTCACCGAACAGGTCATCCGCCCCACCGGCCTGATCGACCCCCCGGTCGAGATCCGCCCGGTCAGCGGGACCACCCGCAACCAGGTCGACGACGTCATCGACGAGGTCAAACAGGTCGCCCGCAACGGCTATCGCTCGCTGGTCACCGTTCTGACCAAGAAGATGGCCGAGGACCTGACCGAATACATGCACGAACAGGGCGTCCGCGTCCGCTACATGCACTCCGACGTCGACACCCTCGAGCGGATCGAGATCCTGCGCGACCTGCGCATGGGCGCCTTCGACGTCCTGATCGGCATCAACCTGCTGCGCGAGGGCCTCGACATCCCCGAGTGCGGCCTGGTCGCCATCCTCGACGCCGACAAGGAGGGCTTCCTGCGCTCCGAGACCTCGCTGATCCAGACGATTGGCCGGGCAGCGCGCAACGTCGACGGAAGAGTCATCCTCTACGCCGACCGCATGACCGGCTCGATGGAGCGCGCCATCGCCGAGACCAACCGCCGCCGCGAAAAGCAGGAGGCCTACAACGCCGAACACGGCATCACCCCGGAGTCGGTCAAGCGCGACATCCGCGAGATCATGGCCAGCCCCTACGAGAGCCGCGCCCTCGACAAACTGACCGCCCCGGGCATGAAGGAGGAGTCCAAACCCTTCACCGGCTCCAACTTCCAGGCCGCCCTCAAGGACATCGAAAGCCGCATGCGCAACGCCGCCGCCAACCTCGAATTCGAGGAGGCCGCCCGCCTGCGCGACGAGATCAAGCGGATGAAGCTGATGGACCTGGAGTTCGCCAATGAGGTCCTGACCGCCGAGGGCGAGACGGTCGACAAGTCCGCGCCGAAGCGCTGGCGGGCCGAGGCGGCGGCGGAGAAGGCGGAGGCGTTCCGGAAGGGGCGGTAGGGGGGCGGCGCGGGGCAGCCCCGCCACTAGAATTCAGAGACGCCCGGGCCTTTGAAGTCGCCGGTACGCCTGTTTGTCTTGTCAGGTTCACTGGAGCCGGTAACTCGGCGGCGTATTTCGGACGCCGCACTGAGCAGGACCACTTCGTCCTCCCGCATTCTCATCAATCCGTTGCTTTTGCGGGCAATATTCTTGAGCGCCTCCCTCACGATATCTCGTGTCAGCTGGGGCTGTGCGCCAAGCAGTCGACCGTGCAAGAACGCGACGTCCATTGGGGCGCCAATTAGCATCGAAGACGTTTGCTCGATCGAGTCGAGCAGCGCTCTCTCGATATCCTCTCGATTGCCATTTGGCTCACTAAGCAACGCCTCAACAGCGGCCTTAACATCTGTGGGGGAGAAATGGCCCTCAATAATGTCGGCGATCTGAGCCGCGCTTATATGCCTATCTTCAGCAGCGTCGACTACTCGAGACAAATCGCTGATAGTCCAGCAGGATATCTTACCGAATTTTGCTCTCCATTCAGCAGCGCTGGTCTCCTCGGCTCCTGGGTAACCCGGTGCGATAAGAATGCAACCTTGGGCGAGTTCTTTCTCCATGTGCTCGGTGAGACCCGCAAAGTCGATTGCCGAAAGACTTGGTGCGGGCTTGAGAGTAGACTTTGCCTCAAGCGTGTACTTCTTTTCTTCGCCGGGCCTGATATAGAAGCGGGCCACGCCATCTGGCCGACCGGCCCCTGCGACATGCTTGGCGATGAATCCAAACGAGCGCATTGCCGCTACCAAGGCTACCTCGAGGTCATCCTTGTCTCCACTAGCTTCTCGAAGCTCGTGAGCGATGTTCTTTAAAGAGTACGACTGGTTCTTTGCAAGTGCTCTAATGAGGGTGTCGCGAGCTTGAAGGATTTCACCGATTGTCGACAAGTCGATACCAGCTTCCCGCATATACACTTCAAGCATTGCTTCAGCGGTTACAAAATCTTCCAATAGACGTCTTGATTGGTAGTCATCGGCATACTCTTTAACCAGTTCGTGGCTTTCGTTTAGAATGAACGTAAGTTCATCGGGACGATATTGAACAAGCCTGCCGTTCGGGCCGAGATCTTCTATTCGATATGAATACAGACCAGTGCGCGGTTCATAAAGTTTCTTGACGAACTCGCCGATCTCGCCGCCGGGGACCCCAAGATAAAACCAACCGTCATCGGCATCCGCTCCGGCGCCATCGCCACCGAATTGCTGAAGCACGTCCGCTACAGGAACCTCGACTAGACGATTGCTAACTGGGTTTCGGCCCAGTTCCTTTTGCTTCCGTTCCTTCGCAATCCATTCAGCTATTAGCTGATCGTGTTTGGAGCGACATGCATTGAAGATTTCTCGCGCCAGAGCTTGGACGACCTCGCGCTTCTTGGAATCTCCTACCCCTTCTCTCGGCGCCGTGAGCTGATCGTCTAGGTCGTCGGCATTTATCGTTGCGCGGAATCTGTTCCACGTACGAAAGGCACGCGGCGTCATGCCGAAGAGGGCGTCTCGCTCGTTGACGAGCCGGTTCCGTACTCGAACAAAAAACCCGTAGCTGCGGCCAAGGTCTCCGCTTTTCCCTGCGTTCAGGGTGCTCCCGAACACCGCGGCGTCAAACGATAGGCCGGATGGGAAGGTGTCAGAAATCAGCTTGCCGTCGGAAAACGTAAAAGTCTCACCAGCAGCAGCGTTCAGCCGCTCAATCCTATCCTGGTCAAAATCGGATGTGGAATAGGTGAACCACGGCGTTACGTCCTTGCTGCTCTTGATATTCTCGCTCCCCAGATGGAGCGCAAAATCCTCCGTTATTGGCATGGCGGTGGAAAGCACCCACCTCAGCTTCCCGACTGACATACCGGCAGCAGTTGGCTTAAGATTAGTAAGAATGCAGGCGGTCCACCGATCCTGCGCTGAATACCAATCCGAAGCCGGTACGCTGTATTCCGACGCGGTTTGGATAATCGAATCGAAATCAGGTGTGCCGATTTGCGCGCTCGATACAGGGAGTTCGAAGTCCTCTTCCTGTTCGTCAAAATCGCGAAAATCGACGGTGATTGCGCGAACGTAGTCACCGACTCTGCTAACGTAAGTTATCGTGTGGGCGAGCGCAGAGGCTGCGAGTTTTCCAATACCAAACTTGCCGATCTGGGTTCTATGGACGCGCTTTTTGTATTCTTCGTCGCGACGTTTAGGGCTACGACCGATAACCCAAAGATCTTGGAGGCCGTCCAGATCCATTCCGATCCCGTCGTCCAAGATCGAAACGTAGCTTTTTGTTTGGTTGGCAGCGACCTTAACCCAGCAGTTCTTGGAATCTGCATCGAAGGAATTTACGACCAACTCTTCGACGGCTTTTATTGGCGATTGATAAAGCTGTTGGGATAGAAGCGGTACAAGATCCTTGGCTAATCGCACCTTTATCTTGTCTGACGTCGAGCCGACCGCAATGAGCCGGTCAGTGGTGCTATGTAGCGTAGAAGGCATCTGGATGCCGGCTCCCCAAAACCGTAGATTGAGCTAGGCCTCTCAGCTCAGGACTGTCAACGTTGACGTGGGAATGATGTCCAAGCGTGGGACGACGAGTCGGATCGGGAACCGATTCTAAACCAGCTCTACCTTCAGCCCCCGCCCCACCACCTTCGCGGCGCGGCTCAGGGTTTCCAGCGTCACGTTGAATTCCTCCGGGTCCAGCACCCGGTTCAGCTGCGCCCGGCTGGTGTCCATTTCGGCGGCCATGCCGGACAGGGTCATCTTCCGGTCGGTCATGGCCTGACGCAGCTGGAGGGCGATCACGCTCTTGATCGCGCGCAGGGTGACCTCTTCCCGGATGCCGTCCTCGTCGAGGAAGTCGTCCAGGGAGCTGAGGTCAGACGGATCACGGAACTTCATTTCACTCATGGCGGCCTCTCTAAAGGCTGCGCTCCTTCATTCGCCTCAACGCGATATCGATCTCGGCTTTCGGCGTCTTCTGCGACTTCTTGAGGAAGCCGTGCACCACGACCAGCGCCTTGTGGGCCGCGTCGTGGAAGAAGATCATCCGCACCTCACGGTTCCCGGCGAGGCTCGACCGAACCTCCCACAGTCCGCCGCCGAGTGAGCGGCACAGTGGTAGGCCAATCGGAAAGCCGATCTGGACCCGCTTGAGGTCATGGCCGAGGATCGCGCGATCCTGCCTGTCAAATGAGCGCAGCCACTCCCTGATTACGTCCCGACCCGCAACGGTCTGATAGAAGAGGACCCTGTGCATATGCAGCTCCGCCGTGCATAGTTATACAACCCTGCATGGCGGGCACAACGCCCTTCCTCTGCCTCGACCGACGCCAAGGCTTGCGGACGCAATGTACCATAAATGATCCGCTATGCAAGTCGGCGGACAATGGAAGGATGCGAAGCCGAACCTCAACGCACGGAGGGCCGCACCCCCTGATCCTTCTCCCATTGGGTGGAGGAGGGTCGGCGGAGCCGATCCGACGACGGGTGCCCCGTAGGGGCGGATGTGGGTCGGCTGGTTGCAGCGGCGAAGCCGCCCCCGGGCGTTCGACCCTCACCCTTTCGCGCAAGGACGACCGCTACGCGGTCGTGCGCTCAAGCCCTCTCCCAACGGGAGAGGGAGGACCGCTGACAATCCGCCGATTGTCAGCATAATCCGCCACCCAGCGTCCCCTCCCGACCCCAATCCTTTCAACCCCTTGCGCCCCGCGCCCGGTCTTTTCGCCCCTTTCAGCCCGCCGTAGGAACCGCCCGCCGCAGACTCCGCCGCCTCAACACGGAGCGGAGACGATGGAAAAGACAAAAAAGAGAAAACCCGACGCCCTCGATCGCGCGATCAAGCGCATGGAGGCCGTCGAACGCCTTGCCCGCGAGGCGCGGGCGGTGGCGTCCATGCCGACCGGAACCCCGACGCTCGACGCGGTCCAGGACGCGGCCATGGCGGAAATCGAGCGGGCGGTGGCGGCGCTGAAGCGCGATCAGGCGAGAGAGCGTCGATGAAGGCCCTGCCGAAGACCCGCTATGTCACCGTGGCGGCGGAGACCTGGGGCCTGATCCGGGGGGCCTATCTGTCGGGCCTGTCGGCGCCGACGGTGGCGGCGCGGTTCGGGGTGTCGGTGACGGCCCTGCGCAAACATGCGGCGAAGGAGGGCTGGACCAAACGGGCCTTCGCCGCGCGGCAGGCGTCGGCTCGGTCGGCGCCGCCTTCGGGACCCGCGCCCGCCGCCCCCGCAGACGGCCCGCCCGAC
>NZ_BSOY01000095.1 GCF_030160755.1 Brevundimonas denitrificans | reverse complement strand
GGCCTTACCGCAGCGCCTCCGACGGGCAGGTCGGGCGACGATCCCGATCCCTGGAACGGCCTGGGTATCCCCCCCGGCCCTCCACCCCGGCCGGCCCTCAGGAGGCCACCGGATCCGGTCCGGCCTCCCTGCTTGCGCAGCGAGACCCCGCTCCAACCGCTCCCGCCGCCGCTTCGGATCGCCGGCC
This sequence comes from Brevundimonas denitrificans, assembly GCF_030160755.1. GTDB lineage: Bacteria > Pseudomonadota > Alphaproteobacteria > Caulobacterales > Caulobacteraceae > Brevundimonas > Brevundimonas denitrificans. The sequence continues at coordinate 6,841 of NZ_BSOY01000095.1, read as the reverse complement.
GAGCGAGCCTCCCTTGCGACGGGACGGGGGGAGTCTAGGACGCGGCCTTCCTATGGCGGACTGGGGACGCTGTATTTTTCCGAAGGCGCGCGAAATCAGAGAGTTGCGCGCGCGCGATATGCTGGCAATCAGCGGATTGTCAGCGGAGCGCCATGACCCCAGCCGCAAAAGGGGTGCTTCCTCCGCCCGGAATGACGATAGCGGGTGGGGTAAGGCTCCAGCTCGCTGGATTACGGCCCCGGCACGACCACCGGGGCGGCGTCCGCCGGGGTGGCCGGGGTGGGGCCGGCGGCGTCGGCGGCGGCCTGACAGCCCTGGCCCGCATAGAGGCCGTTCAGATAGTACCAACGATGCCGGACGGCGGCGGCCTCGGCTTCCTTGCGTTCGCGGCCGGGTGCGGTCAGGACGTCCGCGCCTGCGATGGCGAGGCCGGCGCCGGGAATCACCATAGCGGCTCCGGCGCGGGCGACGTCGCCGAGACGGCCGAACAGGCCGCCGTCGGGTTCTCCGCCCATGGCCTCGCTGAGTTGGGCCGCCTCTTCGGATACGGCGGCGCAGGTCATGGCGGCATCGGTGGCGCGAATGATCTCGATGGGGCCTGAGGGCGGCCCCTCAGCCTCCTGCGCCAACACCGGTGAAACGGCGGCCAGACCCAGGGCGACGGCGGCGTATGCGGCGACGAACTTCATGATACTCAACCCTCAAAGCCCCGCGCGAGAACGGGTGGGGCGAGGGAGGGTTGCGTTCTCCCTCCCCTTCATGGGGAGGGTGGTCGCGCAGCGACCGGGTGGGAATTGCGAAGCTGGTCGTCGGCGGTGCGGGACTGGCGTTCCCCACCCGGGCTCGGCTGCGTCTCACCGTCCCTCCCCGAAGTGGGGAGGGAGAACGCGCTTCAGGCCCTGACCGCCCGCGTCGCCTCGACCCCCAGCGCCTGGAGGGCGGCGGCGGCGATGTGTTCGGCGTTGAGGCCGGCCGTCGCATACATGGCGACCGGATTGTCCTGGTCCTGGAAGACGTCGGGCAGGCAGAGGGTGCGGATCTTCAGGCCCGCGTCGAGCGCGCCCTTCCCGGCCAGCAGTTGCAGCACGAAGGCGCCGAAGCCGCCCATGGCGCCCTCCTCCACCGTGATCAGGCATTCATGCTCGCGCGCCAGACGCAGGATCATGTCGGCGTCCAGCGGCTTGGCGAAACGGGCGTCGGCGACCGTGGCCGAGACGCCGCGGGCGGCCAGGGCGTCGGCGGCCTTGAGCGATTCCTGCAGGCGGGTGCCGAGGCTGAGGATGGCGACCGTCGTGCCTTCGCGGACGATGCGGCCCTTGCCGATCTCGAGCGGGGCGGCGAGTTCGGGAATCTCGACGCCGACGCCGTCGCCGCGCGGATAGCGGAAGGCGGACGGGCGGTCGTCGATCTCGAGGCTGGTGGCGATCATGGCGGCCAGATCGGCCTCGTCGGCGGCGGCCATCAGCACCATGCCGGGAAGCGCGCCCATGAAGCCGATGTCGAACGACCCGGCGTGGGTGGCGCCGTCGGCCCCGACCAGACCGGCGCGGTCCATGGCGAAGCGGACGGGCAGGGACTGGATGGCGACGTCGTGGACGACCTGGTCGTAGCCGCGCTGGAGGAAGGTCGAATAGATGGCGCAGACCGGCTTCATGCCGTCGGCGGCGAGGCCGGCGGCGAAGGTGACGGCGTGTTGTTCGGCGATGCCGACGTCATAGGTGCGTTCGGGGAAGGCCTGGCCGAACAGGTCCAGACCGGTGCCCGAGGGCATGGCGGCGGTGATGGCGACGATCGAGGGGTCGAGATGGGCGCGCTTGATCAGCTCGGTCCCGAAAACCTTGGTGTAGCTCGGGGCGTTGGAGATGGACTTCGACTGCTGGCCCGAGACCACGTCGAATTTGGCGACGGCGTGCAGCTTGTCGGCGCTGGATTCGGCCGGGGCGTAGCCCTTGCCCTTCTGGGTCACGACATGGACGATCACCGGGCGGTCGGTGATGGCGGCGGCGTTTTTCAGTATGGGAACAAGGTTCTCCATGTCGTGCCCGTCGACCGGCCCGACATAGTAGAAGCCCAGCTCCTCGAAGAAGGTGCCGCCGACGATCATGCCGCGGGCGTATTCCTCGGCCTTGCGGGCGGCGTTGCGGAACGGGCGCGGCAGGTGTTCGGCCACCGACTTCCCGAAGCGGCGGAAATTGCGATAGGCGCCGCCCGAGACCTGTTTGGCCAGATAGGCGCTCATGCCGCCGACCGGCGGGGCGATCGACATGTCGTTGTCGTTGAGGATGACGACCAGCTGTTTGGTCGTCTCGGCCGCATTGTTCATGGCCTCATAGGCCATGCCGGCGGACATGGAGCCGTCGCCGATGACGGCCACGACCTTGTTCGACTCGCCCTTCTGGTCGCGGGCGGCGCAGAAGCCGAGGGCGGCGCTGATCGAGGTCGAGGCGTGGGCGGCGCCGAACGGGTCGTATTCGCTCTCGCTGCGTTTGGTGAAGCCCGAGAGGCCGCCCGGCTGGCGCAGGGTGCGGATGCGGTCGCGGCGACCGGTCAGGATCTTGTGCGGATAGCACTGGTGGCCGACGTCCCAGATCAGGATGTCCTTCGGCGTCTCGAACACATGGTGCAGGGCGACGGTCAGCTCGACCACGCCGAGACCGGCGCCGAGGTGGCCGCCGGTCGTGGAGACCGCATCGATGGTCTCCGCCCGCAACTCATCCGCCAACCGGCGCAGCTGGGGGATGTCGAACCCACGCGTGTCGGCGGGGAAATGAACCTGGTCGAGCAGCGGGGTGTCGGGCATGAAAACTCTAAGTCGCGTGAGGTCTCTTTGATCCACTATTACCGCGTCATTACAAGGACGCGAAGCGGTCAGGACTGGCGCTTTAGCACGAAGTCCACACTCGCCTTGAGGATTTCGGCGTCGGGACCGAAGACGTCGAGGTGGGCGCGGGCCTGATCGGCCAGATGCGCGACGCGATGCCGCGCCGCATCGACGCCCAGCAGGGTGACGAAATTGGTCTTGCCGCGCGCCGCGTCCTTGTTGGCCGCCTTGCCGAGGATGTCCTCGTCGCCCTCGACGTCCAGCAGGTCGTCGACGATCTGGTAGGCCAGGCCGATGTCGTGGGCGAAGCTGATCAGGGCCTGGCGGTGAACCTCGCGGGCGCCGGCGATGATCAGGGGAATCTCAAAGGCGTAGGTGAACAGGGCGCCGGTCTTGAGCCGCTGCATCCGGGCCACGCCGCCGAGGTCGTCGCGCACGCCCAGCAGGTCGATCATCTGGCCGCCGGCCATGCCGCGCGCGCCGCTGGCCAGCGACAGCCGGGCCGCCAGCTCGCAGCGGACGGCGGGATCGTCGTGGGTGTCCTCGTGCAGCAGGATGTCGAAGGCGGCGGTCTGGAGGGCGTCGCCGGCGAGGACGGCGGTGGCCTCGTCATAGGCCTTGTGCACCGTGGGGCGGCCGCGGCGGATGTCGTCGTCGTCCATACAGGGCAGGTCGTCGTGGACCAGGCTGTAGGCGTGGACGCATTCGAGGGCGCAGGCGGCGCGCAGCACCGGCCGCTCCTCGATATCGAACAGATTGGCCGCCTCCAGCGCGAAGAAGGGACGCAGCCGCTTGCCGGGGCCGAGGGCGGCGTAGCGCATGGCCTCCGTCAGGCGCGATTCGGGGCCGTCGGCGCGCGGCAGAAGCTCGTCGAGGGCGACGGTGACCAGGTCGGCGATCTCGGCCACCCGGTCGATGACGCCCTGTTCCGGCGAATTGGCGGCGAGGACCGGGTTCAGAACAGCCTCCCGCCCACGGGGACGTCACGGTCGACGCCGATCAGGACGACCTCTCCGGCCGCGTCAGGAAAGCCGAGGGTCAGGACCTCGGACATGAAGGGGCCGATCTGGCGCGGCGGGAAGTTGACCACGGCGGCGACCTTGCGGCCCAGCAGCTGGTCGCGGCTGTAGTGGGTCGTGATCTGGGCCGAGGACTTCTTCACCCCGACGTCGGGGCCGAAGTCGATGGTCAGCTTCCAGGCCGGTTTGCGCGCCTCGGGGAAGGGATCGACGGCGAGGACTTCACCCACGCGGACATCGACCTTCATGAAGTCATCGAAGGCGATCTGGCCGGCCGGGGCCGGCATCAGCTGAACTCGGCCGGTTCGACGCCCTTCGCCTGGCCGTCGGGGCCGACCACGATCTTTTCAACGCGCAGCTGGGCGGCCTTGAGCCGGTTCTCGCAATGGGCCTTGAGACGCGCGCCCTCCTCGTACAGGGCGATGGATTCCTCGAGCGGGGCCTGGCCGGACTCGAGTTTGGAGACGATGGCCTCGAGACGCTGGAGCGCGTCCTCGAAGCTGAGGTCGGCGGGAATGGAGGCTGTGTCGGTCATCGGGGGCGACCCTAGAGGGGGCGGAGGCGGGCCTCAAGCGGAGACCGGCCCGCAATTGCTATCCGGCGGGCGGGACTCGCCGGGCGGAGACGATGCGGACGCGGGGGTCCAGCATCTGGCCGCGCATGAAGCCTTCGCCCTCGGTGGGCGATTTGGGAGCGGCGAGGATGGCGCGGACCACGTCCATGCCCTCGACCACCCGGCCGAAGACCGCGAAGCCCGGATCGCCCGGCGCGGCCCGGCCGGCGTCGAAGCCGGGCAGGTTGCCGACGATGATGAAGAAGTCGCCGTCGGCCGTACCCGGATCGAAGCGCGCCATGGACAGGGCGCCGTCGACGTGGCGCAGGCCGGTCTGGCTGGTCGGCTCATGGGCGATGGGCGGCAGGATGCGGTCGGGCGCGTTGGCCGTCCCGCCCTGGACCACGCCGGTCCCGGCGCCCAGCTCCATGCCGCGGTAGAAGTCCGTGCCGTCGAAGCGGCCCTCGTCGACATAGCGCAGGAAATTGGCGGCGGTGATCGGGGCGCGGGGGTCGGTCTCGACGAGGATGGGTCCGGCGCTGGTTTCGAGGATGACGCGGACCGCGGCGGGGGCGACGGCGGCGGCCGGGGGCGGCGCCGGTTCCTGCGCGGCGACCGGGGCCGACAGCACCGCGGCGAGGCAGAGGGCGAGCGAGAGCGAGAGCAGCGACCGTCGGTTCATCGTCCTGTCCTTGCCGTGTCATCGAACCCTAGAGGCGGCGACCGCCCGCTTCAACGGGCAAGCGTCGGTTCAGTCGACGATGAACAGCCGGCAGCCGGTCCGGGTCGAGGAGCGATGCGCCGCGTCGCCGAAATCAGAGACCTGATAGCTCATGCCGGCGGTCAGTCTGAACCTGCGGCCGTCCCGGAGTTCGGTTTCCAGTTCGCCGTCCAGAACCAGGAGCACATGACCCCGGTCGCACCAGTGGTCGGCGAGATAGCCCGCCGTGTACTCCACCATCCTGACCCGCAGGTCCCCGGCGGAGAAGGTGCGACAGAGCGCCATCCCGGTTTCGCCGGCATGCTCGACCGGCTTCACGGCTGACCAGTCGGTGGCGGTGAAGGCGAGCCCGGGCAGTTTCACCGGACGTCAGCGCTTCTCGTAGCGGCGCTGGGACCAGTATTTGAAGCCCTGGTTGTGGACCAGGTCCCAGCCGTCGGCGCGAAGGCGGCGGCCGACCATGTGGTTGAAATAGCCGTGGGCGAGCACCAGCACGTCCTGACCGCTCTCGGCGCGGGCGATCAAGGCCTGGGCGGCCTTTTCGGCGCGGACCTCGGCCTGGCGGCGGGTCTCCTGGCCCTCGTGGTGGTTGAAGGCATGCCACCAGATGCGGGCGACCACGCCCCAGTATTTCGGCGGCAGCTTGAACCAGCTCGGGAAGCGCGGCGGCGGAAGGGGCGCCTCGATGAACAGGGCGTCCGACATGACTTCGCGCCCGGCGCAGATGGCGGCGGCGGTTTCCTGGGCCCGGGGCCGGGTCGAGGCGTAGATGGCGCCCGCGCCCTCGGCCGTGGCCAGCAGTTCCGGCGGCGGGGTCTGGCCGGCGCGCAGGCCGCCGACCTCATATTTGGCCCACCAGTCGCGGTACTGGTCGGAGGTCAGGAAGCATTTGCGCGACAGGGCCGGCTCGCCATGGCGGGCGAGGACGATGGCGCCGGGTCGCACGGAGACCAGGGCGGCGCGCGGCTGCGGCGGCGGCGCGGGCTCCGGCTTCGAGAGCGCCGGCTTCACGGGCTCTGGCGGGTCGGCCATCAGTGAGTCTCTGGCGGGGGTGGGCATGATGTGCGGCGGTAAGCGATTGGCGAACCGTCCTTTATTCCTCCCCCAAGGCCTGAACGTGGGCGACCGCGGAACGGCCCAGCCCCTCTAGGTCGTAACCGCCCTCGAGCGAGGACACAACCTTGCCGCCACAGCACGATCTCGCGACCTCGAGCACGGCGCGGGTCGCCCAGGCGAAATCCTCGGCCTCCAGCGACTGGTGGGCAAGCGGATCGCGGCGGTGGGCATCGAAGCCGGCGGAGATCAGGATCAGGTCCGGAGCGAAGGCTTCCAGCGCCGGCATCAGGCCGCCGGCGAAGGCGCCGCGCCAGGCCTCGCGGGCGGCGTGGGGCGCGACGGGGACGTTGACGATATTGCCCACGCCGGTCTCGGACGCCGCGCCCGTGCCCGGATAGAGGGGCGACTGATGGATGGAGCCGAGGAACAGGCTGTCGTCGGCCTCGAAGGCGGCCTGGGTGCCGTTGCCGTGGTGGACGTCGAAATCGATCACGGCGACACGGGCCATGCCTTCCGACTGGGCGACGCGGGCGGCGACGGCGACGTTGGAGAACAGGCAGAAGCCCATGCTCTGGTCCGGCTCGGCGTGGTGGCCGGGCGGACGGACGGCGGCGAAGGCGCGGGCGGTCTCGCCGCGGGCCACGGCGCGGACGGCGTCGACCACGGCGCCA
>NZ_BSOY01000094.1 GCF_030160755.1 Brevundimonas denitrificans | reverse complement strand
GACCACCGCCCGACGCCCCGCCAGCGGCCGGCCGTCGGGCCCGGCCAGCACGCCCGCGATGGCGTCGAGGATCGCCGCCGGCTCGGCCATCCGGCCGGGACCGAACTCGCCGCAGGCCATCTCGCCCTCGTCCGGCCCGACCACGGCCATGCCGTGAAAACCGTCGAAGGCCTTCAGCCGTTCGACATTGGCCTGCACCGCCGGGTGCAGCCACATCCGCACATTCATCGCCGGGGCCAGCAGCACCCGTTTGTCGGTGGCCAGCAGGGTGGTCGAGGCCAGGTCGTCGGCCAGACCGTTGGCCGCCTTGGCGATCAGCCCCGCCGTCGCCGGCGCCACGACCACCAGATCGGCCCAGCGCGACAGTTCGATATGGCCCATGGCCGTCTCGTCATCGGGCAGGAACAGCTCGCTGCGCACCGGATGACCGGTCAGGGCGGCCAGGGACATGGGGGTGACGAAGGCGGCGCCGGCTCCCGTCAGGATCGCCCGGACCTCGGCCCCGCCCTTCCTGAGCAGCCGCACCAGCTCCAGCGCCTTGTAGGCGGCGATGCCGCCGCCGACGATCAGCAGGATCTTGCGTCCGGACAGCGAGGCCGTGGTCATGCCGCTGATCTAGCGATGCGGCCGCGCGGCGTCGAGGGGAACCCGATCAAACAGGAACATTGCGCGAACACATGACCTGTGGTTATCCTGTTGATGGCGGGTTTCAACCAAAGGAGGGTTTCATGATCGCCAACAGGGGTTCGATATGGCTGGCTGCGGCGTTGCTGGGGCTGGCCGGGTGCGGCAACGGCGGCTCGGCTGTCGAGACCCGCGACCGCGCAGCCGAGAGGGCTGAGGCGACCCTGACCGCCGGATCGGCGGAGACCGGGGAGGCCGCTCCGGAAACGATCCGGCCGGCGCTGACCGCCAATCGGCGCGAAACCGTCGACGCCAAGATCGCCCGGCTGTTCGAGCGCAACGGCGCCGACTTCGGCGCGGAGACGGCGGAAGATTATCTCGGAAAGGTCCGGGCCTTCACGTCGCGCCCGCCCGCCGGCACGGAACGGGCCGAGCGCCCCAATGGCGATGTGCTGCTGTATCAGGCCTCGACCAACACCTTCGCCGTCGTATCACGCGACGGCGCGCCCAGGACCATGTTCAAGCCGCGTGACGGCGCAGCCTACTGGGCCGAGCAGAAGGCCGCGGCGCCGGATTTCGGCCGCCGGCGCACGGGGTCGTCGGAAGAATAGGAGCGCCGGCACTCAGGGCCGGACGGGACGGGGACCGTCAGTCCTCGTCCTGTTCCTTGCGGTCGGCCATGTCCCGGATCAGCTCCAGGGCCAGCTTCTGCTGTCGGGTCGACAGCTGGGGCGCCAGGCGGCTGATTTCGATGGTGTAGCGCGTGGCCGGAAAGTCGTGCTCGAAAGAGCCTCCGCCCTCGGCCATGCCCGCGATCTGGGCCCCGGTCAGGCCCTCGAAGAAATAGCCGATGTCGACCTTGAAGAAGCGCGCGATGTCCCAGAGCTTGGACGCCGAAATCCGGTTGGCGCCCTTTTCGTATTTCTGGATCTGCTGGAAGGTCAGGCCCAGGGCCCGGCCGAGATCGCTCTGGTTATAGCCGAGCGCCAGGCGCTTCTCGCATACGCGCCGGCCCACATGCCGGTCCACGGGATGAGGGCCGTCTTCGCCCTTGCCTCTCGCCATCGTCCGTTCGTCCTTCGGTTGCTCTACCGCCAAGCCTGAATGCGCTCGCGATTCGTCCCTGTCATCAAAAAATGTAAAAACGGCGGCGCCCGGCACTGCCACGGTTGCGTAACCGGTTTTCTTCCTCTCGCGTGGCGTGAATCCTTACCGTCAGTGACCGAATCAGGCGGCCGAGAGGGTCGGACGAAGACGGTTCAGACGGCTCCACGGCGCGGCGGCCGCCAATCCGGCGAGCACCGCCAGCCAGAACAGCAGGTCGCCGAAGCGCCCATAGGGTGTCGTCGTCGTCGGCCGGGGCAGGCGAGCGTCGATGACGCCGCTCTCGCCCGGCTCCAGCCGCTGGTCGCCGACAATCCGCCCCCAGGGGTCGATCATGGCGGAGACGCCCGTCGGCGTGGACCGCACCACCGGCAGACCGGTTTCGATGGCGCGATAGCTGGCCAGATTCAGATGCTGGAGCGGACCGGAACTGCGACCGAACCAGGCGTCGTTGGAGATGTTGACGATCCACCCCGGCCGACCGGCCGCGCCGGGCGTGAATCCCGGATAGAGACTCTCGTAGCAGATCAGGGGCTGGGCCCGCGGCGCGCCGGGAATGTCTATGGGCGCGGGACGCGGGCCGGCGCTGAAGTCGGTCGGCATATGGGTCAGGCTGCGCACGCCCAGCGCCCCCAGCAGTCCGCCCGCCGGAAGATACTCACCGAAGGGCACCAGCCGGTATTTGTCATAGACGGCGCTGATGTTCAGCCCGTCGCCGCCCTCGTCCGTCAGGACGAACAGGCTGTTGAAGTAGCGTTCGCCCTCGGGCGCGGATGGATCGGAAAGGCCGCGGCCCAGCCCCATGATCAGGCTTTGGCCGGGCTGAACCGCGCGGGCGATGGACACAGCCTCCGGCGAGCCGGGCGCGAACACCTGATTGGCCGAAGCCGGCAAGGCCCCCTCGGGCCAGATGATCAGATCGGGCGTCACGGCGCCGGGCCGGGCGGTCAGATTGACATAGCGGTCGACGATGCCGCGATAGGCCTCGGGCGTCCATTTCGACTCCTGATCGACGTCGGCCTGGACGATGCGCACCACCGTACCGGTCAGCTCCAGCCGGGCCTGGGACAGCCGCACCGCGCCGCCGATCAACAGTCCGGCGATGGCCAGGGCGCCCAGCACGGCCGCGCCGATGCGGGCCTTGCGCGGGCCGGCGCCCAACAGCGGCCCGAAGGCGGCGGCCGCCGCCACCGTGACGAAGCTGAGCCCGTACACTCCCGCCACAGCGGCGAACTGGGACGCCGCCGAACCGGCCTTCCAGCTGGCCCCGGCGGGGTTCCAGGGGAAGCCGGTCAGGACATGGCCGCGCAGCCATTCCAGCAGACAGAACAGGGCGGCGAAGAACAGCGCCCGCTTGACCCCGCCGGGCAGGAAGCGGCGGTAGAGCGCCGTCGCCGTGCCCCAGAACAGGCCCAGACCGATCGGCAGGAGCGAGGCCGCGAAGGGCGCCATCCAGGCCTGGGCCGGATTGACCAGAAAGGCTTCGGCCACCCACCAGCAGCTGATGAAGAAATAGGCGAAGCCGGCCAGCCAGCCCATCCAGAAGCCGCCGCGCACCGAGGTGGAACGCTCGGCCAGGAACATCAGCAGGGCATAGCCGAGCAGTCCGGGCAGGATGCCGAACGGCGGATGCGCCAGCGCCGTCGCCGCCCCGGCGGCCAGCGCCAGTCCGATGCGGCCGAGGCGCAGGATCAGCCGCGCGCGCGGTCCGTCGTCATCAAGCGTCGCCGTGAGCAGATTCATGGGGCCTGTATGGGTCCGCGACGCCAAGCCTGGCAAGAAGGGTTCGCTCCTCGGCCTCCATCGCCTCGGCCTCGGCCTCATCGACATGGTCCCGGCCCAGCAGATGGAGCACGCCGTGCACGGTCAGGTGGGTGAGGTGGTCGGCCAGGGTCTTGCCCTGCGCTTCCGCCTCGGCCGCGCAGACGCCGAAGGCCAGCACCAGATCGCCCAGATGCGGCGCGGCGCTCTCCGCGGCCGGAAACGACAGGACATTGGTCGGCTGGTCCCGGTCACGGAAGCGGGCGTTGAGGTCGTGCACCGCCGCATCGTCGGTCAGCAGGACGACCACATCCCCCTCGACCGCCCCCAACGCCGCAGCGGCGGCCCGTTCGACCAAGGCGACGGCGTCCGGCAGGGCGTCCGTCCAGGCCGCATCCTCGATCTCGACCTCGATCACGAGTCCGGATCCTCAAGGTCGGCGGCGGGACGGCGGCTGGCGGCGTCGGCGTCATAGGCGCGCACGATCCGCTCGACCATGGCGTGGCGGACCACATCCTGGGCCTCGAACCGCTGCACCCCGACGCCCTTCACGTTCTCGAGGATGCGCAGGGCGTGTTTCAGGCCGGAGTCGCGCGGGTTCAGCAGGTCGACCTGCGACGGGTCGCCCGTCACCACCATGCGCGCGCCCTCGCCCAGCCGGGTCAGGACCATCTTCATCTGCAGCCGCGAGGTGTTCTGGGCCTCGTCGACGATGATGAAGGCGTGGGCGAGGGTGCGGCCGCGCATGAAGGCGATCGGCGCCGCCTCGATCTCGCCCTTGTCGCGCCGGCGGCGGACGTCGTCGGGGCCGAGGATGTCGTTCAGCGCCTCCCAGATCGGCGCCAGATAGGGATCGACCTTCTCGTTCAGATCGCCGGGCAGGAAGCCCAGCTTCTCGCCCGCCTCGACCGCCGGACGGGTGATGACCAGCCGGTCCACCTGCCCCCGCCGCAGCAGGGAGGCGCCATAGGCCGCCGCCAGGAAGGTCTTGCCGGTGCCCGCCGGACCGACGCCGAAGGTCAGTTCGCAGCGGCTGAGCAGGGACAGATAGTTGGCCTGGGCCGCCGTCTTGGGCGCGATGGCCCCGCGCCGCCCGACCGGCAGGGCGACGGCGTCCGGAGCGACACTCCCCTGCCCTGCCCGCGGCTGGCTCGCGGCGGCGCCCAGGGCCGTGCGGACATCCGCCTCGGTGATCTCCGCCCCGGTCTCGGCGCGGTCCGCAAGGGTCTCGATGACCCGCTTGGCCTGGGCCCGGTCACGGGCGGAGCCGTTGATGGACACGCCGCCGCCGGGGGTCTCGACCAGAACCTTGAACCGGTCCTCGATCAGGGCCAGGTGCCGGCTGCTGGGACCGATGACGGCGCGAAGGGCGCTGTCGCCCAGGGCCAGAAACTCACTCTCACGCGCCATGGACCGCCTTCTGCTTCACCAGCCGACCCTTCAATGAGTTCTGCTGGCCGTATTCGATCTCAACCGGAACGATCCGGCCAATCAGATGATCCGCGTGATCGACATGGACCGACTGCAGCCAGGGCGAGCGGCCGATGGCCTGGCCGGGCTGACGGCCCTTTTTCTCGAACAGCACATCCATGGTCCGTCCGGCCATGGCGGCGTTGAAGGCCGTCTGCTGCTCCCAGAGCAGGGTCTGCAGCGCGTGCAGCCGCTCGCGCGCGACCGGGGCCGGAACCTGGCCCGCCATGCCGGCCGCGGGGGTGCCGGGGCGCGGCGAATACATGAAGGAGAAGGCCGAGGCGTACCGGGCGCGCCGCACCAGATCCATCGTCTGTTCGAAATCGGCGTCCGTCTCGCCCGGGAAGCCGACGATGAAATCCCCCGACAGGGCGATGTCCGGCCGGCTGCTGCGGATCCGGTCGATCAGGTCGAAATATTTCGCCCGCCCGTGCTTGCGGTTCATCGCCCGCAGGATGCGATCCGAGCCCGACTGCACCGGCAAGTGCAGCCACGGCATCAGGGCCTCCAGCGCGCCATGGGCGGCGATCAGGTCGTCGGACATGTCGTTGGGATGGCTGGTGGTGTAGCGGATGCGGTCGATGCCCGGAATGTCCGCCAGCGCATAGGCCAGCCGCGCCAGGGTCGAGGGCGCGCCGTCCGGTCCCTCGCCGTCATAGGCGTTGACGTTCTGGCCCAGCAGGGTGACTTCGCGCACGCCCCTGGACGCCAGCTCCCGCGCCTCGGCCAGCACCGCCGCCACCGGCCGCGACCATTCGGCGCCGCGCGTATAGGGCACGACGCAGAAGGTGCAGAATTTGTCGCAACCCTCCTGCACCGTCAGGAAGGCCGTCACCCCGTCGCCGCCGCGCGCGGCCGGCAGGGCGTCGAATTTGTCGACCGGGGCGAAGTCCGCGCCGATCCGCTCGCCCCGCGCCCGCGCCGTGCGGGTCAGCAGTTCCGGCAACTGGTGATAGGCCTGCGGCCCGACCACCAGATCGACCGCCGGCTGTCGGCGCATGATCTCCTCACCCTCGGCCTGGGCGACGCAGCCGGCCACGGCGATGGTCATGGCCCCCTGCCCTGCCGCCGCCCGCTCGTCCTTCATGGCGCGCAGCTTGCCGAGCTCGGAATAGACCTTCTCGGCCGCCTTCTCGCGGATATGGCAGGTGTTGAGGATGACGAAGTCGGCGCCCTCGGCCGTATCCGTCGTGGCATAGCCCAGCGGGCGCAGGACATCGGCCATGCGCTCGGAGTCATAGACGTTCATCTGGCAGCCGTAGGTCTTGATGAACAGGCGCTTGGGCGCGGACTGTCCGTCCTGCGGCGGGACGAGGGTTTCGGTCATGGACGGGGTCTTTAGCGCGCCGGGGTCGGGCAGGCTACCGGAACCCGGACCCCAGGCCGCGTCGGGTCGAGGAGGCGGAGCCTCCTGACCGCGGCCAAACTCAAACGTCCAGCTTGTCCGGATCGACGCGATGGGCGTGGCGGGTGAAAATCAGGCCCTCGCGCGTGGACGGCTCGGCGCCCGCGATCGCCTTGCCGTAAAGCTCCAGCTTGTGGCCGATCAGTTCGAAACCCAGCCGTTCGGCGATCTCGTTCTTCAGCCGTTCGATCTCGGCGTCGAAGAATTCAATGACCTCGCCGGTGCGGGTGTCGATCAGGTGATCGTGGTGGTCGTCCCCGGCCTCTTCATAGCGGCTGCGCCCGTCGCCGAAGTCGTGCTTCTCCACCACCCCCGCCTCTTCGAACAGGCGGACGGTGCGATAGACGGTGGCGATCGAGATGTGGGGATCGATGGCGGAGGCGCGGCGGTACAGTTCCTCGACATCCGGATGGTCGTCGGCGCTGGACAACACCCGGGCGATGACCCGCCGCTGCTCGGTCATGCGCATGCCGCGCTCGGCGCAGAGTTTTTCGATCCGGTCCATGACGCGCAGGATAGGCGGGCCGCCCGCGCTAGGGAAGCGTCGCCGGCAAGTTGAGAGCCAGTATCAGCGCGTCCTGCCGCCCGCCGCCGGGGCGGGCGTAGTAGCCGGGTCGTCGCCCCGCCCCGGCGAAGCCCATCCCGGTGTAGAGGCCGAGGGCGGCGGCGTTGTCGTCGGCCACTTCGAGAAACAGGCGCGTGGCGCCGCGGTCCGCCGCCATGGTCGCGCCGTCACGGACCAGTCGGGCGCCGACGCCCTGCCGCCGCGCCCCGGGGCGGACGGCGAGGGTGAGGATTTCCGCCTCATCGGCGACCGCGCGCAACAGGATGAAGCCATCCGG
>NZ_BSOY01000093.1 GCF_030160755.1 Brevundimonas denitrificans | reverse complement strand
GGCGCGGCGCCGGGCGCCGGCGCGATCGGCGGCAGGGTCGGATAGGGCAGGCTTTCGGGACTGCCGTCGCCGGGGAAGGCCGACGGCGCCGCCGGATCGCCGGGCGCGACGACCGGCGGGTCGATGCGGTCGGGCGCATCCAGATCGTCGCGGATGAAGACCCAGGAACGGCTGTCCGAACAGGCGCAGGCCTTCATGAAGCCTTCGCGGTCCCGCCAGATGACCAGCGGATAGCGCGTCTGCAGACCCGCCTCCTTGAGATCGGCGGTCAGGCGGGCGACGAAGTCCCGCCCGGCCTCGACCACGGCCCCACGCGCCAGATTGCCGTCGGCCGCGGGAATGCCCGCGGCGGTCCAGTTGCGCACCGGCGTGGCGGTCCAGCGCTGGTACAGGGTCCAGTCGCGGGTCAGCCAGAGTTCGGCGACGGTGGCGCGCTCGGCCGCGGTGGACTGGGCCAGGCCCTCGCGATCCGGACGGGCGAACAGAATGGTGCGGGCCTCGATGCCTGCGGCGCGCAGCTTGGGAATCTCCTCGCGCTCGTAGCGGGCCATGGCTGCCGAGTCGCGATAGCCGATGATGTACAGCGGCTCGCCGCCGCCGCCCGCCGAGACCCAGGACGCCTCGTCCAGCAGGCGCTGGATTTCGGCCTGGTTGCGGGTCACCGTAACCGGCTGGAACCGCGCATAATAGGTCCAGTACGCCCAGTAGGCGACGCCGGCGAGGATCAGGCCGATGACGGCCGCGAGGGCCGACCAGATGAAAAAGCGACGCATTGGGGGGAGGCGCTCCAGCTTCACGGTTCGCGGAGGTTAACGCCTAGCACCGAATTGGGTTGTCGCGCACGCCTGAGAGGCGAGCGATCAATCGGAAGATCGCATGGCGGCGACGGACCATCGAACGATGGTCTTGTCGGATTGTTCCGCCCCGAGCCGGTCATAGAACCTGCGGGCGGCGACATTGTCTGTTTTCACCTCCCAACGGGCGGGAAGGTCCAGGCTCATCGCGATTTCGGCGAACCGTCGCATCAGCGCCTCCCCGACGCCCCGGCCGCGGGCAGAGCCGTCCACGAAGATGTCGTCCAGGTTGAGGTAGTCGCCGCCACGCCAGATCCCGTAAGGCCGCGTCCACGACAGGTAGCCGACATCCCGACCGTCCATCACGGCCAGCAGGCACCCGACCCGGGGGGAGTCTCCGCCAAGCGCGCTTTCGAGACTTGCGGGCGTCGCCGCCAGCCAGGGCGTCTCGCCCTGATGCTCCGCCAGCCCGAGCATCAGGGCGTGAATCCGTGCAGCGTCGGCAGGGCCGGCGGATCGGATGGTCGGCGCCATCACCCCATCGTCGGGATGACGAAACTGGAGTCCGCGTGCTCCAGATCGCTGTCGGGCCAGCGGGCGGTGACGGTCTTGACCTTGGTCCAGAACTTCACCCCCTCCATACCGTGCTGGTTGGTGTCCCCGAAAGCCGAGCGCTTCCAGCCGCCGAAGGTGTGATAGGCGACCGGGACCGGGATGGGGACGTTGATGCCGACCATGCCGACATTGACCCGAGCGGCGAAGTCGCGGGCGGCGCGGCCGTTCTGGGTGAAGATGGCGACGCCGTTGCCGTACTGGTGCTTCGACGGCAGGTGCAGCGCCTCCTCGAAGCTGGCGGCGCGGACGATCTGCAGCACCGGGCCGAAGATCTCCTCCCTATAGGACTCCATGTCCGGCGTGACGTGGTCGAACAGCGACGGGCCGATGAAATAGCCCTTCTCGTGCCCCTGCAGGCTAAAACCGCGGCCGTCGACGACCAGTTCGGCGCCTTCCTGGACGCCCTTTTCAATCCAGCCCTCGACCCGGGCCTTGTGCTGGGCGGTGACGACCGGGCCGTAGTGGGCGCCGGCGTCGGTCGAGACGCCGACCCGCATGGTCGGAATCTCGGCCACCATCCGTTCGCGCAGCTCATCGGCGGTCTTCTTGCCGACCGGCACCACCACCGGCAGGGCCATGCAGCGTTCGCCGGCCGAGCCATAGGCCGCGCCCGACAGGTCCTTGATCACCTGGTCCATGTCGGCGTCGGGCAGGACGATGCCGTGGTTCTTGGCCCCGCCCATGGCCTGGACGCGTTTCCCGTGGGCCGCGCCGGTCTGGTAGACATAGTTGGCGATGTCCGACGAGCCGACGAAGCTGACGGCGTGGATCTGCGGATGGGTCAGGATGGCGTCCACCGCCGCCTTGTCGCCGTGGACGACGTTGAGCACGCCGGCCGGAGCCCCGGCCTCCATCATCAGCTCGGCCAGACGGACCGGCACGGACGGATCCCGCTCCGAAGGCTTGAGGATGAAGGTGTTGCCGACGGCGATGGCGACGCCGAACATCCACATCGGGATCATGGCCGGGAAGTTGAACGGGGTGATGCCCGCCACCACGCCCAGCGGCTGGCGCATCGAATAGACGTCGATGCCGGGGCCCGCGCCCCAGGTGTATTCGCCCTTCAGGGCGTGCGGGATGCCGCAGGCGAACTCGATGACCTCGAGGCCGCGCTGGATGTCGCCCTTGGAGTCGGCGATGACCTTGCCGTGCTCGGCCGAGAGCAGTTCGGCCAGCTCGTTCACATTGGCCTCAACGAGGCGTTTGAACTCGAACATCACCCGCGCGCGGCGCTGGGGGTTGGTCGAGGACCAGCCGTCGAAGGCGTGCTGGGCGGCCTGGACGGCGCGGTCCATCTCGGCGACCGATGCCAGTTGTACGCGGGCCTGGACCTCGCCGGTGTTGGGGTTGAACACGTCCGAAAAGCGGCCCGAGGCGCCGGTGAAGCTGGCGCCGTCGATGAAGTGGTTGATGTCGCGCATGGTCGGGAACGGTCCTGGAAAACGAAACAGTCGGGTCGGATGGGCAGCGGTTTAGCCGCTGACCCGCGCGGGCGCCAGCCGGGTCTAGACCGCGGCTTCGAACAGGGCGTCGCGGGCGATGTCGGCCTGGAGCATGGGGAAGAAATGCGTGCCGCCCGGGACGATCCCGACCGTGACATGCGGCAGGCCGCGCGGATTCTCCGGCAGGTGGCAGGGCGAGGCCCCCTCGGCCTTGAGCACCGTCACCGGACAGTCGAGGCGTTTCAGGGCGCGCCAGGGGTCGTGGCTCTGGGCGGCGTAGTTGGAGGCCTCCCAGGCCGGGTCGCAGGCCAGGGTGAAGCCCTCCGGCGTCTCGATCAGGCCGTCGGCGATATAGTCGGCCAGCATCATCTCGGGCCAGCCGCGAAAGGCGCCGCGACCGAGATAGGCCGCCATGGCCTGCTCCCGGCTGTCGAACACCCGGCGGCGGCGCAGGGCGTTCTTCACCAGCGGGATCCGCGAGGCGATCCGGTCGAGTAGCGGCAGTTTGAAGGCGGCGACGGCCCAGCGGCTCCAGATCACCGGATCAAGCAGGACAAGCCCGCCCACGCGGTCCGGGCGTTCGGCGGCCGCCAGCAGCGCTGAAGTGCCGCCCATCGAATGGCCGGCGAGAATGACTGGCGGGCCGTCCAGCGCGTCCAGCAGGGCGACCAGATCGTCGCGGTGATCGTGCCAGTCCCGGCGTCCGCCGCCTTCGGCCGGCAGGGTGGTGCCGCCGTGACCGCGCAGGTCCGGGGCCCAGATTCTCAGGGAGCCGGACAGGGGCGCCAGCAGGGTGCGGTAGGTCAGGGCGTTGAAGCCGTTGGCGTGGACGAAGACGATATCCACGGGCCGGTTCGGATCGCCGAAATCCAGCACGCTCATCCTGCCGGCGCCCCAGCGGTTCGACACCGGCAGGCTCAGACGACGGGGCGGGGAGAGCCGGATCGCATCCATGGGGCGGAGATAGGGCCTCGGCCCGCCGATTGCCAGCGCCCTACTGGCAGGCCGGGCAGCGGCCATGGGCCTCGATGGTGGTGCGGGCGATGACATAGCCGGCGGCCTCGGCCGCGCGGCCCAGATCGCCGGCCACGGGGGCGGAAACCTCCGCCGTGGCGCCGCAGCAGTCGCAGATCAGGAAGGCGGCGGCGTGGTCGATCGAGCCGGAGGTGCAGGCGACATAGGCGCTGATCGAGGCGATGCGGTGGGCCAGGCCCTTGCGCTCGAGGAACTCCAGGGCCCGATAGACGGTGGGCGGCTTGGCCGGCTGGCCGTCCCCGCCGAACCGGGCGATCAGATCATAGGCCTTCACCGGCTCGCCGGCGGCCAGCAGCAGTTCGAACACGCGCAGACGGGCGGGCGTCATCCGCTCGCCCTCCGCGGTCAGGCGGAGATCGGCGGCCTGCATGGCCAGCGCGACATCGGCGGCCCCCGGTGGACCGTCGGCATGATGGTGGCCGCAGGTTTCGCTCATTGCCCTGAGCTAGGCCCTCGGGCGCGGTCCCGCAATATCGGGCGCTTGACGAGACGTGATGTTATCTCATAACACCATTGCTTCACCCGTGTCCGGATGCCCCCATGAGTCTCGTCATTGTCTCCCGCGCCGCCCTTCTGACCGCCGTGGGCTGGGCCGCCCTCTCGGGCGCCGCCGCGGCCCAGAACGCGCCGGGTTCCGCCGAGCTCGACGAGGTCATCGTCACCGGCACGCCGTTCGGGGTCACCGACCGCGCCAGCCTGCTGGCGGTCGAGGTTCTGGATGAGGAGGACCTGGCGGTGGCGCCCGCCTCGACCCTCGGCGACCTGGTCAACGGCCTGCCGGGCGTGCGCAGCACCAATTTCGCCCCGGGGGCCAGCCGCCCGGTGATCCGCGGCCTGTCCGGCCCGCGCGTGCAGGTGCTGACCAACGGCCTGGGCATGATCGACGCCAGCTCGGTCTCGCCCGACCACCAGGTCGCGGTCGATCCGGCCGAGGCGCGGCGCATCGAGATCGTGCGCGGTCCCTCGACCCTGGTGTTCGGCGGCTCGGCCATCGGCGGCGTGGTCAACATCATCGACGACCGGATTCCGACCGAACCGGCGGAGGGCGGGCTGGACGGCCACGTCAGCGCCCAGGCCTCGACCGTCGATGACGGCGCCAGCTTCGGGGCCCGGCTGAAGGCCAACGCCGGGCCGCTGGTGTTCACGGCGGACGCCTTCACCCGGTCCGCTTCCGACTATGACGTCCCCGTCTTCCCGGAATCCCAGCGCCTGCTGGACGAAGAGGGGGAAGAGGCCGGCGACGAGCGCACGGTCGGCAACACCTTCGTCGAACTGGACCAGTATGGCGCGGGCGTCAGCTGGATCGGATCGCGCGGCCACGTCGGCGCCTCGGTCAAGCGGGTCGAGACCACCTATGGCGTCCCCGGCCACGCCCATGAGCCCGATCCGCTGGACCCCGGCGCCGAAGCGGAAGGCGTCTCCATCGGCCTCGAGCAGACCCGGGTCGATGTGCGCGGCGAATGGGCCTTCGACACGGGCCCGTTCAGCGCGGCCCGGCTTTCCGGGGGCTGGGCCGACTATTCGCATACCGAGTTCGAAGGCGCCGAGATCGGCACCCGCTTCTTCTCGGAAGGCCAGGAGGGCCGGTTCGAACTGATCCAGCGCGAGCGGAACGGCTGGCAGGGCGTGGTCGGGCTGCAGCTTCTCGACCGCACCTTCGACGCGGTCGGCGACGAGGCCTATGTGCCGCGCACCGAAATCGCCGAACAGGGGCTGTATACGGTCCAGCGGTTCGACCGCGGCGGCCTCGGCTTCGAGGGCGGTCTGCGGCTGGACAACCGGTCGCTGGGGAGCGTGGCGGGCGACCGCGACTTCACCAATGTCTCGGCCTCGGCCGGGGTCTTCTTCCGCCCGTCGGCGCCGCTGTTCCTCGGTCTGAGCGTGGCGCGCAACGAGCGTGCCCCGAGCGAGGTCGAACTGTTCGCCGAGGGCGCCCACGTCGCCACCGGCGCCTTCGAGGTCGGCGACATCGATCTGGGCAGCGAGGTTGCGACCTCGATCGAGGCGACGGCGCATTTCGCCTCCGGGCCGTTCGAGTTCGACCTGCACGCCTATCACGCCGGCTATGACGGCTTCATCGACCTGAGGCCCACGGGTCTGGAGGACGTCGATTCGGGACTGCCTGTCTTCGCCTATGTCCAGACCGATGCGACCTTCCGCGGTTTCGAGGCCGAAGCCAGCTATCAGCTCTGGGAAGCGGGCGACCGGAGCCTGAACCTGTCCGGCGCGGCGGACTGGGTGCGCGCCTCGACAGACCTCGGGCCGGCGGCGCGGATTCCGCCATGGTCGGTGACAGGCGGCCTGGACTGGACGTCGCCCCTGTTCGACGTCGGGCTGGAGGTGCGTCACGTCGGCGAGCAGGATCGCACGGCCGCGTTCGAACGGCCGACCGACAGCTACACGCTCGTCAATCTGAAGGGGGCCGTGCGGCCGTTCGCCGACCGCAACGTCATCCTCTTCGCCGAAGCCGCGAACCTGACCGACGCGGAGGCGCGCGAGCACGCCAGCTTCCAGAAGGACATCGCCCCGCAGCCGGGACGGAGTCTGCGGGTGGGGGCGACCTACCGGTTCTGAACCCTGCGGGGCGAGCCGGTTTGCCGCCCTGACGTGTCTGCGCTAGACACGCGCCTTCCTTCACCAGCAGAGCCCGTTTCGCGTCCATGACCGACACCACAGCCACCGCCAACGCCGCCCTGTCCGGCAATGTCCTGTTCTACGGCAAGCCCGAGCCCCTGTCGGTCGAGGCCCACGGCGCCCTTGGCGTCGATCCCGTTGAAAAGCCTTACGGTTTCGTGACCAAGACCAATCTTGTGCCGCTGACCGTGACCGAGTTCGCCCCGGCCGCCCTGTCCTATCCGGTGATCTTCGTCGGCGACGCCCGGATGCCCGTCGCCGTCATGGCCCTGCGCGGCGGCGAGAACCTGTTCGTCAGCGACGCCGGCGAGTTCCGCGCCGAGGCCTATATCCCGGCCTATGTGCGCCGCTATCCGTTCGTCTTCGCCAACGACGAGGTCCAGAAGCGTCTGATCCTGTGCGTCGACCGCGACGCGCCATTCATCCGGGACGGCGGCGCGACCCCGCTGTTCATCGACGGCAAACCCTCGCCGTACGTCGAGCAGGCGATGGAGTTCTGCAACAATTTCGAACTGGAGCGTCAGCGCACCGACGCCTTCGTCAAACTGCTGACCGATCTGGACCTGTTCGACACCCGCGAGGCCGTGTTCACGCCGCGCAATCCGGACGGCACCTCGGCCGCGCCGCAGAAGATCGCGGAATATTTCGCCGTCTCGGAAGACAAGCTGAAGGCCCTGCCCGCTGAAAAGCTGGCCGAGCTTCGCGACAACGGCGCCCTGGGCCAGATCTACGCCCACCTGGTGTCGCTGCTGGGCTGGGATCGTCTGATCGCCATGGCCTTCCAGAAGGCCGCCGCCGCGGCGCAACCGGCGGCCGGCAACGCCTGAGTGAGCGACGGGCGGCGAGCGGCGAGTGATCGCGGACTCGCCGTCCATCCCGGCTGACGCGCCGACCACCCTCGCCGCTCGCCCCTGACCGCCTGCCCTACTGCAGCCACGGCGCCGGATCGATCGGGCGTTCGTCGCGGCGGAGCTCGAACG
>NZ_BSOY01000092.1 GCF_030160755.1 Brevundimonas denitrificans | reverse complement strand
CTCCGGCCCGGACGTCGCCGCCCCGCGCGGCCGACCGGCCCGCCGAACGGCCCCTCATCTATATCGACGCCGGCCACGGCGGCCGCGATCCGGGCGCCCATGGGGCCGAGTCCCGCGAGAGCGCCGTCACCCTGGCCGCCGCCCTCGACCTGAAGCGCGAGCTGGAGCGCGCCGGCCGGTATCGCGTGCGGCTGACCCGCGAGAGCGACGCCTATGTCGCCCTGTACCGCCGCGTGGCCATCGCCCGTCAGGCCGACGCCGACCTGTTCATCTCCCTGCACGCCGACGCCGGCGCCGATCCGGCCACGCGCGGGGCCAGCGTATACACCCTGTCCGAACAGGGCGCCGGCCGGGCCGTGCGCGAGTTCACCCGCGGCGAGAACTGGCACCGCAGTCTGAACCTGCCGGGCCGCGACCCCTCGGTCGACCGCATCCTGCTGGACATGACCCAGCGCGCCACCCAGAACCGCTCGGCCCAGCTGGCCCGCACCCTGCTGGGCGAGCTGGAGGGCGCCGACCATCCGATGCTGCGCCGCAGCCACCGCGACGCCGGCCTGGCCGTGCTGCTGGCCCCCGACGTGCCCGCGGTGCTGCTGGAGATGGGCTTCATCACCAATCCCGAGGACGAGCGGATGCTCAACGACAACCGCGCCCGGCGGCGGCTGATGCGCGCCGTCGCGGACGGGATCGACCGCTATTTCCGCGAGCCGTCCGGGACGTTGCAGATGGCCTCGGCGGGCGGGGCGTCGGGCCAGCCCTGAGGGCCGAGCGAAGCGGGCTCGCGCTGGCCGCGCGAGGGGCGAGAAGACAGTGTTTCGGGCTGCCGAAAAGGGCGCACGCCGCCTTGAATGAGGCGCCGACCGGCTTCTTCGATCTGGACGTGGAGGCGGAGGCGCGGCGCAAGATGCGGCAGGCTTGGACCTTGAGCCGGCGGCCCAGCGTGGCGGACCGGGTCAAGGTGCTGGGGGCGGCGACAGAGCGGGCGCTGGTGGAGCCGCCAATCGGTCGACCGAGACGCATCTCGGCGACCGCAGAGGCGGGCGAGAGCCTATTTTCAGGCCGGAAAGCGGTATGTGTCCCCACTTCAGGAAAGGGATGTAAGTCGCCACTTCCACGCTCAAGGTCCATACTTGAGGAAGTAGTGCCTCGGCCATGAAAGTTGTAATGGTTCTCCGCTCCCGCGATGCCGTGGAAATTAGTGTATATGAATACGGAACGATCTAGCCGCTTCAAAAAACGCTAGAATGGAATCGCCTGATAAGTTCTTTGAAGAAAGAAGCGCTAACTCATGCCTGCAAATTCCCGATATATATGATGAGATAATATCTTCCTTATCTGACCCGCTCCATATCAAATAGTCTAAATTGCTTATCAGCTGTATAGTGTTTGCAGATCTACGATAAGAGATTCTGTCTTTCAGTATACCAATATTATTTGGAATTATTATTGGGGAATATTCTATACATAAGTATACGCTATTTAGTTCAAAATCTTTCAGTGTTTTATTCATGTATGGAATAAACAACTTAGATATTTCAATTCTCTTTGCAGAGACAGAGTGAAACAAAATGCCGGACTCTCTATAAATCATCAGCATCTCTCAGATAAAGGCGGTAGATGGTTATTTAATAGTACATATACAGTACATCTGCTGTACTCGTCAGTTCTTGCCTGCCATCGCCGGTCGTAATCTGCCAGTATATCCATTTGAGCGTTATAACATTCGTAGTCGCGAGCGCAGTATCGCCGAACCGGATTCAATTCTGATGTAATTCCATATTTCAACAGGCGTCCACTTTCTACCTCTCGAAGAGCATATACAATCGTCCGCCTCTGGGACCTGTAGCTATTTCCATGACAAGCAGGCGAGATCGCTGCTGCCAAAGAACCTCCGAGCGCACTACCAACAAGGGCTCCCTCTCCAGCTGCTGCGGCACTGCCGCCAACACATACAACTGGTGCGCCGGGGCCGGTTGCGGTGCTGGCCGTGCAAACCAACAACGTCGCTCCGACCGCCCCCGCTACGGCGCCAGAACCAGCGCCTCTTGCGATATCTCGCCCGCACTGCTCAGGATCCTGAGGTCCTCCGCCCCCTCCACCTGGATCCTGCGGGCTCGTAAACGATGCTGTAAGCGGATCAAAATTCCCAAAGTGCAGGATGCCGATGTTATAAGGAAGGTCTGGCACGAAGTCGTGGCAACCTTTCTGAGGCGGAATTCCTCCGGTCCAACAAAACTGAGTGCCACCCGGCTGCCCCTCTTGTAGCCCACTAGGATCAGTGAAGTTCACCGGGTCTGCGCCGACGTACGCATACAAGTTCGCTCCGGCAGCATAGCCGATCGGATCGGTCTGCAGGAACCGTCCGAGCTGCGGCAGATAGGTCCGCGCCCGGTAGTGGTAGGCTTCCGCCTCGGACAGCCAAGCCTGGCCGGTGTACTGGAACCGCCCCGTGTTGCCTGAGGCCGGAACACCGTATTCGTCGTAGCGGTTGATGTTCGAGACCACGCCGCTCCCGTTCGTCAAGGCCATCACAGACCCCCTCTCGTCGGCCAGCAGCCAGCTGCGGCTTCCGGTGCCCGATCCGACGTAGCTGGTCACGACCCCATCCAGCCCCAGGCCCGGAACGTAACGGTTGGTCACCGCGCCCTGGTCGTCATATTCCGCAATCGTCTGCACCCCGGCATAAAGGAAGTAGCGGGTCGGTCCGACGCCGCTGGAGCGCAGCAACCGACCGTTGGCGTCATAGAGGAAGGTCGCTGTGGCGGAGTCGGTGGACGTCTGAAGCCGGTTGGCGGCGTCATAGGCATAGGTGTGGCCCGTCCCCGTCGTCAGGTTCCGGTTGGAATCGTAGGTGATCGACGTGCTGTCGATCTGGGTGACCGCGTTCAGGCCGTTCAGGGTGTAGCCCGTGCCGCCGCTGGCGGGAGTCCAGACATAGTCGTCGTCGCTGACGGTGCGGCCGACGATCTGGCCGGCGGGGTTGTAGCTGAAGCCGAGGGTCACATCGTTCGAGGTTCCGTCCGGGTTCTGGACCAGCGAGGTCAGCCGGGCGAAGGCGTCATAGCCGTAGCTGGTCGAGGCTCCCGCGCCATCAGCCCGCGTGATCCCGGTCAGCTGACCCAGATTGCTGTACCCATACTGCGCCAGCACGAACGCGCCGCTGCCCGCGCCATTCTCGCGAATGGTGGTCACCGCCCCGTACAGGTCATGCTCATAGGCGGCGTAGAAGGCATCCGGCCAGGTGATCCGGGTCATGCGACTGGCGGCGTCATACTCGTAGCCGACCACGCCAAAGGTTGAGCTGGACTCCGAGGTCTGACGGTTCAAGGCGTCATACGCCATGGTGATCGACTGCACCGACGGGATTTCGGCGTAGATCGTCCTCCCCAGGTTGTCGTAGGCGAAATCGGTATCCTGGGTTCCCGAGGGCGCGTTCACGGCCGTGAGCCGGTTGAGCGCGTCGAAGTCGAAATAGGTCAGGTCGCCGGCGCGGTTGCGGCTGCTGTAGGGCCGGCCGTAGTCGTCGAAGACGTAAGCCTCGTAGTCTGTTGTCGACGTGCCGCCCCCTGCGGCGTTCGGGTAGCGCAGCTTGGCCAGACGGTCGAAGCCGTCGTACTCCATGATCGAGACGTTGCCGTTGCCGTCGATCAGGCTCTCGACCTGGCCGTTGTCGGTATAGGCGACGCTTTCGGTCAGGACGTCATCCGTGCCGAGGGCTGAAGTGGTCGTGAGGGGGCGGCCGACATCATCATAGGTGGTCTGGACGATGCGGTCGGGGCCGAAGCCGCCCGTGGTATCGAGGGAGCAGGCCGAGGACGGCAGGCTCGAAAACTCCGCCGGGTTCATGCGCACGGCCACGCAGGAGGGGCGTCCGGCGGCGTCCCAGGTCACCTGCTGGACGCCCGCGACCGCATTGGCGGCCGATAGCTGACGCGTCTCAACCAGGCGGAAGAACTGGGCGGCGTCATAGGTGATCTGGCTCTTCAGCAGGGCCGAGAAATTGGCCCATGTCCCGCCCGAGGCCGTGCCGGTCTCGGCGAGGGTGACCTGGCCCCGGCTGTTGTACGTCAGCCGCTGGGCTCGGTTCAGAAGGGCGCCGCCGTCCGGATCAGGGCCGATGACGCCGATCCTCTGGCGAGGGTCGGATGTGTCATAGACATAGGTGGTGGTGTCGGCTGTGCCGGAGAGGGGGCCGTCGACCGTCAGAACGTCCCCTTGAGGCGTCCAGGTCGTCTCGACCTCTGCCATGACCGGTGTTGCGCCCGAGCCACGACTGCTCGAGATCGGCAGCAAGTTGTTGGGTGAGGAAGTCGTAGGATATTCCACGGCGGACACCACCTCATTGGCCGTGGTGGTGCAGACCGGCGTCGGCGACGTCTGGGGATCGCCGGTGGCGCAGGCCGAGGTTCCGATGGGTAGTGAAATGGCGGCGCCGTTCACATAGGTCGATGCGCTGTCGCGGTAGCGGGCCTGGAAGGCGTCATAGGCGTAGCGCGTCTGGGGGCGGGCCGCGCTGACCGCCGGCGCAGGCAGGGTGACGCTGAGCAACTGGCCGGTCGTGGAGTCCCACTCATAGTCGGTGACGCCGCCCATCGCATCGGTGGTTGATTCAGGCTTGTTGCAGGTCTCGATGTCAGCGCAGGGCAGGGCCGGATACTGGGTGCTGGTGACGATCGGATCGAGCGAGCTGCCTGGCTTGGGGTTCCATGTCGTCTCCACCACGTTGGAGCGCGAATCGTACTCGTACTCGACGAAGTCGCCCTCCGGCTGGGTCACCCGGGTGACGCGAAGGTCGGCGTCGTACTGCCAGGTCCATTCGTTGCTGAGCGCGTCGGTGACGGAGGTGGCGCGACCGATCATTGTGTCGACTTCGACGGCCAGTCCCTGATTCAGGGGGCCGGAGGCGGTGGTGGTCTGGACCGAGCCGGTGGTTGAGTATGCGTAGTCCCACTGACCGCTCGCGTCGGTCACGCGATTGACGAGCAGATCGGTTGAGGTGTTGTAGTCCACTGCGACATCGTCGGCCGTGGCTCCCGGATACCGAATGCTTTCGATGGCGAGCCAGGCGCCGATCGCAGAGTAGGTGTAACTTGTCACCCGTCCCGCTTGGTCGGTCGAAGTCTGCGGGATGCCCAATCCCGTGGTGAAGCTGCCGTAGGTGACGCTCGGCCAAGTCTCGGTGAAGGACGAGCAGCTGTTTGCGGTGGCGTCGCACCAGTCGACCGCCAGGTTGATGCCGCGCACATTGGTCACACGCCACCACGTCTGGTCGTCATCATCGTCCGAGGCGTATGCGTATTTCAGCATATAGCCACGATTGTTCGTGATGGCCGAAAGCCGGTAGATCCTTCCCACGAAGGGGCGAGTGCCCATCTGATAGATGTAGGTAACCACCTCGCCTGCAGGCGAGGTCCAGCTGGTGATCAATCCTTCAGTCGCGCCGTAGGGATTTTCGCCGTTCATCATGAGGGTGGCGAATACAGCCGTGTTCCCATGACGATCAGTAACCTGATATTCGCTGCCGACAAGTTCTAGGGTAGAGCCGTTGCTATATTTTGAGACGTACTCCGTCCCGTTCCAGACGAACGGTTCGGAGATCGGGCCAATGCTGGCGACCAAGTCTCCAGAACCGTTGGTACTGAGCCCCCCGATCTGATTGTCCCGCCACCCGCCCGCGAACCATCGACCATAAACCAGTCCCCCAGCACCCGGCTGGCCGATGACCACCTCGGTCGTGGCGTGACTGAAGGTTCCTCTGACCAGATCCACGCCGCGCGGATCGAGCGTGTAATGCTCGGGGGGAATCGGCTGCTCCTGAGCCACCACCGCTGGAGCCAGGAGGGTCACGATTGTGCTCGCGAGTAAGCACGCGGTCCTTTTGAAATGAGCCATCAGAAGCACCCTCCGCCGGTGACCGTGCCGGACCAGCGGGTCACGCCGCCGCTCTTCACCGCCAGGGTTCCGTCACTGTTCAGGAAAAGCTCTGCGCCGGAGTACGCGCCTGTATTGCTCTGCCAGAGGATGGCTCCGGCTACGTCGCGCACTACGAGGTTGCCGTTGATCTCCATCCGCGCGTACAGCGACCGCCCCGTGCCGGTGCAACTGTGCTGGACCACGCCTGACGGTCCGGTCACCACCAGGTCGCCGCTGACCTGCTGGGTCAGGGTGTAAGACCCATTGGTGATCCCCTGGGTCGGGACAAGGCTCTCGCCGCTCATGAGCTTGCCCGCTGTCGTGGGGCCGGTGGTCGCGACGGCGTTGCGGGCCGTGCGGTTGTCGGCGTCGTCCAGCGTATAGGCGGCATAGGCCCCGGACGTCGGCCGCGCCGTCGTCGCCGCGATCAGCCGCCCATTGGCGTCATAGAGATAGGTCTGGGCGTCCTGCGCCAGCGTGGGGAAAGCGAGCGCGGCCAACAGGCCTGCCGACAAGAGTGTTGATTGCATGTCGTCGTTCCTCCCTAGATTGCATCTATTCTCGTAAAAAGGGAAAGAGTCAATATGGCGAAGCTGCACGACAGGCCGGCCTCGGCCCCTTCCGGCCGCCGACGAGATTCGGATATGGACGCCGATGTCGTGGCCGCCGCGCGACAGGAGCTGGACCGTCGCGTCACGGCTCTAGCCGGGGCCTCCGACGCGGGCTAAACCAGCCCATCGGGCCCGCCATTCGGAGTATCAGGTGAAGATTGCCGAACGCTGGTTCGTGATGGCGGGCGTGGCCCTGCTGGGCGGGATCGCCCTGGCCGGGCTGATCGTGGCCGTCTATGCGGCCTGGCTGTTCCATGACCTGCCTGACGCGTCCGAGCTGGCCGACTACCGGCCGGCGACGGCGACGCGGGTATACGCCGGCGACGGGACGCTGATCGGCGAATTCTCGGACGAACGGCGCATCTATGTGCCGTATGAGCAGATCCCCCTGCCGGTGATCCAGGCCTTTCTGGCGGCCGAGGACCGCAACTTCTTCAACCACGGCGGCATCGACGTGGGCGGTCTGGGCCGGGCCATGTTCAAGAACATCTTCAACGCCGCGACGGGGCGACGGCTGGAGGGCGGCTCGACCATCACCCAGCAGGTGGCCAAGAACGTCCTGCTGACCAATGAGAGCAGCATCAACCGCAAGGTCAAGGAAGCCATCCTGGCCAACCGGCTGGAAGCGACCCTGACCAAACAGCAGATCATGGAGCTGTATCTCAACGAGATTTTCCTCGGCTATCGCTCGTATGGCGTGGCCGCGGCGGCCTATAACTATTTCGGCAAGTCGCTGAGCCAGCTGACGCCGGACGAGGCCGCCTTCCTTGCGGCCCTGCCCAAGGGGCCGAACAACTACCACCCCAAACGCCACCCCGAGGCCGCGCTGGGCCGCCGCAACTGGGTGCTGGGGGAGATGAACCAGAACGGCTTCATCAATGACGCCCAGCTGGCGACGGCGCTGGCCCGGCCGCTGGCCGCGCAGGACGCGCCGCGCCGGGCGGCCTACGCCGACGCCGACTTCTTCGTCGAGGAGGCGCGCCGTCAGGCCATCGCCCGCTTCGGCCGCGAGGAGGTCAACCGCGGCGGCTACTATATGCGCACCACCCTGGACCCGTCGCTGCAGTCGGCGGCGCGCGACGCCCTGATGCGCGGGCTGGAGAACTATGACCGCCGACACGGCTGGCGCGGGCCGTGGGGCACGACCGACTTCGCCGAGGGC
>NZ_BSOY01000091.1 GCF_030160755.1 Brevundimonas denitrificans | reverse complement strand
GGTCGAGGCCGCCCCCCAGCCCGAACCACCCGCGGCCGACGCGCGCGCCGCCGCCGTCGCTGCGCTGCTGGGCGAGGCGCCGGAAGCCTCCCTCCCTGCCGAGCCGGAAGCCGTCGAGCCCGATCCGGCCTGGTCGCCCGAAGCGCCCGCCTTCGAAACCCCGATCTTCCAGCCGGCGGATGCAGTGACGCGGGTCAATCTGGATCGCTATTCACCCTACGCCGCCGCCATCATCGGCCCCCTGCCCGGCTTCGCCCCGGCGGAGCCCGCCGAGGCCCCGATCGTGGAGCCGGTCTTCACCAGGGAGCCGGAGCCTGCGCCTCCCGCGCCGGCGCCCGCCGAACCCGACGTTCCCGTCACCCCTCTGGTGTCGGCCGCGCCCCTTCCCTCGCCCTTCCGGGCCATGGATGCGGAGCTGGTCCTGACGCCGGCCACCGAGGCCGATTTCGTCCAGGCCGAACGCCCGGTGTGGCCGTCGGACCAGCGCGCCCCGGCCCCTGCGGCCGAGGAAACCGTCCTGTTCGAGGACGAGCCGACCCTGTCGGTGCTGCGCCACGAGGTCGAGCCGGCCGGACCGCGCCGCTTCGACTGGAGCGAGACCGGCGCCTTCCTGATCATGGGCGGCGTGGGCCTCGCCGCCTGCGGAGCCTCGGCCGCCGCCTTCCGCCTGGCGGTCGAACAGCCGTCGCCGATGGGAGAGACCACCGTCATCGCCTGGGCCCTGGCCCTGATCGGCGTGATCTGCGTCGGAGTGTCGTCGTGGAACCTGTATGTGCGGTGGGGCAAGCCGGACTGACTTTCCGGCGCGGGCAGGCGGTGCTAACCCCGCCGTCATGAGCATTCCCAACGCCCCCCAATCGATGGAATTCGGCCTCGGCGAGAACGCCGACATGATCCGCGAGACCACCGCCCGCTGGGCGACCGACCGTCTGGCGCCGCTGGCGGCCGAGATCGACGAGACCAACGCCTTCAAGCGCGAGCTCTGGCCCGAGATGGGCGAGCTGGGCCTGCACGGAATCACCGTCGAGGAAGAGTACGGCGGCCTCGGCCTCGGCTACCTTGAACACGTCGTGGCGATGGAGGAGGTGTCCCGCGCCTCGGCCTCGATCGGCCTGGCCTACGGGGCCCACTCCAACCTGTGCGTCAACCAGATCCGCCGCTGGGGCACCGAGGAGCAGAAGCAGAAATACCTGCCCAAGCTGATCTCCGGCGAGCACGTCGGCTCCCTGGCCATGTCCGAGGCCGGTTCGGGCTCCGACGTCATGTCGATGCGCACCCAGGCCCGCAAGGAAGGCGACCGCTACGTCCTGAACGGCACCAAATTCTGGATCACCAACGCCCCGCACGCCGAGACCCTGGTGGTCTACGCCCGCACCGGCGAAGGCAACGGCGGCGTCACCGCCTTCCTGATCGAGAAGGGGATGAAGGGCTTCAGCGTCTCGAAGAAGCTGGACAAGATGGGCATGCGCGGCTCGGACACCGCCGAACTGGTGTTCGAGGACTGCGAGGTCCCGGAAGAGAATGTCATGGGCCCGGTCGGCGGCGGCGCCGGCGTGCTGATGAGCGGCCTCGACTATGAGCGCGCCGTGCTCTCGGCCGGTCCGCTGGGCATCATGCAGGCGGCGCTGGACGTGGTCCTGCCCTACGTCCGCGAGCGCAAGCAGTTCGGCAAGCCGATCGGCTCGTTCCAGCTGATGCAGGCCAAGGTCGCCGACATGTACGTCGCCCTGAACAGCGCCCGAGCCTATGTCTACGCCGTCGCCCGCGCCTGCGACCAGGGCAAGACCACCCGCTATGACGCCGCCGGCGCCATCCTGCTGGCGTCCGAGAATGCGGTGAAGGTCAGCCTCGAGGCCGTCCAGGCCCTCGGCGGGGCCGGCTACACCAAGGAATGGCCGGTCGAGCGGCTGGTCCGCGACGCCAAGCTGTACGACATCGGCGCGGGGACCAACGAGATCCGGCGCTTCCTGATCGGACGGGAACTACTGGGCAGCTGATCCGGCGGGACAGTCGCCGATCCGCTCGGCCGTCATGGTCATGGTCGTATCGGCCATGGACGGATCAGGCGCCGGCGTCATCCGGGTCCTGACTTCCATCGCGTAGCGGCTTGAGAGGTCGCCGGTGACGCGGGTATCCGTCTCCGCGCGACCGCCATCCGGCATGGTGCAGACCGAATGTCCGACCATGGCGTCGCCGTCGCGACGGAAGCTCTGTTCGCTGCACCGAACCCCCTCGGGGGCCTCCTGGCCCGGACCGCGCTGCATTTCCGAAAAATCCTGCCGTGTGACGCAGGTCTCGATCGCCGGCATGGAGACCCCGGCCGGCATGCCCGGCATCCGGGTGGTGATCCGCCAGAGCCCCGGACGGGGCCCCTCCATGGCCGCGGCGGCCGGCGCCGGGGCGCCGCCAGAGTCGGCCTTTGCCGCTGGCGCGCTGTCATCGCCCTGGCCGCACGCCGTCAGGGCGAGGCTGATAAGACCGGCCAGGCCGGGTGTGAGCCTGCGCATTCTGATCCCTCCCGCCCGGCGCTCTGTCGGGCCTTGCCTCGGGAGACGCAGGATGCCCGAAATAGCCGCGTTTCGCCAGCAACCGGATGGGGATTGACGATTGTTAAGTGGCGCCCGCCAATCTACCCGCCTAGATCGTAACACCCCCCTCCGGACGCCCGTCGCCGATGCCTGACTACGACTATCAGAGCGACAGCCGGACCTTCTCGCAGGTGATCGAGGACATCGGCGTCCGGGACGAGCCGAAGCTCTACCTCGGCGAGCTGGTCAATGCGTTCGGCGAGCGCGGCTTCGGCGCCCTGATGCTGTTCTTCGGCCTGCTGAACATCGCCATCGGCATCATCCCGGGAACGACGACGGTGCTCGGCGCGCCCCTGCTGCTGATGGGCCTGCAGCTGGCGATCCGGCAGGATCAGCTGTGGCTGCCGCGCTGGGCCTTGCGGCGCTCGATCGAGCGGGAGACCTATCGCACCGGGGTGAAATCGGTGCTGGCCCGTTTCAAACAGGTCGAGCGGCTGTCCAGACCCCGGCTGTCGGTCATGACCAGCGAAGTGTCGGAGGTGCTGATCGGCATCGCCACCGTCCTGCTGGCCTGCATCCTGGTCCTGCCGATCTGGGGCGGGAACCTGGTGCCGGCGCTGATCATCTCCACCTTCGGCTTCGGCCTGATGCAGCGCGACGGCGTCGTCGTCCTGATCGGCTGGGCGGGCGTGGCCGGCGTCTGCCTGTTCATCTGGCTGGCGTGGGAGCTGGTCAGCCGGGCCCTGGGGCCGACCGTCCAGTGGATCACCGGCCTGTTCTGAACGCGCGAGGCGGGTGGGTCAGGCGGCCTGTTGCGCGCCCGGCCCCGGTCCGGCCAAGCCCTGCATGACCATCCGATTGATGTCGATCAGGGCTTCAAAATCATCCTCGCCCCGCATGATCGCCGACGAGTGACGGCTGACGAACAGGCTGATCGAGATGATCTGGGCCTTCAGGCTCGCATTCATGGCGTTGTCGGGGTCAGAGCAGTCGGTGGCCAGGGCCGACCACAGCCGGCGGTTCCAGTCCAGGGCGTCGATCCGCGCGGCGATTTCCGAGGTCTCCAGCGTCGCGGCGTGCATCAGCGCCCGGGTGACCTGCCCGAACAGCCGGTACTCCATCTCACGCGGAGTCTCAGCCCGTGTGGCCGCGGTCTTGTACGCCTGCAGCGACATTCGCCAGACCTTCCTCATACTCAACGAGTTTACGCGCCGCCATCAGCGCCTTGTAGTATTCGCGCGCCATCACATGGCGGGACGCCGCCACGCAGTCGGCCAGGATTTCGGGATTGCGGGACGCCCCCATGAACTCGCTCAGCCGCAGGGCGAACTCGTCATAGACCTTGGCCGCCGACGCCTCGTCCAGGTACATCATCATGACCGGGAAATAGACGCGTTTGGCCGGGGTGTTGGCGTCCTCGGGCTGGAGAATGTCCTTCTCGCGCAGCACCGACGCCTTGTTCTGCAGGATCAGCACGCCGCGGCGGTCGCCGTTCTGGACGACGGCGCCGTTGAGGACGAATTTCTCGCCGGGCTTCAGCGACAGCTTGAGCGGCATTTGAGAGAGCGTCTCCTGACAGCCTCCCGGCGACGTTAGGAAGCCGGGACCCAACGCAGTCTAAACAATCGTGGTTAACCATCTCTTGTCCGCGGCGACGGATCCGGTTCGTCTCCGGAACATCGGACAAGCGCCGGGCGTTGATCCTCCAGCAGGAGGAAGTTCATGCCCGAGATCGACGGCTATTCGGACGACCAGGCCCAGTCGGAAGTCTATGACGAGACCCACATCGACGATGAGGGCGACGGGGACATCCTGCTGGACGAAGCCGATCTCGTGCTGGACGTCACCCAGATGGACGGCGACGCGGACGAAGAGCCGTTCGACGAGGACGCTGAAATTGACCTGGACGAGGTCCAGGGTTCGTCCGGCATCGAGGCCGAGGCCGACGCCCTGCTGGGCGTGGACGGCGAGCGTCTGACCGAAATCGACGGCGAAAGCGCCGGCGGGCGCGGCCCGGACGAGGTCGAGCTGGTCTACACCGGCCTGATGCGCAACGTCCGCGGGGCCCAGGCCAGCGCGGCCCACTGGGAAGCTAAACACCTGTCAGACGATGACATCGCCGGCTTGGGCTACGGCCCGGACGGCGACGAAGACCATCCCGCGAAATAAGGAGGGCGACATGACTGCTCACACCGACCACACCCCGCCGTCCTCGCGCGACGACTGCGATCCGGAAACCCCGCACGCGAAGAAGGCCCCGCGCGAGACCGGCAAGCCCGATCAGCTGCGCGAGAACGAGCGCGAATCGGAGGACCGGCAGGAGGCCCTGCTGGACGAAGGCCTGGAAGAAACCTTCCCCGCCAGCGACCCGGTGTCGGCCAAGCGGATCACCTGATCCGCGTCAGCCCTTCACCCGCCAGGTCGCGCCCTGCGGTCCGTCCATGACCACCACATTCAGCGCATTGAGCCGGTCGCGGATGCGGTCCGCCTCGGGCCAGTCCTTGCCCGCGCGGGCGGCGGCGCGCTGTTCCAGCAGACCCTCGACCTCGGTGCGGAGGGCGTCGGAGACTTCGCCTTCCAGCCAGTCCGCCGGATCGGCCTGAAGCACGCCTAGGACGGCGCCGGACGCGATCAGCTCGCCCTTGGCGCGGGCCACGACGCCGTGATCGCCGGCCGTCATGGCGCGCTCGATCTCGCTCGACAGGGCGAACAGGGTCGACATGGCGCCCGGGGTGTTGATGTCGTCTTCGATGGCCGTGAGGAAGTCCGCGGGCGGCTCGTCGCCATTGGCGTCGACGGCGGCGGCGCGATGCAGGGCCCCGTAAAGCCGGTCCAGCGCCTTGCGGCTCTGGTCCAGAAGCGCCTGGTTCCAGTCCAGCGGCTGGCGATAATGGGCGCTCAGCAGGGCCCAGCGCACCACCTCGCCCGGGACGTTCTGAACCAGGTCGTGCAGCAGCAGGACATTGCCGATCGACTTGGACATCTTCTCCGCATCGACGGTCAGGAAGCCGTTGTGCATCCAGTAGCGGCTGTATTCGGCATGGGCCTCGGGCTCATGCGCATGGCCGTGGGCGCAGACGCCCTGGGCGATCTCGTTCTCATGGTGCGGAAACACCAGGTCGATGCC
This sequence comes from Brevundimonas denitrificans, assembly GCF_030160755.1. GTDB lineage: Bacteria > Pseudomonadota > Alphaproteobacteria > Caulobacterales > Caulobacteraceae > Brevundimonas > Brevundimonas denitrificans. The sequence goes on along the minus strand of NZ_BSOY01000091.1, from coordinate 2,157 downwards.
GCCGCCGTGGATGTCGATCGGCAGGCCCAGCGTCTCCTCGATCATGGCCGAGCATTCGATATGCCAGCCCGGACGCCCCTCGCCCCACGGCGACGGCCACGAGGGTTCGCCCTCCTTCGAGGGCTTCCACAGCACGAAGTCGTGCGGATTCTTCTTGTACGGCGCGACCTCGACCCGGGCGCCCGCGATCATGTCGTCAAGGTTCCGGCCGGACAGGCGGCCGTAGGTCTCGTAGGATGAGACGTCGAACAGCACGTGACCCTCGGCGGCGTAGGCGCAGCCCTGATCCATGATGGCGCCGATCTGCTTCACGATCGCGTCCATATGGTCGGTTACATGGGGCGCGATGTCCGGCGGCGAGACGTTCAGCCGGCTCATGTCGTCCAGATAGGCGGCCTCGTAACGCGAGGTGACATCGCCGATCGGCGTCCCCTCCTTCGCGGCCTTCGCATTGATCTTGTCGTCCACGTCGGTGACGTTGCGGGCGTAGATCACCTTGTCCGCCCCGAACTGCCGGCGCAGCAGCCGGACCAGCACATCGAACACCACCGGCGGCCGCGCATTGCCAATATGGGCGTAGTCATAAACGGTCGGACCGCAGACATAGAGGGTCACCCGGTCGGGGTCGCGCGGCGTGAAAACCCGCTTTTCGCGGTGCAGGGTGTCGTGAAGAACCAGCGGCATAGGGAAGCGGCGTCTTTCAGTTTTCTTGCGGGACGGACCCGCCGTCCCATATAGCGGTCCTGCTGCACAAGCGAACAGCGTCGAGATCGAGAATGAGCGTCATCCCCGTCAAGCCGGTTCTGGTCGGCGACAACGACCCTTCCAAACGCCCCAGCCGCGAGGAGGCCCTCAAGGCCGTCCGCACCCTGCTGGCCTGGGCGGGCGACGATCCCGACCGCGAGGGCCTGCGCGACACGCCCAAGCGGGTGGTCGACGCCTATGGCGAGTGGTTCGACGGCTATGACGCGGATCCGGCCGTGGAGCTGTCGCGGACCTTCGAGGACGTGCAGGGCTATGACGACATGGTCCTGCTGCGCGACATTGAGGTGGAAAGCCACTGCGAGCACCACATGGCTCCGTTCCTCGGCAAGGCCTATGTCGCCTACATCCCGCAGGAGAAGGTCGTCGGCATCTCCAAACTGGCGCGGGTGGTCGAAATCTTCGCCCGCCGCCTGCAGACCCAGGAAACCCTGACCCAGCTGATCGCCGAAGCCATCGAATCAAACCTGCAGCCGGCCGGCGTCGCCATCATGATCGACGCCGAACACCAGTGCATGACCACCCGCGGCGTGCATCACCGCCACGTTTCCACCATCACCACCCGCTTCACTGGCGTCTTCAAGAGCGACGCCGCGCTGAAGGACCGTTTCCTGAAGCTGGCGAAGGGCTGATCGGCTCGCCTGAGAGGCGTATTTTGGACAATCCCGGGGCAATGGAACCCCAACCCGCCTGAACCCGCTTTACAAGCCGGGTCGGGGACGCCAAGAGACGAACCGAACGTCATAGATTTCGCTCGCCGCGATCGCGTCGGGCCCGATGGAGAGAGTGACACATGGGCTCCAAGCTTTCCGGACCCGCCGGCCAGGGCGGCAAGACGATCGAGCAGAACGCGGACATCAACGTCACGCCGTTCGTCGACATCATGCTGGTCCTTCTGATCATCTTCATGGTCGCCGCGCCGATGGCCACGGTTTCGATCCGCCTCGACCTGCCGCCCGCGACACCCCCGGTGAACCCGGACGAGGTGAAGGAGCCCGTCTACATCACCATCCAGGACACCGGCTCGATCTTCCTGGCCGATCGTCAGACCACGATCGAGACCCTGGCCGCCGACGTCTGCGTGGCCCTCGCCGTTCCGACCAACTGCCGCGAGGAGCGCGTGTTCGTGCGCGCCCAGCCGGACGTGACCTACGACCAGTTCATGGAAGTCATGAACACCCTGCAGGAGAACGGCTTCTTCAAGGTCGGTCTGCTGAACGAAGACATCGAATAGGCGCCACGCCGCGCTGAACGACCAGAGGCCGCGCCCCCCGGGACGCGGCCTCTTTCGTTTGCGCCCCTCACCCCTGAAGGCCAGGGGAAGGACCGTTACTCCACGGATTGCCGGGGCGGAGCCGGCGCAGCGGCGGCCGGGGCCGAATAGGGCCGCTCGCC
>NZ_BSOY01000090.1 GCF_030160755.1 Brevundimonas denitrificans | reverse complement strand
GGTCGCCCGGCGCAGGACGGCGTCAAACGGCGGCGGGTGCGCTGGTCCGATGGCTGAGCGGGTCCTGATCACCGGCGCCCGGTCCGTGGCGGCGCTGGACATCGCCCGCAGCCTGCGCGCCGCCGGCTATGAGCCGCACCTGACCGATTGCAGCCCGGCCTGGCTCGCCCGCCTGTCGGGCGCCGCCGGACCGGTGCATCGCCATGCCTCGCCGGTCGAGCGTCCGGCCGACTTCGCCCGCGACATCCGCGACCTGATCGCCCGGCTCGATCCCGTCCGCATCATCCCGACCTGCGAGGAGGTGTTTCACCTCGCGGCTCTGGCCGAGGCCGACGGCTTTTCCGACCGGCTGTTCGCGCCACCGTTGGAGCGGCTGGCGACCCTGCACGCCAAGGACCGGTTCGCCGCCCTGTGCCGCAGCCTCGCCCTGTCCGTACCCGACACCACGGTGGTCGCCGACCGGGCCGCGCTGGCGGCCTTCTCCGGCGACGCCGCAGACCACGTTTTCAAGCCGGTCTGGTCGCGTTTCGGCGCCCGCACGCTTGTCGCCCCGGGCCCCGAAGACCTCGCCGCCGTCGCGCCGTCCCCCGACGCCCCCTGGGTCGTCCAGCGCCGGATCGTCGGCGAGGAAGTCAGCGTCTACGCCGTCTGCCAGGAAGGCCGGGTCGTCGCCTTCTGCGCCTATGGCTCGGACTGGCGGCTGCCCGGCGGGGCCAGCTACGTCTTCCGTCCCCTCCCCGCGGACCAGACCGCGCGGCTGCGTCCCATGGCCGACGCCCTCGCCGCCTTCGCGGGGACAGGCCAGATCGCCTGCGACGCCATTGTCGACGCCGACGGTCAGCCGTGGCTGATCGAGTGCAATCCGCGGGCGACCAGCGGCGTGCATCTGTTCGGCCGCAGCGCCGCCTTCGGTCAGGCCCTGATGGCACGTGGCGAGGCCGGGCCGAGCACGGGCGCATGCCAACTCTCCACGGCTCTCTGGCTCCACGGCCTGCCCACCGCCCTGCGTGATCGACGGCTTGCAGCCTGGCGCACGCAGCGAAGGCAGGGTTCAGACGCCGTGGGAGCTCCCGGCGATCGGTGGCCGGTCCTCGGCGCCCTGGCCGACGCCGCCGTCTTCGGCCTCCGCGCGCTTCGCACGGGCCGCTCGCTCACTGAGGCCATCACCGCCGACATCGAGTGGAACGGTCGGCCGTTCGATCCCGACTAGACCGATCCGATCCTACGCGCCCGCCGCCGCCGCGGGCCGCGCCCGACAGTCCGCCAGCCAGCGCGCCAGATGGGTCAGCTCTTCCGGCGGCCGGTATTTGATCAGCCGGGCGAAATCCAGACCGACCACGGCGACGACGTCGGCGATGGTGAAACGGTCCACGGCGAGGAACGCATGGTCCGCCAGCCGCCGGTCCAGGGTCTTCATGAATTTCTCGGCGGCGACGCGGTTGTATTCGGCCAGTTGCGGGATCTGGATCGCTTCCAGCGCGGCCAGCGCCGGATGGGAATGGCGCACGCTCAGCATGATCGGATTGGCCAGATAGAATTCGCACCGGCGGGTCCACATCTCGATCACAGCCTGTTCCCGCGCGTCGCGGCCGAACAGATTGGGTTCGGGATAGAGGGCCTCCAGATAGCGGCAGATGGCCACCGATTCCGAGATTGTGGTCCCGTCGTCCAGCTCCAGCGCCGGTACATGGGGCACGCCGACCCGCGCGCGGTACTCGGGCGTCTTGTGCTCGCCGGTCAGGATGTCGACCTCGATCACCTCGACGTCCTCGATCCCCTTCTCGGCCATCACCCAGCGGACCCGGCGCGGATTCGGCGCGCGGTGGGAGGTGTAGAGTTTCATCGATCTGTCTCCGGCTTCAGCGGAACATGGCGGCGGGCATGGCGCCGACGATGGCGGCCGTCATCAGGGTGGCCAGAAATCCCCCGAACAGGGCCTTCCAGACCATGCCGAGGACCTCTTCCCGGCGTTCGGGCATCAGCACGCTCAGCCCCGTCACCGTAATGCCGACCGAGCCGATGTTGGCGAAGCCGCACAGGGCATAGGTCATCAGCATCCGCGTCCGCTCGCTCATCTCGCCGGCCGGGACGGCGCCCAGCTCGATGAAGGCCTTGAACTCGGTCTGGGTCAGCTTGACCCCCAGCAGCCAGCCGGCCTTGCCGGCCTCGGCCCATTCGACCCCCGACAGCCAGGCGACGGGCATGAAGACCCAGCCCAGCAGACGCTCGATCGTCACCGGGCCGTCGAACAGCCAGAAGCCGCCCAGCATGACGTTGATCAGGGCCATCAGGGCCACGAAGACGATCAGCACCGCCGAGATGTTGAGCACCACCATCAGGCCGTCGGCCGTGCCCTTGACGATGGCGTCGATGGCGCTGTCGTATTTCAGGGCTGAGGCGTAGTCGGCCCCGGCGCCGCCCTCGCCCGCCGTCTCCGGGATCATGATGCGCGCCAGCAGCACCCCCGCCGGCGCCGAGACGATCGAGGCCACCAGCACATGGCCGGCGGCGTTCTGCATGACCGGGGCGAGGATGGCCGCATAGGCGACCATGGTCGAGCCGGCGACGGTCGCCAGACCGACCACCATCATCAGGAACAGCTCGGACCGGGTCAGCTTGTCCAGATAGGCGCGGATGACGATCGGGCTCTCGACCATGCCAAGGAAGATGTTCGCCGCCACCGCCAGGGCCGAGGCGCCGCCCAGCCCCATGGTCCGCTGGAACAGGAGGCCGAAGCCGTGGGTGATCCATTTCAGGATCTTCCAGTGCCACAGCAGGGCCGACAGGGCCGAGATCACCAGGATCATCGGCAGGACATTGAAGGCGAAGGTGAACAGGGCGGGCGGGTTTTCGACCGAATAGGGCTGATCGCCGCCGGCGAGGTAGCCGAACACGAACTGGGCGCCCGCGGCCGAGGCGCGGGTCAGGCCGTCCACGGCCCCGGTGATCGCCGTCAGGACAACCTCGGACCCCGGAATGCCGAACAGCACCATCACCAGAGCGGCCTGGACCGCGATCGCTCCCAGCGCCAGCCGCCAGGGGAAGGCCCTGCGGTTCTCGGACAGGCCCCAGCAGGCCGCCACGATGACCGCCAGCCCCAGCAGACTCTGAAGGTTCAGCACACTGAACATGGATGTGATTCCCCGCCGGCTCCCCGCCGGCCCGGTCCCGTTGAACGCCACGCGCGAACGTCTGGCAAGACGCCGTTTGGCTGTCTTGTGGCCAAGCTTCCGCCGCGAACGGCGCGCCCACTCACGCGACCGTGATCATCACGGAGCGGGAGACTCGAAATGCGCGCGAGACTGATAACCGTCGGCGGCCTTGCTCTGACAGCGCTGGCGGCCGGCTGCGGCCCGGCTGGCCGCGATGCGGCGACCTACAGTGACGACTCCGTCAACATGGAGCTCGCGGCGCCGAGCGAGGCCGCGGCGGACGCTGCCGCCGCGCCGCCGTCGGCCGTCATGCCTGCCGGACCGGGCGCCGCCGCGACCGGACACTCAAATGCGTCGCCGCCTGCGGCCGCCGTTCAGGCGCCCAGTATCGCCTATGTCTATCGCTATGGACTGGAACTCCCCGTCGACCGCGCCCCCGCCCTGATGAGCCGCCACGAACAGGCCTGCGTCGCCGCCGGACCTGCCGTCTGTCAGGTCATCGGCTCGGAATCCAGCCGCTATGGCCGCGACCAGCTGACCGCGCAGCTGGAAATCCGCGCCACTCCGGCCTTTCTGACGACCTTCCGGGCGCGGTTGGCGGGGGACGCCGAGGCCGCCGGCGGCCGCGTGGCCATGGCCGCGACGGAGAGCGAGGACCTGACGCGCGCGCTGGTCGACACCGAGGCCCGGCTCCGCGCGCTGACGACCCTGCGGGATCGGCTGCAACAGCTTCTGGCCACGCGCAGCGGGCCACTGGAACAACTGCTGGCTACCGAACGCGAACTGGCGCGGGTGCAGGGCGAACTGGACGCCAGCCGCTCGACGCTGGAGGTGATGCGCACCCGCGTGGCGACCTCACGCCTGATCATAACCTACACCGCCCAAGGTCAGCTGGCGCCCGACAGCGCCTTCCGACCGGTCACCGACGCCCTCGACAACGCCCTGACCGTCTTCATGAGCGTGATCGGGGCGCTGATCCTGTTCCTGGCCGGCGCCTTGCCGCTGCTGATCGTTGTCGTCCCGCTGGTCTGGCTGGGCCTGCGCTGGCGTCGCCGGATTCGCGCGGAACGGCTGGCGGCGAAGCGGGCGCGGGAGTCCGAGCCGGGAGGTAGCGGGGCCTAGATCTGACCGCGCACCAGCCGGCTGTACTCATCCATCAGGCTGAGGCTGATTTCCCCCGGGGTGAAGCGATCGTCGCCGATCTCGCTCACCGGGGTGATCTCGGCCGCCGTGCCGCACAGGAAGCATTCGCTGAACCCGGCCAGCTCCTCGGGCCGGATGTGGCGCACCTCGACCTCGAGGCCGCGCGCGGCGAGCATTTCCAGCACGGTCTGGCGGGTGATGCCGTTCAGGATCGCCCCGTCGGCCGGCGGGGTGATCAGCCGTCCGTCACGCACGAAGAACACATTGGCGCCGGTCGCCTCGGCGACGAAGCCGCGCCAGTCCAGCAGCATGGCGTCGGCGTATCCGCGCGCCTCGGCGTGGTGGCGGTTGATGGTGCCGATCATGTACAGGCCCGCCGCCTTGGCCTCGGTCGGGGCGGTTTCCGGCGACGGCCGCTTGTAGGGCGCCCAGCACAGGCGGATGCCTTTCGCCTTGGTTTCCGGGTCGAAATAGCTGGGCCAGTCCCACACCGCGATGGCCACGCGGGTCCGCGTCTGCTGCGCCGAGACGCTGACCTGCTCCGAGCCGCGGAAGGCGATGGGGCGCACATAGGCGTCCGTCAGGCCGTTTCGCGCGCAGGTCTCCTTGCAGGCGTCGTTGATCTGCGCCACCGTGAACGGAATCTGGAAGTCGAGCACCTCGGCCGAACGGAACAAGCGGTTCGTATGCTCCGTCAATTTGAAGATCTGGCCATTGTACATCCGCTCGCCTTCAAAAACCGAAGAGGCGTAGTGGAGTGCGTGGGTCAAAACATGCACGCGGGCTTCCCGCCAAGGCACAAATTCGCCGTCAAACCAGATCCAACCGTCACGATCGTCGATAGGAACGAAGGCCATTGAATATCGTCTCCCGCGCTGATCACCAGGTTAGAGCCGCCGGAATCGCTCAGGTCAACGCCTGGACGCACGGTTCGGTCGCTTCCGCATGACCGACGTCCGCTCCCATGGCCGTTCCGGCCCGATCGCCGGCGCCGGCGCCGGCCGGCATCTGCTGGTCGTCGATGACGACGACCGCATCCGCGAACTGCTGAAGGAATTCCTCGCCCGCGAAGGCTATCGCGTCACCGGCGCCGCTCACGCGGCGGCGGCCAAGCGTCTGATGGAGCTGATCGAATTCGATCTGGTCGTGCTCGACGTGATGATGCCGGGCGAGAGCGGCTTCGACCTCACGACATGGGTCCGGTCGAAGGCCGAGACCTCGAAGACGCCGGTCCTGCTGCTCACCGCGCGCGGCGATCCCGACGACCGGATCGAGGGCCTGTCCCGCGGCGCCGACGACTATATGTCCAAGCCGTTCGACCCGCGCGAGCTGGCCCTGCGCGTCGACGCCATCCTGCGCCGTACCGGCGGCAAGCCCCTGACCCCGCGCGAGATCAAACTTGGGCCGGCGGTGTTCGACATGGAGCGGCTGGAGCTGACGCGCGACGGCAAGATGCAACGCCTGACTGAGGCCGAGGCCCAGCTTCTGAAGACCCTGGCCATCCACGCCCATTCGGCGGTCGAGCGCATGAGCCTGTCCCCCGACACGGCCGACATCACCGGTCGGGCCGTGGACGTGCAGGTCACCCGCCTGCGCCGCAAGCTGGAGGCGGACCCCAAGAACCCGCGCTACCTCCAGACCGTGCGCGGCGTCGGCTATATGCTGGCCCCGGATTGATGCTGCGATGAGGCTGCTTCCCGCCAGCCTCTGGCCGCGGTTCCTGAAGCGGCGGATGCCGACCTCGCTGTGGGGACGATCGCTGCTGATCATCGTCCTGCCCGTGCTGGTCATGCAGGTCGCCGTGACCTGGGCCTTCTTCGACATGCACTGGCAGACGGTGACCGCGCGCCTGTCCGACGGCCTGGCCGGCGACATCGCCTGGGCCGCCGAGAGCTGGCGCGATGATCCGACGCCGGAAAACATGGCCGTCATCTCGGAACGGGCCGAGCGTTCGATGTCGCTGTCGGTGCAACTGCGCGAGGGCGACGTCCTTCCCGCCGAGAACCGGCGCGGCCCGATCGGAGTCGTCGACCGCACGCTTGAGAAGGCCCTCGCCACCCGCCTCGACCAGCCCTTCTGGTTCGACACCACACGCTATCCCGCCTATGTCGATATCCGCGTGCAGCAGCCCCAGGGCGTGTTGCGCGTCATCGCCCCGCGCGAGCGCGCCGTGGCCACCCAGGCCCACATCTTCGTCCTGTGGCTGACCATCGCCACCGTCCTGCTGATGAGCGTCGCCATCCTGTTCATCCGCAACCAGGTCCGCGCCATCGAGCGGCTGGCCGACGCCGCCGAGGCCTTCGGGCGGGGCGAGACCAGCGAGCATTTCAAACCCCACGGCGCGCGCGAGGTCCGCGCCGCCGCCAACGCCTTCCTGGCCATGCGCGAGCGGATCCAGCGCCATATCGACCAGCGCACCGCCCTGCTGGCCTCGGTCAGCCACGACCTGCGCACCCCCCTGACCCGGCTGCGGCTTGAGCTGGCCCTGGCGCCGCCGTTCAAACGCTCAAAGGCGATGGAGGGCGATCTCGACGAGATGGAGCATATGATCGACGAATACCTCGCCTTCGCCCGCGGCGAGGCCGGCGAGGCCGCCCAGGCGGTGTCGATCCCCGACCTGCTCTCGGCCGCCGCCGAGGACGTCCGTCGCGCCGGGGCCGAGGTCGAGGTGGTCGCTCCCGCCGACCTGACCGCCACCCTGCGTCCGCTGGCTTTCAAACGGGCCCTGACCAATCTGGCCGGCAACGCGGCCGCCCATGGCGAGCACGTCCGCCTCAGCGCCCGCGCCCTGCCCTCGGGCGGACTGGAACTGACGGTTGAGGACGACGGGCCCGGCATTCCCGAGGACATGCACGAGGAGGCGTTCCGACCGTTCTCCCGCCTCGACGCCTCGCGCAACCAGAACCGCAAGGGCGTCGGCCTCGGCCTCGCCATCGCCCGGGACGTCGCCCGCGGCCACGGCGGCGAGATCACCCTGGAGCGCAGCGACATGGGCGGCCTCCGGGCCCTGATCCGGCTGCCGGGTTGATCACATTTGATGGCGGGGACTGGCGAAGCGGGACCGTTGGTCCCACCTTCGATGCGGACCGGATCCATGGAGGACACCATGCGTAAACTCGCCGCCTTCGCTCCCCTCGCCGCCGTACTGGCCTTCAGCGCCGCCCCGGCCATGGCCGAGCCCGCCCTGATCAGCGTCAGCCTCGGTCCCGACCTTCAGGACAAGGCCGAGGAACTGGGCCCGCGCGAGGTTCAGGAACAGGCGGACCGGCTGGCCGAACTGGTCGGACGCGCCCTCGCCCGCGAAGGCGACCTTGACGGCGCCCGGATCGAGCTGGTGCTGACCGACCTGCGGCCCAATCGCCCGACCTTCCAGCAGATGGCCGACCGTCCCGGACTGGATGGCCACCGCAGCCGGTCGATCGGCGGCGCGGCCATCGAAGGCCAGATCACGACCGCCGACGGACAAGTCGTGCCGGTCAAATACGACTGGTTCTCCAGCAATCTCGGCGATGTGCGCGGCATCAACACCTGGGCGGACGCGGACCGGGCCTATCGCCGGCTGGCGGTGAACATCGCCGACGGCCGTTACGTCACGCGCTAGAAGCTTCGCGCCCGCTGCACGGCGGCCCTGACCGCGGCGCTGGCCGCCCGGTCGAGATCGCCGCTCGCCGCCATGGCGTCCAGCCCTGCGCGCGTCGTCCCGCCCGGCGAGGCGATGCGGGCGATCAGCGTCTCCAGCCCCTCGCCGGTCTCAACGCCGGCTCCGGCTGAACGCAACGCCCCTCGCGCCAGCCGCGTCGCCGCATCCGCCGACAGCCCCTCGGCCTCGCCGGCCCGGGCCAGCGCCTGCACGAAGGCGTGGATGAAGGCCGGCGCCGATCCCGCCGTGGCGGTGGCGACGTCGATGTGAGCTTCCTGATCGAGGTC
>NZ_BSOY01000089.1 GCF_030160755.1 Brevundimonas denitrificans | reverse complement strand
CGCCTCGGCGGCGGGGGCGGCCATCGCTGCGCGGGCGGCGTCGATGGTCTGGCGCGTCGAGGAGGCGCGGCCCTGGGCCGCCGCCGCACGCAGGGCGCGGGGGTCGACGAAATCCGTCTCGCCCTCGAAGTCGTCATGCCCGTCGTCGTAGACGTTGTCGGGGCCGCCCGGGGCGGTCGCCTCCAGCGCGTCGGAGACGTCGGCGCCGCCGAAACCCTGACCGAAGGCGATCGGCGCGGGTTGAACCTGAACCGGGGCGGCCTGGGAGGCGGCGTTGAACGGGGGCGGCGTGAAGGCGGGAATCTGCGGAGGAGGACCGACCTCTTCGGCCAGCGACGTCCCGCCGGGACGGCTGCCGAACGGCGCTGGCGCGACGACCGGCGCCTCATCCACGCGCGGCCCCCGCAGGACGGCGTCGAAGATGGCGTCGGCGGTCAGAACCTCGTCGGCCGGGTCTTCAGGACTGAAGGCCGCAGGCGCCGGCTCGGGCGGGGCCAGATCGGCGGACCAGGCCTGCTGCTCGGCATAGATCGGATCGTCAAACACCGCGTCAGAGAACGGCGCGCCCGGGAAGGCGGCGTCGGGGAAGGCCGCGGCCCGCCAGTCGGAGTCCGGGGCGGGAGCAGGCGTCGCCGGTTCGGATCGGCGCTCGATATTGCCTCGCGCCTCGGCGATCAGGGCCGCGGTGCGCTCTTCCGACATCCGCATACGCTCGGCCAGTTCGCCGGACGCGCGGTCATAGCCCTGTTCGATGCGGGCGGAGCTGTCAGCCAGGCGGCGACCGATGTCGTCCAGAGCCTGCTGCGAGCGCCGCTCGGACTGGGCGATGCGTTCGCTCAGCCGGTCGGAAATCCGGGTGATCTCTCCGCCGAGCTTCTCCAGCGCCAGGGCGTGACGGTCGTCGGTCGCGGTCAGCCGCTGTTCGACGCCCTGGGCGAAACGGCCCATGTCGGCCTCGACCTTGCGGCTGAGCTGTTCGAAGCGGACCGGGGTTTCCGCCTCGATCGACTGGACCCGGCCGTTCAGATTCTGGGCGATGCGCAGGACCTCGCGGCCCATGGTCTCGACCGCCTTGGCGGAACGTTCCTCGGACGCCTTGACCTGATCGCCGATGGCCAGGACCGCGCGCTCGATACGGTCCATCCGGCCTTCGGACTCGGCGGTGTCGAGCCGCCGCATCATCTCGACGCGATTGCCCTCGACCTGACGGCTGAGCGTCTCGGCCAGTTTTTCGAACCGGGCGGCTTCGCGGGCGCCCTCGGGCTCGGTCCGGGACTCGGCGGCCCGCAGACGTTGATCCAGGCCGGCGAACGAGGTCTGCAGATTGCGCAGGGCCTCGGCGGTGCGGCTCTGGGCCTCATCCAGCCGCTGGCCGACCTGGGCCAGCAGCTCCGGCCCCACGCCGGGACCGGCGACCTTCTCGACCGCGTCCATCCTGTGGCGCAACTCATTGACGCTCGACCGCTGGCGCTCCTCGATGTCGTAGAGGCGGCCGGCCAGGGCGCCCATGGTCGTCTCGACCTTGCCGAAGGTTTCCGCGGTCTGCGGCCCGACCTCCTGTTCGAAACGGCGCAGGCGCTTGTGCCCCTCGCGCAGTTCCTCGGCGATATCGTCAATGCGGCGGGCATAGGCCTTGCCGTTCTGGTCCTGCCCCTCCAGTCGACGCACCAGGCCGGAGACGGCCTGGTCGACCCCCTGGATGGCGATGGTCGAGCGGCGCTCGGCGGCCTCCAGCCGAGCGGCGATGGCGTCGATCGAGGCGCCGAGACGCTGCAGCTGGTCTTCGTTCGCGCCGGACCCGTAGGCGTCGTCCACCCGACGGCTGCGCCCGCGGCGGTCGATGCTGTCGGCGGCATGGGGGCGGCGCGAAAGGGGCGTGAAGCCGCCTTCGTCATCGTCGCCGTCTTCCATGATGATGGTGTTCAGCCACTCGCCCAGCGTCATGCCGGAGCGACGGGCGAGGTCCTTGGCGATCTCGCGCGCCTTGGGCTCGATGCCCTTCACGCTCCACGGCGCGGCTGCGCTCACTGATTCGCCTCCCGACCTACTTGTCGAACGCTAGACGCCAAGATGATGGGTGTAAACGCGTGGTTAACCCCAAGATGTAGCGGTATCCCCATCTTCCTGTGGAAAGCGCCGTGACCCGATGAATATCTCGCGCTGACGTGGTTAACGGCGGATGAAGATTAACCTCCCGGCAAGAAAATCGCCCTTGCGCCGCGCCGCTCCGCAGACCACTTCGCGCCGATGAGTCTGACGCTGACCCTCGCCCTGCTCGTCGCGGCCCTGGCCCTGGCCGTCTTCGCCGGCTGGCGGGGATCGCGGCCGTGGGACTTGACGCGTGGCGTGCGCATGATCCCGTGGCGTTTCATCATGCTGCTGTCGGGCGCCGCGATCCTCGTCCTCGCGATCCACCTCGGAACCCTGATGGGCGTGCCGCAGCGGCCCTATTAGGCGACGCGCGGCCGGAACCCGTCCGGCCCGGGGCCATTCCTGACCCACCCCCCGAGATCAGGAGATCACCCATGGGCGACAAGACCCTCACCGCCGCCGAAGCCGAAAAAGAGTTCTGGGATCACCTTAAGACGTCCAACACCGGCATGCTGGGGCTCGATCAGCCCGGCTATCACGCCCAGCCGATGACGGCCTTTCGCGAGGAGGAGACCGGGACCATCTGGTTCTTCACCCGCGACGACACGGAGCTGGCCAATGACGCCTCTATCGGCGGCGGCCAGAGCGCCATGTTCCATTACGGTTCGAAGGACCAGAACGTCTGGGCCTGCATTCACGGCCAGTTGTCCGTCCACGGCCAGGACCGCGCCGTCATCGACCGCTACTGGAACCCGATCCTCGCGGCCTGGTATCCGGAGGGCAAGGACGATCCCCACCTGACCATCCTGAAGTTCGACGCCGACGACGGCCGGATCTGGGTCAATGAGGGCGGCTTCCTCAAATTCTTCTACGAGGTCGCCAAGGCCAATGTGACGAAGACCTTGCCGGATGCCGGCGGCGTCGTGGATGTGAACCTTCAATAGGCGTCCGCCTCGTTGACTTGGAGCCTGCGCTTCTCCAGCCTCGTTTCGGGGCTGGAGGAGTGAAGCGTGATCCTGACTGTCGTCGCAGGAATGTGGGGCCTGACGCAGGCGATGTCGTTCGCGGGCCAGGCCACGATCATCGATTCGACGACGCTGGAAGTCGCGGACCAGCGGGTTTCACTCTGGGGCGTGCGGTCGCCGACGCCGGAGGACACCTGCCTCGCGGATGAGCCGGGCCGCTGCGAGCAGAACGCGGTCGACGAGTTGACGGCTCTCACGGAGAACAAGGACGTCCGTTGTGAAGCGTTCGGCCCGGGCGTGTCTGGCGCCGTGATGGGGCGTTGTCAGGCGCGATGGACGGAATGCTACGGCCACACCTGCACCGACGTCTGGCGGGATCTCGGCGGAGAACTCATCGCCCAGGGGTTCGCCCTGCAGGCGTGGGAACAAAGCGGCGGAGCCTTTGACGGACAGGAACGGACAGCCCGGGACGCCCGCCTCGGTGTTTGGGGCCTGTCCCGCCGGCCCTGACTCCTGTCAGCCCGCGAAGCACCACGCCAGCACCGCCTTCTGGGCGTGGATGCGATTCTCGGCCTCGTCCCAGACCAGCGACTTCGGACCGTCGATCACCGCGTCGGTGACCTCCTCGCCGCGGTGGGCGGGGAGGCAGTGCAGGAAGACGGCGTCGCCGGCGGCGGCGTCCATCAGGGCCTGGTCGACGCCATAACCCTCGAAGGCTTCCAGTCGGGCTTCATAGTCGCCGTCGCCCATCGACACCCAGGTGTCGGTGACCACGACGTCCGCCCCGGCCACGGCCTCGCGCGGATCGCTGGTCAGGGTGACGGAATTGCCGCCCTTGGCCAGGTCGTGGAGGTCGGGGTGGTAGTCCGCCGGGCAGGCGACGTTCAGGTGGAAGCCCAGCTTCGGCGCCGCGTGCATGAAGCTGTGGCAGACATTGTTGCCGTCCCCGACCCAGGCGATCGTCTTGCCGGCGATCGGGCCGCGGGCCTCCTCGATGGTCATGATGTCGGCCAGGATCTGGCAGGGGTGCGAGCGGTCGGTCAGGCCGTTGATCACGGGCACGGTCGAGACTCGGGCGAAGCGTTCGACGTCCTCATGGCTGTTGGCGCGGATCATCACGGCGTCGACCATGCGCGACAGGACCCGGGCCGTGTCCTCGACCGGCTCGCCGCGGCCCAGCTGCATGTCGCCGGCGTTGGCGATGATCGAGGCCCCGCCCAGCTGGCGGATGGCGGCGTCGAAGCTGAAGCGGGTGCGGGTGGAGTTCTTCTCGAAGATCATCGCCAGCACGCGATCCTTGGCCGGGGCGTCGGCGTCGGCCCGGCCCTTCGGCCACCCCTTGCGCGCCGCCTTGCGGGCATGGGCGTCATCGAGGATGGCGCGCAGCGCCCCGGCCTCGAGCCGGTGGATGTCGAGGAAGTGGCGGGTCATTCTCTACTCCGCTCATCCCGGCGAAAGCCGGGACCCAGTGGTTTGGGTGAAAGCTCTCACCCGGTTGGAAAGATCCGCCAATCCCGGAGCACCAGCGTCACGCTGGACAGGACCGGGTCCCGGCTTGCGCCGGGATGAGCGGATTTGATTGCTAGGCGGCGGCCATCTTGGCCCGCGCACCCTCGCAGGTCTTCTCGAACCGGGCGACGGCCTCGCGGGCCTCTTCGAGGGTCAGGTTCAGCGGCGGCAGGATGCGCACGCAGTTGTCGCCGCCGCCGGCGACCAGCAGCTGGTTCTCGTCGCGGGCCCAGCCCATGAATTCGCGGTTGTTGGGGACCAGTTTGACGCCCAGCAGCAGGCCCTTGCCGCGCACGTCCACGATCACATCGGGGAAGCGCTCCTTCAGCCCGTGCAGCTGCTGCTTCAGATAGCCGGCGATCTCGTTGACGTGAGCCAGGGTCTCGGGCTTCGAGATCTCGGCGAAGGCGGCGCCGCCCACGGCCATGGCCAGCGGGTTTCCGCCGAAGGTCGAACCGTGCACGCCGACGACCATCCCCTTGGCGGCGTGGTTGGTGGCCAGGCAGGCGCCGACCGGGAAGCCGCCGCCCAGGGCCTTGGCGATGGCCATGATGTCGGGGGCCATGCCGCCCCATTCATGGGCCCAGAGCTTGCCGGTCCGGCCCATGCCGCACTGGACCTCGTCGAAGATGATCAGGACGCCGTATTCGTCGCACAGCTCGCGCAGGCCGCGCAGGCAGACCTCGGGAATGGCCCGGCAGCCGCCCTCGCCCTGCACCGGCTCGACGATGATGGCGGCGGTGTTCGGATGGGCGATCGCGGCCTTCAGGGCTTCATGGTCGCCGAAGACC
Organism: Brevundimonas denitrificans; assembly: GCF_030160755.1. Lineage (GTDB taxonomy): Bacteria > Pseudomonadota > Alphaproteobacteria > Caulobacterales > Caulobacteraceae > Brevundimonas > Brevundimonas denitrificans. The sequence goes on along the minus strand of NZ_BSOY01000089.1, from coordinate 2,986 downwards.
AGCTGGTGGAAGCCTTCCATCGGCGGGCCGAAGCCGTTGGTGTAGCTGGGGTTGGCGGCGGCGTTGATGGCGCCGTAGGTGCGGCCGTGGAACGAGCCGTCGAAGCCGTAGATGTCGATCCGCTCGGGCTGGCCGTTGGCCGAATGGAATTTCCGCGCCGTCTTCAGGGCGCATTCGACCGCCTCGGTGCCCGAGTTGGTGAAAAAGACCACGTCGGCGAACGACTTCTCGCAGAGGGCGTCGGCCAAGGCTTCCTGGCCCGGAATCTTGAAGATGTTGGAGACGTGCCAGAGCTTTTCGGCCTGGTCCTTGACCGCCTGCACGAGGATCGGATGGGCGTGGCCGAGGGCGTTGGTCGAAATGCCCATGACGCAGTCGAGGTATTCGGTCCCGTCCGTGCTCCACAGACGCGCGCCCTGACCACGATCCACTTCGAGCGGCGCGCGGTTGTAGACACCCATCAGATGTTCAGTGGACACGGGGCAGACCTCCAAAAGCGAGACGGCCCCGCCGCTGGAGAGCGCCGGGACCGCTGGAATAAGGGTCAGGCCTTGTCGGCCGGAGGACGGTGTTAGTCAACACCGGGACATCTCTGGATGGGCCGCGATCGTCGGCCGTTCGGGACCGCCCGGCCCGACGCGGCCCTGGCGCTTGGCGCAGATCAGCGCGACAGCTGCGCGTCCAGCCGCTCCACCACCGCCGCATAGGTCGCGCCGGCCAGGGCGACGGTCGCCGGATCGACCCGCTCCATCGTGTCCTCGGCCGAGTGGATCAGCTGAAAGACCTGGGGGACGAAGCCCTCGGCCAGGCCGTTGGCCTCGCCGCCGTTGAAGGCCAGCCACATCTGGTGGGCGCCGATCTGGTCCTGGAAGCCCAGCGACACCACCGGCGCCCCGGCGGCCGAGAAGGCGCGGTCGTCCGACGGCGGATACTCGGGATAACCGACGCACTGCAGGGCGCGCTCGGCGCACAGCTCCTGCACCGCGCGGGTGACGAAGGCGGACTGGGCGCCGTTGTTCTGGCCGTACATCATGGTGTCGCCATAGCCGGCGACATCGGAGTTCACGACGGCGGCGACGTTGGTCAGGCCGTGCGCCGCGATCCATTGGCGCGCGCCGATCAGGCCCAGCTCTTCCTGGTCGAACAGGATGATGCGGATGCGATGGGTCAGCGCCTTGCCGCGCAGGATTTTCGCCGCCTCGATCACCCCGACCACGGAGGCTGCGTTGTCGACCACGCCGTGCGACATGGTCCCGTCGCGCAGCTTCACCGCGTCATAGTGGGCGGTCAGCAGGATTTCGCGCGGGCCGTCGCCGATCGTGACCACGACGTTGCGGCCCTCCATCTCGCCGGTCTGGCGGTTGCCGCCGGTGAAGGTCTCGACGGTCGGCGCGAAGCCGGCGGCCCGCAGCTGGGCGACGACGACCGCGGTCCGCGCCTCATTCGACGGCTGGACGAAGGCGGCGACCTGGGCGCGCAGGTCGAGGTCCTGCGCCATGACCGGCGAGGCGACGAGCAGGGCCGCGGCGGCGGCGAGCGAACGGAACAGCATGGAACCCCCTTGAGACGAGGCGCCATGGCTAGCCCGACCCGAAGGCCGGCGCACCTTACAAGTGAGTCAGGTCTTCAGCCGCCAGCCCGACCGGAACACCGCCCAGCAGGCCCAGGCCATGACCAGGGTCAGGATCCCGCTCATGACCGCCCCGACCAGCAGATTCCCCTCGGCGTTCGCCGGGCCGATGAAGCCGGCCCGGAAACCGTCGATCAGATAGAAGAAGGGGTTGAAATGGCTGATCGTCGAGAACGGCTCGGGCAGGTTTTCGACGAGGTAGAAGGTGCCGCTGAGGAAGGTCATCGGCATGATGACGAAATTCTGCACCGCGGCCAGCTGGTCGAATTTCTGGGCCCAGAGGCCGGCGAAGACGCCCAGCATGCCCATGATCAGACAGGCCAGCAGGCCGAACCACAGGATCAGGCCGAGGTTCGCCACCTCCAGTCGGGCGAAGGGCAGGACGCAGACCGCCGTGACGATCCCGACCACCAGGCCGCGCGTCGCGGCGCCGAGCGAAAAGCCGATGGTCAGCTCCAGCGGGCTGAGCGGCGGGGTCAGGAAGTCGGTCGCCGTATTCATCACCTTGGCCTGGATCAGGCTGGAGGAGGCGTTGGCGAAGGCGTTGTTGAGCATGGCCATCATGATCAGGCCGGGCGCCACGAACTCGGGAAAAGGTGTGCCGTGCAGCGGCGGCCGCGTACCCTGCAGGGCGACGACGAAGACCAGCATGTAGAGCAGGGTCGTCACCACCGGCCCGGCCACCGTCTGGGCCCCCACCTTCCAGAACCGCCGCACCTCGCGCAGGTACAGGGTCCGCACCCCGATCCAGTTGATCCCGGGATAGCTGCGGGGCCGGGGGGTCGTGCTCAGGTCGGTCATGGGAGCCAGATGCGGGCGGCGGCGGCGGGATGCAAGTGGCTAGTGGCCAGTGGCCAGTGGCTGGCCGGCGCCTGAGCGGTGGCGTTGACCGCGCCGCCCTTCCGCTGGCTGAGAGGCGACAACCACTAATCACTGGCCACTAGCCACTAGCCACTAGCCACCCGGCGGCGCAGCCGCCGCCGCCGTCGCCGTCGCCGTTAACCATCCCTACATCTGGTTCCTGTGGACGGACTGATTCGCACATCTTGCGTCTGTTAGGGCCTCGTTTACGATTAGTGGTAGGTCGAGGCCCCGGGAGGGCAGCCTGGACCCCATATATTGAATCCGAGACCCGGAGGGTTGGCTATGACCGCAGGCTGGACAGAAGACCGCGTCGGCGCGCTGAAGAAGCTCTGGCTGGAAGGCCAGTCGGCCAGCCAGATCGCCAAACAGCTGGGCGGCGGCGTCACCCGCAACGCCGTCATCGGCAAGGTGCACCGCCTCGGCCTGTCGGGCCGGGCCGCCCCGTCGCAGCCGGCGCGCGCCACCTTCCGCCCTGCCCGTCCGCGCCCCGCC